>NZ_JBSTYM010000011.1:0-142547 GCF_054052445.1 Aeromonas crassostreae | reverse complement strand
GGCGGCAGCGGCTCGGCGAGGGCGCTCTGACTGAGGCTGGCGCCCAGCAACAGGCCGCATAACAGGGAGGAGACCCGGCGCCATGGGGGCGGGCGGGCAAGGGGGGGACACATACGACTGACCTCTTTTCACAATTCACGACCAACTGGAGGGGAAGGCCGACGGCGCGCCTGATGACGAATGCATGATGCCGTCCTTGTTATCCCCGAAAACGCCCCGTATTGTATCGGGCTTGCCCTGCGGAGGGAGTCCTGCGGGCTGTTTTTTTGGGAGTTTTTATGGGTTACGAATGGCTGGCTCTGGCCGCCGCCAGTTTGTGGGCGATCGCGGCCCTGATTTCGGTCAAACCGGCCCGCCACCTGGGTGCCTTTGCCTACAGCCGCTGGCGCATGTTCCTGGTCAGCCTGATGCTGGGAGGCGCCAGCCTGGCGACCGGCGGCTGGCAGAGTCTCGACGCCGGCGCCGTGCCGCTGCTCATCCTCTCGGGCCTCATCGGCATCTTCATCGGCGATACCGCCCTGTTCGCCTGCATGAACCGGATGGGCCCCAGGCGCAGCGGCCTGCTCTTCTCCTGTCATGCGCTTTTTTCCGCCCTGCTCGGGCTCTGGCTGTTTGACGAAACCCTGACCGGCTGGCGCCTGGTCGGCGCCCTGCTGGTGTTCGGCGGCGTCATGCTGGCCATCCTGTTTGGCCGCCGCGGCCAGTCCCACGACTGGGAGCAGGTGCGCGGCCCCATCGCCATCGGCATCGGGCTCGGCCTGACCGCGGCCCTGTGCCAGAGCCTGGGGGCCATCATCGCCAAGCCGGTGATGACGGGCGGCGCCGTGGATCCCGTCAGCGCCTCCGGGGTGCGCATGGCCAGCGCCCTGCTGGCCCACTGTGGGCTGCGCCTGCTGCGTCTGCCCCTCGCCATGCCGCTCAACCCCATCAATCGCCCCATCCTCGCCATGATAGGGGTCAACGGTTTCCTGGCCATGGCCCTGGGCATGACCCTCATCCTGGTCGCCCTGCGTCAGGGAGACGTGGGCATGGTGGCCATCCTCTCCTCCACCACCCCTGTGGTCTTGCTGCCGCTGCTGTGGTGGCATTCGGGCCAGCGCCCCAGCCTGCCCGCCTGGGCCGGGGCCCTGCTCGCCACCCTGGGCACCATACTGGTGCTGGGCATGAGTGGCAGCCATTAGGCCCCCCCAGGGGGTACCCGCAAAAACGGCGGGGCCTGCCAGGCCCCGCCGTGTTGCATCCCTTCACCCTAATCCGTCAGAACAGGGCTATCTCCTCGGCGGTCAGCTCGCGGTATTCGCCGGGCGCCAGCGCCTCGTCCAGGGCCAGGGCGCCTATCTGCTCGCGATGCAGCCCCACCACCTTGTTGCCGATGGAGGCAAACATCCGCTTGACCTGATGGTACTTGCCCTCGTGGATGGTGAGGCGCGCCTCGCACTCCCCCAGCAGCTCGAGCTGGGCGGGGCGGGTCTTGTCGGTCTCGTTGCGCAGGAAGACGCCGTCGGCAAACAGGGAGATGGCGTCCGGATGCACGGGGTCGGCCAGCCAGACCCGGTAGGTCTTGGCACACTCGTGACGGGGCGAGGTGATGCGATGGGACCACTGGCCATCGTCGGTCACCAGCACCAGGCCCGTGGTGTCGAGGTCGAGGCGACCCACCACATGGAGCTTGCCCATGGCCGGCTCATCCAGCAGTTGGAACACGGTGGCGTGATCCGGATCCTCGTTGGAGCAGACGTAGCCCTCCGGCTTGTGCAGCATGAAGTAGCGATTGCCCTGGCTCAGGGTCAGCAAGACGCCGTCAAATTCCACCTGGCTCTGCTCGTTGATGTGAAAGGCGGGCTGCTTGACCACGATGCCGTCCACCACCACCTCACCCTGCCGGATCAGCTTGCCTGCCAAAGAGCGGGTCAAATCGGAACAATCGCACAGAAACTTGTCGAGCCGCATTCACTACCTCAATTGCCATCGGGAAAAGGGCGACATTATATCGGCCGAGCGTGACAACTCCAGCAATAACGCCCGATGGGCCTGTGATGGCGCCCGATCCGGGTGCTAGACTGGCGCCCATCTCGCTTTAAGTATCACGCAAGCCGGTACCCCATGTCTTCAACCTCCGCCCATCCCGTCATCGCCGTCGACGCGCTCACGCCCGGCATGTTTGTGGTCGCCATCGTCAGCCAGCGTGCCGGCCTGGAGATAGCCCAGAGCGGCCTGGTCCACACCCGGCAGCAGATAGCCAGCCTGAAGGCCCGTGGCGTGCTGACGGTGCGCATCGACCCCGAGCGCAGCCAGGCCCCGAGCAAACCGGCGCCAGCCAGCCCCCAGGCCAGCCCCCCGGTGCGGGCCGGTCAGCCCCCCCGCGCTCATGACGAGGGACGCGCCCCCAAGATCCGCCGCCTGTATCAGGAGGCTCGCGAGCTGCAAGGCAAGTTCATTCGCCACCTCAAGGCCGGGGAACCCATCGATATCACCCCCCTGGCGGCGGTGGCCGAGGAGATGGTGGACACCATGTTCAGCCATGGCGACGCCATGCTCTGCCTGGCCAGGATCCGCGCCAAGGATGCCTACCTGATGGAGCACTCCATGAACGTGGCCATACTGCTGGCCAACTTCGGCCGCTACCTCGGCCTGGCGCGCAGCGTGCTCAAGGAGCTGACTCTGGGGGGCCTGCTCCATGATGTGGGCAAGATCATGACCCCCAATGAGGTGCTCAACAAGCCGGGCAAGCTGACCGATGAGGAGTTCGCCATCATGCGCGAGCATGTGGTGCACAGCCATGACATCCTCAACGCCACCAGCGGCATCACCCCCACCATGCTGGAAGTGGCCACCAACCACCACGAGCGGCTCGACGGCTCAGGCTACCCCCGCCGGCTCAAGGGGGACCAGCTCTCCCTCTATACCCGCATGAGCGCCATCGTCGATGTCTACGATGCGGTGACGGCAGACAGGGTCTACAAGCAGGGGATGCCGCCGACCCAGGCGTTTCGCATCCTGCTCAAGGGCGCCGCCAGCCACTTCGACGAGGGGCTGGTGACGCGCTTTATCAAATGCATGGGGGTCTATCCGGTGGGGACTCTGGTGCAGCTATCCAACCAGCGGCTGGCCATCGTCATGCAACGCAACGAGCAGCAACCGCTCAAGCCGCTGGTCAAGGTGATCTATCACGCCGGCCGGCGCCACTATCTCGATGTCCAGTGGCTGGATCTGGCCAAGCCAGGTACCCAGGAGCGCATAGAGAGTACGGTGGATCCCAAGGACTACGGCATCAACCTCGCCAACTTCGTGTGAACCTCTGCCATCGCCCGCGCGCGAAGGCGCCCATACGCCCCCTCTGGTGCCTCCTGCGGGCTCATATCGGCTCATCGGGATGCCTGTCTGGCCTGGCCCAGTGGCGCATCAGGAACTCCCCATCGAGGGGGGAGAGATCGAAGCGCAGACAGGCCTCCTCGATGGCATGGGGGTCGTTGGCGTGCCCCTGTGCCAGCCAGCGCACCGCCCGGCGCAGATCCTCACCATGGGGTAACAGGGCATGATCGCTCATTGGGAGCCTCCACTCGCGGCATGGCCCGCCGACTCGGGCCGATACGAATAGTTTAGCCCGCAGCCTCCGGATCAGGTCCCAGGCCTCGCGCCTGCCAGGGGCGAGCACCATGGCGTCGCCGCTCCCGATTGACGCCGGCCCCCCGTTGGAGGTTATGCTCGGGGCCTGATCCCCTCATCCGGGCCACCCAGGCCCCATCTCGCACAAGGAAACCCAATGCAAACCAAGGACAAGTGTCTGGCCGCCCTGGTCATTCTCTGCTGGGGGCTCAACTTCGTGGCCATCAAGTGGGGGCTGGAGGGCATACCGCCGCTGCTGCTGGGGGCGCTGCGCTTCGTCGGCGTGGTCTTCCCCGCCATCTTGCTGGTGCCCAGACCCGCCATGCCCTGGCGCTGGCTGCTGGCCTATGGCGGCGCCATCAGCCTGGGGCAATTTGCCTTTCTGTTTTGCGCCATGCAGTTCGGCATGCCGGCGGGCATGGCCTCCCTGGTGCTGCAATCCCAGGTGGTGTTCACCCTGCTGTTCGCCATGATCTGGCTGGGGGAGCGCTGGCAGCCCCATCACTGGGTGGCCCTGCCCCTGGCGGGAGCGGGTCTCTATCTCATCGCCACCCATGGCGAGGGCAACCTGACCCTGCTCGGTTTCGTGCTGACCCTGTGCGCCGCCGCCTGCTGGGGCCTTGGCAACGTCATCAACCGCCAGATCGGCCTGCGCTATCACACCTCCCTGCCGAGCCTTATCGCCTGGGGCGGCCTGGTGCCCATCCTGCCCTTCTTCGCCCTCTCCTGGCTGTTCGAGGGGCCCGATGTCATCGCCAGCAGCCTGCTCCACATCAGCTGGCAGGGGATCTTGTGCGTGCTCTACCTCTCCCTGGTCGCCACCTGGCTCGGTTATGGCCTGTGGGGACGGCTGCTGATGCGCTACCCGGTTGCCCAGGTGGCGCCGCTCTCCCTGCTGGTGCCCTGCGTCGGCATGGTGGCCGCCGCCCTGCTGCTCGACGAGCATCCCACCACCTTGCAGTGGCTGGGGGCGGGCCTGGTACTGCTCGGCTTCGTGGTTCATCTGCTGGGTGGAAAAATGAGGCTGTTCAAGGCACAAGCCGAACATTGACCTCGATGGGGAAAGTTCCCATCATGGGGCAAGCCCACTCGGGCCCCACATGTTGACCCGGCAGGACGCCCATCATCAGGAGAGCAAGGACATGCTGCACAATTCCCCCTCGGTCATCCCCTCTTTAGCGCGAGCCATGCGGGTCGCGGCCATGGTGATCCCCCTCTGCTGGAGCGCCTTTGGCTGGAGCGCCACCCTGCCCCCCGATCTCGCCTGGGAGAGCAACGACACCGACCCCGTCTATGCCGATCCGGCTGCCAAGCGAGGCGGCACCTTTCACACCTTCATGACCAGTTTTCCCCTGACCCTGCGGCTGTACGGGCCCGACTCCAACGGCGGCTTCGCCGGCTATGTCAGGGAGACCAACCTGCCACTGCTCAGCACCCACCCCCTCACCGGCAACCCCATGCCGATGCTGGCAAACCAGTGGGCCTTCGGCAGCGATCACAAGACCCTCTATTTTCGCCTCAACCCCAAGGCCCGCTGGTCGGACGGCAAGCCGGTGACCGTCGATGATTTCCTGTTCACCCTCAAGATGCTGCGCGGCAAGGAGATAAGCGACCCCTGGTACAACAACTACTACAGCACCCAGATAACCGAGGTCACCAAGTTCGATGAGCGCACCCTCGCCATCACCAGCGGCAGCGAGAAGAGCCGCCAGGATCTGCTGGAATCCCTGCCCTTTACGCCCGTCCCCAGCCACGCCATCAAGCTGACGGCCAACTGGGTCAAGGAGTACAACTGGAAGGTGCTGCCGGTCAGCGGCCCCTATCAGATTGGCGAGGTGAAGAAGGGCAAATCCATCACCTTCAGACGGGTCAAGGATTGGTGGGGAGACGGGGAGCGCTACTTCCAGCACCGCTTCAACCCGGATCGGATCGACGTCAAGGTGCTCAGGGATCAGAACATCGCCTGGCAGCACTTCCTGCGCGGCGAGCTGGATACCTTCGGCCTGGTCATGCCCAACTGGTGGCACGACAAGACCAGGACGGCGGAGTTTGAAAAGGGCTATATCGAGCGGCGCTGGTTCTACAACCAGACCCCGCAGTCCCCCATGGGGCTCTACCTCAATACCGCCGATCCCCTGCTAAAGGATCGCAATGTGCGACTCGGCATTCAGCACGCCCTCCATCTCGACAAGATGCTCGCCACCCTGCTGCGGGGAGATTATCAACGCCTTCACAGCTATGGCTCGGGCCAGGATGACTTTACCAATACCGAGATCAGGGCGCGCCCGTTCGATCCCAAGCTGGCACGGGACTACTTCGCCAAGGCCGGCTTCACCCAGGCGGGCCCCAACGGCATATTGCAAAACGGGCAGGGTCGCCCCCTCTCCCTCAGCATCACCTACACCACGGCGGAGCATGCCCAGCGCCTCACCCTGCTGCGGGAGGAGGCGAAGAAGGCGGGGCTCAATCTGGAGCTGAACCTGATGGATGCCTCCGCCGGTTTCAAATCCATGCTGGAGAAGAAACACCAGAGTGCCTGGATGGCCTGGAGCGGCGGCCGCTATCCCGCCTACTGGGAGTTCTTCCACAAGGTCAATGCCAACAAGCCCCAGACCAACAACATCATGAACATAGATGATGGCGCCATCACGACCCTGGTGGAGCAATACGACAAGGAGTTCGATTTTGCCAAGAAGGCGGCGCTGTCACGGCAGATCCAGCAGCGCCTCTATGATCTGGCCAGCTTCGTGCCCGCCTATCAGGTGCCCTACACCCGGGAAGCGGCCTGGCGCTGGATAAAGCTGCCCAAGGTAGCCGCCACCCCCAAGAGCGACCTGCTCTACTGGCCCCTGGACGGGGGCAACAGCGGCTACAGCTATGGCGGCCTGCTCTGGATTGACCAGGAGGCAAAAGCGCAGACGAAAGCCGCCATCAAGGCAGGCCAGGCCTTCCCGGCTGTCACTCTGACCGATACCACCTATCAACAGCAATGAGGCGCGCCCGCGGGAGCCTGTGCACTACCGGAAAAACAAAAGACCCCGCCTGCTGGCGGGGTCTGTCGTTGCAACCTGAAGCGGGGCAATCAGCCGAGCTTGGCCTGCTTCTGGGCGATGGCATCGGCCACGTCGGCGGGCTCGAGCACTATGCCTTCCTGATCCGGGGTCGGGAACACGGCGACGCACAGCTCATCTTGCTCCATGCCGTCGACCCAGCGCTCCAGCCACACCTTGAGGGTGATGGACTGGGGCTTGCAATCGGCCCACTCCCCTTCGGCCCAGGCCTTGGCGTATTCGGGGTGCGGCCAGACCGGGATGCAGTCTTCGTCTTCCGTGGTCAGCATCATGACGCCGTGCTCGTCGGTCAGGACAAACAGCTCTTCGTGCTCGACCAGCTTGCTGATGAAGTGATCAAAGCGGTAGTCGGCATTCAGTTGCAGCGCGGCATTGCGCTCGGTATCGGTCAGTTCATAGCTCATGATCAAGCCTCTTGTGGGTACTGGTGGGCGTGGCAGTGAGTCAATCGAGGGCAGAAAAGGCCCGGATCGGCGCCGCTCGCGCAATAAAGGGCGCCATGTTCACATCTTGCCGCGGCCTTGTCCAGTGACAGGGGCGGATCCTGCCGCCTTACGGCTCGGTCCCCCTCGCACCTTGCCCATTCACCCGAGCCTGGCGGGGAGTTACTCAGCCAGCGCCGGGGTCAACACCTCCACCCCCTCCTGCTCGCTCAGGCGCTGTCGCAGCCAGTAAGCCGATTCGACCTCGACGAAACAGAGCAGGTCCCCTCCCTTGGCCGCCGCCATCAGCTGGCTCAGTCTCAGCGCTTGTTGCTGCTCCCAGGCCGCCGCCAGCTTGGCGCCATGGGCCTCGTCCACCACCTCCCGGCGCAGCTCGAACAGGTTATCGGTGATCGGGTGATTGATCTTGGCGGGATGGCGCCAGTAGAGCTGCAGGTTCTCCTGCATCTCTTCGTCATAGCTGGCCAGGGCGTCCAGCTCGGGCGTGTCACCGCCGCCCGTGGCAAATTCGCACCAGCCGGGGGCCAGCGAGGCGAGCTCGCGCAGCATCCGGGAGGGGATGACCGCCTTCAGGGCCAACACATCCGCACTGGCCAGAGGCGGCAACCACACCTCCCCCTCATGGTCCCGGATCAGCGGCACGAGTTGCGCCACCGGATAGATGGGGAAGCGGGGGGCGAGCTGATGAAGCAAGGAGATCAGGGTGATGCGGGTCATGATGGCTACCTTGGAAAGGAGATGGTGGAACCGGGCCGGTGAGGCCCTATCCTATCACGGCGTGGAACAATGCTCATCTGTGCCAACTGTTTGAAAAAACGCCATTCAACTTGCCCGCTTGCCGTAATGGCCAATAGTTTGACCCAGCGCCCACTAAACTCCCCTGGGGAGTGCTAATTTGCATACATCATTAGCGTAAGGAGCCTGTCCATGATTGGGATCGACCAGATTTCCGAAGAGTTTGTTCACGAGCTGAAAATACTGGCCTGCTTTGATCCGGCGAATATGAGCGTGGGGATCAAATTACGCAGTGATATGAGCGATGCCCTGTGCCAGGCGGCGCAACGCCTGCACAGCCAAGGCCTGATCAGTGCCATCGACGGCGGTTACCTGACCCCCTTTGGCATGACGATGGTGGAACACCTGCAACACCTGCTGGTCGCCCTCAAGCCGACGGCCTAGCCGCCCAGAGCGCGAAGTCGAGCAACTCCCAATGCGCCCCCTGGCGCAGATGGCACGCAAACAGCAAAGGACCCTCGGGTCCTTTTACATTGCCGCCCACCCACCATTGACCAACCTGAGCGAGCACGGGGCGGGTCTCGATGCTGATGGGGGCTGTCTCAACGCCGAGGCGAACATGGACGAAGCGCAGGCAGGTCATCCTGGCCTGCTCGGCGCCAGCTAAGTCAGAGTTGGCGGCGGCGCTCGGCTCAGGTGCCATGAGTTCAGGTGCAGTGAGTGATGAAGGTGAAGCCTGGGCCGTCACGAGCACCAGACTTGCGGCCAACCAGGCTCCTCTCTTCACAGGCTCGCGCAAACGATCACTCTCCTCTTCATCCCCCATGACATGGGGAGAGACGCGCCAGAGCTGGCGGGAGACAGCTTGTTCTCCATCGCACTATATAAAACCTGGAGCCGGCTGCCTCCATCGCCCACCATCATGGCGCACCACAGCATAGCTGCCGCCCGGATGCCGGACAAACAAAAAGCCGTGATACCTGAGGCATCACGGCTTTCTTAAATTCTGTAACAATTACAGAGCGGTTACGTTCTCAGCCTGCGGGCCTTTCTGACCTTGGGTCACGGAGAACTGTACGCGCTGACCTTCAGCCAGGGTACGGAAGCCGTTACCTTGAATGGCGCTGAAGTGTACGAACACATCCGGGCCGTTTTCTTGCTGGATGAAGCCGAAGCCTTTGGTTTCGTTGAAGAATTTAACGGTACCGGTGATCATGTTAGACATATCTATAAACCTGTATTCAAAAATTACTCGTGCCTTGAAAGGCGGACAAAGCTTCGAAAGAGGGAGTGACTTATGAACAACAGGAAAAGATGCAAAACATCGTATTCATTGACATAAACATCGCCTTTTTCAAGCTCGATTGATTATACGTGGCTTTGCTCATTACGCAAACATATTTGTGCCCCGCCAACGCGGGGCACACCCACTAGCAACTCGCCGCCTCCAGCGCCTGCACCAACGCCTTGAGGAAGCGCGCCGCCTCGCCGCCGGTGCAGGCCCTGTGGTCAAACGTCATCGACAATGGCAGCGCCCTTACCGGCCGCGCCTCTCCTTGCACGAACACCACCTTCTCGAACAGGGTGCCGGCCCCTATGATGGCGACCTGGGGCGGGGTCACGATTGGGCTGGCATAGCGACCGGCAATGGCACCGAAGTTGGTGAGGGTGATGGTGGCTCCCTGCAGCATCTCCCTCGGCACGGCCCGCCCCTTGACGTCCGCTATCATGCGATCCAGCCCCTGGCGAATGTCGGCAGGCTCGCGCTCGGCCACATTCTCCATCACGGGGACATAGAGCCCATGACGCGAATCCACCGCGATCGCCACATTGACCTCGTCAAACAGGCGCCGCGACAGGGTCTCGCCATCGAACCAGGCATTCATCGAAGGTTCGGCGCGGCAGGCGACCCCGATGGCCTTGATGAGGCGCACGGTCACATCTTCATCCGCTCGCCAGGCACGCAGGTCGACCTCGTCCGTGATGCTGACCGGCACCACGGTGCGGTGGGAGTGTTCCATTGCCTTGGCCATGGCCCGGCGCGCCCCCTTGAGAAATTCGTTGCCGCTGCCTTGCTGGGCCTCGAACGCCTGCTGCACGTCCTGCTCCAGCACCAGGCCACCGGCACCGCTGCCCTTGAGGCTGTTGATCTCCACCCCCAACTGCTGGGCCAGCAGGCGCACCGCAGGCATCGCCTGTACCAGCTGTCCGCCAGACGCCAGCACCCCGGCCACGAAGTGATCCTCCATGTGCTGCTGAGTGCTGCTCACCTTGCCGACCACTGTGCCGTCGTCCTCGCCCCCCTCAAACTCCACCAGGGGGGCGCCGATGTGCAATATGTCTCCCTCCTGGCCACAGAGCCGGGCGATGACACCATTGACCGGGGAAGGCACATCCACCAGCGCCTTGGCGGTTTCCACCGAGAGCAGCACCTGATCCACCTTGACCTCATCACCGGCGGCCACCTTCCACTCCACGATCTCCGCCTCGGCCAGTCCTTCGCCAAGATCCGGCAATTTGAAATATTTCATGACCCGTTCTCCATCCGCTGGGACATCACCACACGCTGAACACCCTCATGGCGCTTTGTTGACGGGCGGCCAGAGCGCCACACTGTGAAACATGTCATCGCCATTTGTTCTCCATCAGCTGGTGTGCCGCCTGGGCAATCTCCTGTTCCGTGATGAGGTAGTGCTCCTCATTGCGGTAATAAGGCACGGCGGCATCGACACCGGTCAGGCGCCTGGGGGGCGCCTTGAGACTGGGGAGCGCCTCCTCCGTGACCCTGGCCACTATCTCGGCGCCGACCCCGAAGCTGCCGCACGCCTCATGGACCACCAGCAAGCGACCCGTCTTGCGTACCGAGGCAAGGATGCTCGCCATGTCCAGAGGCTTGATGGTGGCCAGATCCAGCACCTCGCACTGGATACCCTCCTCACTGAGGATCTGGCTCGCCTTCATAACCTCCAGGAGGCAAGCGCCCCAGGCCACCACCGTCAGATCATGACCAGAGCGCAGGGTAAAACAGACATCCAGCGGCAGGCCCACACCGTCGTCCACCACGTCGGATTTCATGGCGCGATAGATGCGATCCGGCTCGAAGAACATCACGGGATCCGGGCAGCGGATGGCCGACAGCAGCAGGCCATAAGCCCGTTTGGGGCTTGACGGTATCACCACCCTCAACCCGGGAATATGGGCAAACAGCGCCTCGACGCTCTCGCTGTGGTGTTCGGGCGAGTGGATGCCGGCCCCATAGGGAGAGCGATAGACGATGGGGCAGCTCAGGCGCCCCCGGGTGCGATTGCGCATGCGCGCCGCCTGACAGACGATCTGCTCCATGCCGGGGAAGACGAATCCCTGAAACTGGAACTCGGCCACCGGCTTGAGTCCCTGGGTCGCCATGCCGACCGCCACCCCGGCGATCAGGCCTTCCGCCAGGGGGGTGTCTATCACTCGTTTGAAGTCAAATTTGTCACGCAGGCCGACGGTGGCACGAAATACACCGCCGTTGACCCCCACATCTTCCCCCAGCACCACCACGTCCGGGTCATGCTCCATCTCGTGATGCAGGGCCAGGTTGACTGCCTCGAGCAGGGTCATGTCACTCATGGCAGGCCTCCTCTTCGGGTTCGATGCGAGACGACGAGTCCATGCCCAGGGCGAGCAGAGGGATGCCTGCCTGTGTCCTCGGCTTATTCATGAGATCGCCCTCCCTGCCTGGCCATGGCCTTGTCGATGATGCGCTGGCGCTGGCCGAGATAATCCCGGGGCAGCTCGGCAAACTGGTAATCGATGAGCGATTCCGGCGGCTGGGCCGTCATGGCCTCATAGGCGGCCACCGCCTGCTCCACCTGGCTGGCGGCCTCGCTCAGCAGGGCCTGCTCCCGGGACTCGTCCCACCAGCCGCGCTCGACCATGAACTGACGCAGCCGCTTGACCGGCTCCTTCGCCCAGGCCGCTTCGACTTCGGCGGCGTCGCGATAGCGGGTCGCATCGTCCGCCGTGGTGTGATCACCGAGCCGGTAGCTGATGGCCTCGATCAGGGTGGGCCCCTTGCCGGCGCGAGCACGCTCCACCGCCGTCAGGGTGGCATCGTAGACGGCGAGCACGTCGTTGCCATCGACCTGGATGCTGGGCACCCCGGCACCAATGCCTTTCTGGGCCAAGGTGGGCGCACTCGATTGCAGCTTGCGCGGCACCGAGATGGCCCACTGGTTGTTGTTGATCACCATCACCATGGGCAGGTGCCAGACGCCGGCGCAATTGAGCCCCTCGAGGAAGTCCCCCTTGGAGGTGCCGCCATCGCCGATGGTGACCACGGCCACCCTGGGTTGATGGCGCAGCTTGAAGGCGGCCGCCACCCCGCAGGCATGGGTCACCTGTGTCGCGATGGGCACGCAGATGGGCAGATCTTCGGAGGGGGTGCCGTCTGGCTTGTTGAAGACGCTGCCCCGCTCATCGCCGCCCCAGTACTGGAGATTCTTTTCCATGGGCACGCCGCGCACGAACAGGGTCGGCATGTCACGGTAGTAAGGCACATAGACGTCCTGGGCCTGCATGGCGAGACCGACGCCAATCCCGACCGCCTCGGCCCCCAGGTGGGAGGGGAAGGTCCCCAGCTTGCCGGTACGTTGCAGCGCGATGGCTTTCTTGTCATAGCTGCGCACCATCACCATGTTGCGGTAGAAGGTGTGCAGCAGCTCCTTGTCCAGCCAGGTCGGTAGTGTGGCGACCGGGCGCCCCTCCTCATCGAGGTAACGAAGGAAAGGGATGTCGACATGGGTCATAACTGGCTCCTTGCCGTGGTTACGTCACCACCAGAGGTGACCCTTAAAATGTAAACAGGATGTTAACCAAAGCGCAATGTGGCAAAAGCAAATAACCCCAGCGATATCCTCTGTATTTTGGTTGAAAAGCAGCCAGTTGGTCTGACGAACGGCCAACAAAAAAGGAGCCCCTCCCGGCTCCTTTTTGCATCATGTGGCCGCGAGGCCGCTCCCCGCCAAGGGGATCGCCCCCGGGGGGTCAGGCATCCCACAACCGGGTCGGCACCACCAGCAGCACGGTGCGCTGGCCGATGGCGACATTGGCATTGGGGAAGACCACGGCCTCCCGCTCCTGCTCCACCACGTGGCGCAATTCCCCATCTTCCGCCAGCACGAACCCTTGCGGAAATTCGGTGAAATTGTCGACATCACTGGCAAACAGGAAGCGAAAATCCGCGGTGCGCTTGTTGATCACCCGATCGATGGTGAAGATGTTGAAATCCTCCGGTCGCCAGGGTTCCAGCCGGACACGCTCTTCGCAAACCAGCTCCTGCAACGCCTGTCTGGCCTCGATGAAGCGGGTCATGTCATTTTCGCCGAAGGGACGCACCTTGCCGAGCTCCACCGTGAAACCATGGGCACCATGCTGGTGGGCACTGTAATAGCTGAAGGTGGTGGTGGGGCCGTTCGAGAGCAAGATGGTACGCACCCCGCAGGCGCCGAGGAAGCGGATCTGCTCCTGGCTGTAGGGGCGTTCGTGGGGGAAGGGATAGACGGCGAACTTCTCGTGACGGGAGCCGCGGATGGCGGTATGCAGATCATAATGCAGCCGCTCGGCCCCGGAGTCGGAGTAGAAGCGGGACACATACTGCTCGAGGCGCATGGCGCGGATCCGCTCCCGGTTGCACAGCCCCTCCCCCTTGCTGTGGGCGCCGCTAAACAGCCGGTTCATGTTCTCCTCCACCTCACGCACTCCCAGGTTCATGGCCGCCGGGTTGCCAAACAGGAACAGTACCCGGTGGCGGGTGCTCAGCTCCCCGCCGAGCAGCTTGCCAAGCAGCTGGTTGCACAGCTCGATGGGCGCCGTCTCGTTACCATGAATGCCGCAGGAGAGCACTATCTCCTTGCCAGGCGCGGCGCGCTGGCCGTCGGCCGGCTCGATGCAGATCACACCGGTATCCCACACCTGCGCCAGGGCGCCATCGGCCAGGGAAAAAGAGAAGGGATCGAGCTGCCATTCGTGGCGACGACTCAGCGCCAGGAAGTCATGTTGAGGGATCATCCGTTTCACCATCTTGTCACTGTCGATGGCGCAGATTATACGGCAGCGCCCTGCCTTAAAAACAATTTTTTAAACAAATTCAATCATTAGCATAACAATGCAAGGGGAGATGACAGGCATGCAGTCACCAGATGCGGGGCAGAGCAGGGAGGAAACGAGGGAGGATTCAGGGGAGCAGCCGGTTGGCCGGGGGCCGGTGAGGCGAGGAGAGAAACGAGGCATCCATGCCAGGTCAATCAACCACGCCAGAACGGCTTGCTGGTTTCCTGATAGCGGTCGGCTTCGTTCAGGCCGATATCCTTGAGCAGATAGGCGGGCAGCTCGGAGAGCTGGCGACGGCTGCGGCTGCGTTCCAGCCAGGTCAGGAAGGTCTGTTTGGCGCGAGTCGCCAGGTTCAGCTCGCTGGACTGCTGGTAACCAGCTTGGGTGTAGATCATGTTGGCCATGGTGCGGCTCCTCTCATTTAGTTGCCGCAAGCTTAGGAGCTGCCTCCCCCTGTCTCAATTGACGAATTTTGATACAATACATTAGGAAAACTAATAGCGAGAGTGCGGCGTAATTTTAATTTAACCATTTGAATTTAAATGATAAATAAAAACCTGACCGCCCATTTCGGCGCAAACAGCAGATTGTGCTCTCCGACCCCGGGCTAACTATGCATTTTAGATTGGCGCTTATGCAGCCACCGTGCTCCGGCTCAGGGAGAGGGCACCCGAAGCGCCGCCAACATGCTGCCAGCTTGATCGCAAAATGTTGCCAAATATCAACAAATGTACCATTTGATTACATAGCAGGGTTCGCCCAAGCCGGTGTCATTTGACCCGCAGCTTATCCCTGTCTCCCTCGGCCCGCACCGCCCCTTGCTGACCGTGATGGGCTTCATCATCCCAGGCCACAGCCCGCCGACATCCCCCTGAGGCTGGCAATCCCGCCAGGCAAGTAACAAGACGCCTGCACAGTGTCGCAAAGCGGCGCCAGGGGCAGAGCGCAGTGACGGCCGCGCAGATGCCCCTTATCCCCATGAGGTTGAGCCCAGATGCACGCCACTGGCTGGCCACCCCTACCCATCGCCCGGCACTGGGCCGATCCCGACTCGGGTTGACACCAACCACTGTCTATTTATACAGTTAAGCGCAAGCGCGCACCGCATCGAGTGCGCCCCCTTCCCCTTTACCGAGAGTCGAACCATGGCCACCTTTACCCCGCAAGCCGCCCTGCGCCAGCAGATGAGCGAGCTGGAGAGCCTGCTGGCCGAGCTGGCGAGCCGGATCCTCCGCCTCCCCCTGCTGGAGGCTCAGGTCTATCCCCTGCCTCCCGTGTTGCAGGGACAAGAGCATGATCCCATCAGCCAGATAGAGGTGGGGCTGCTCGAGGGAGAGGCGGCCCGGGAGGCCGCGCTCGCCGCCTATCGGCATCATGGCGCCCGCCCCGGCTGCTCGACCAAATCCACCCAGCGCCTGCCTGGCTGGCTGCGACTGCCGGCCGAGGCCGCTCCCCTGCTTGAGCCGCTGATCGAAGAGATAAACCGCTGCAAGCTGGCTTTCAAGGCGCTGGTACAGCAGGCGGGAGGCCGAGACGAGAAGTTCGAGCTGGTCCACGGCGCCCTGCCCGGGGTCATCACCTTGCAGATCTACCGTCAGCTCACCCTGCTGGCGGGGGATCTCCACTCCCTCGGCTTCACCTGGGCAGACAAGCAGACCATCAGCCGCCTCAGCCGGGAGCAGGCGATCGCCATGCTCGAGCGCAGTCGCCGCTATGTGCCCGCCCTCTCCCATCCAGAGCAGTGGCAGCAGATGGTGGACAAGGAGATCTACGATATCCGCCGCCTGTCCGCCGACAGCGAGCTGCGCATCCGGCGCCCGGTCAAGACCCACCCCATGATCAACCTGCTCTGGCGGGACAGGGAGCCGAGAAAGCAGCAGATCAAGGCGAGCCTCCCCCTGTTGCTGTGCGCCGACGCCTCCCCCGCCATCAAGCCCCTGGGCCACTATCCCCCCAAGCTGCGCCAGCCGAGGCGGGATCGCAAGATAGGGGAGCGCCCCCTCATAGAGCGGCTCCATCTCTACCTGTATGAGCGCCTCGACTGAGCCGGTGAGCGATCGCCAGCGCGACAGGCAGCTACCAGGATAACGCGCAGGCAGAGCCTGGCAGTGGCTGGCCCCAACAAGCGCCGGGTGAGCCCTTACTCATTGGCGCCGGCCCGGGCAGAGAGGAGTCTATACAGACGCAAAACGGCCCCCGCTGCCGCCACGCCGGGGGCGCAGGGCAGCGGGGGCCGCACGACCTTGCCATCACCCCATCAAGAGGGCGCGCAGGCTCTCCACATCCAGTCCCTTCACCTCGGACTGGCCGCTCAGCAAGCCATCGGCCAGGGCCCGCTTCTCGTCGTGCAGGGCCACTATCTTCTCCTCCACCGTCTGCTCGCACACCAGGCGATAGACGGTCACCGGCTGGGTCTGCCCCATGCGGTGGGCCCGATCGCTGGCCTGATCTTCCACCGCCGGGTTCCACCAGGGATCCAGGTGCAGCACCGTATCGGCCTGGGTCAGGTTGAGCCCTGTCCCCCCCGCCTTCAGGCTGATCAGAAACAGCGGCACCGGCTCGTTGCGAAAGCGCAGGATAGACTCCTGACGGGACTTGGCGGAGCAGCCACCGTCCAGGTAGCAGTAATCCCAGCCCCGCTTGGCGATGCGATCCCGCAGCAGGCTCAGCAAATCGACGAACTGGCTGAACACCAGCACCCGATGACCGCCGTCGATGGCCTCGTCCAGCAGGGCCATGGCCTCGTCCAGCTTGCTGTTGCTATGGGCCCAGGTCGGCATGATGAGGGAGGGAGAGCAGCAGAGCCGGCGCAGCCGGGTCAGGCCGCTCAACACATGCATCAGGGCGCGGCCATCGGCACTCTGCACCTGCTGCACCACCTCGCGCCGGGTCGCCTCGTAGAGTTGACGCTCCTCGGCGGAGAGGCTGATGTGGTGCACTATCTCCGTCTTGTCCGGCAGCTCGGTCAGCACCTGCTGCTTGAGGCGGCGCAGGATGAAGGGGCTGATCACGGCCCGCAGCAGCGCCATGTGTTCGGGATCCTTCACCGCCTTGCCAAAGCGGCGCTTGAACTCCCCGAGGCTGCCGAGCAGGCCGGGGTTGATAAAGGTGAACAGGCTCCACAGCTCCCCCAGGTGGTTCTCTATGGGGGTGCCGGAGAGGGCGAGGCGAAAATCGCCGTCGAGCTGGAACAGCAGCTTGGCGCGCTGGGTGCCGGCATTCTTGATCTGCTGGGCTTCATCCAGCACCATGCTTGCCCAGTGACGCCCCTTGAGCGCCGCGGCCAAGCCCCCCAGCATGCCGTAGTTGACCAGCACCAGCTGGCCCGCCCTGGCGTTGGCAATCTGCCCCTCCCTATCCACCCCGGGCTCGAAGGTGATCACCTCCAGCTCGGGGGCGAAACGGGCCACCTCCTCCTGCCAGTTGGTGACCACTGACTTGGGCACCACCACCAGGGCCGGGCCCAGCTGCTGACGCATGCGCAGCACGATGAGCGCCTGCAGCGTCTTGCCAAGGCCCATGTCATCGGCAAGGCAGGCACCAAAGCCGTGATGGGCCAGGGTCGCCAGCCAGCGCACCCCCTCCTTCTGATAATCTCGCAGCGGGGTGAGCAGCTCGGGAGGGCAATCCACCTCCTGCTGCCATTCGGCCTGCAGCGCCTGCCAGGCGCTGTCCCCCTGGGTGCTGATCACCGAGAGCAATCGGGTCAGGGGATAGGCGAGCCGGGTGTTGACCCTCTGCTCCTCGTCGAGCATGGCCCCCAGCATGGTGAGCCGCTCCACCAGCTTGTCGCTCAGCACCAGGCTGGTCTGCTCGTCGAGCTGGACGGTGCGCTGACCCGGGGTGAGCTGGCGCAGGATGAGGCGCAGATCCAGCACCTCGTGCTCATCCAGGCTGAGGGCCCCCTCGACCTGGAACCAGTCCTGGCGCCGTTCGATGCGCAGGCTCAGGGCCGCCTCGTCCAGGCTCTTGAGCCGGGCACTGTCCTGATGCCAGTGGATGCGCACCTGCCGCTCCACCAGTTCGGGCAGAGCATTGACCAGGGTGAGCGCCTGCTCCCCCTGCAACAGCCATTCGGTACCGGGCAAGTCCATGGGCAGCTGGTTGCGCAGCCACTGGGCCTCCCGCTTCTCCTCGGCCAGATCCCGCGCCCAGTAGAGGGACTCCTTCACCCCCTGGCGCACCACCGCCTCCCCCTTGCCAAGGGCCAGGGCGGGGACATCATCGAGCCGGGTGACCAGGCGAACCGCGAGCTGCCCCTCCTGCCAGTCCAGCTCCACCGAGGCCAACCCGGGCCAGGGCTTTAGCTCGACATTGCCCTCGAGCCCAGGCACCTCGCTGTGCCAGGGCAAGCCCTGGATGCCATTGAGGGTCTGCTGCAAGGTGACGAGCCCCTCCCCCGGCAGGGGCGGGATCGCCGACAGGGCGGGCAGCAGGGGCAGCAGGCCGGGCGGCGTCAGCATCAGCTGCCACAAGTCCTGGGCCAGGGGCACAATGTGGGCCCCCTTGCCGGCCTGGGCCGGGCTGAGCACGCCGCGCATACCGTCCCCCTCGGCCACTATCTGCAACAGGGGGGCACTCAGGGCCAGTTGCAGCTTCTGCCCCTTGGCATTGAGCAGGCGAGGATGGGTGGCGAGCACGGGCCAGATCTCGTCCGGCAGCCGGTTCATGGTGCGCGGCAGCAACCGCACCAGGGCCCAGTCCGCCTCATCGAGCAGGGCCGCATACTGGCTGGAGAGCAGGGCGGGATCGACCCTGCGCCCCGCGGTCCACTCCCCCTTGGTGCTCTGCTTCTGGATCTTGCACTCGAGCTCGGGCCCCTCGGCATGGAGCAGCCACACCAGCTGCTCCTTGTTCTTGCGCACCCCGCTGGCGCGACCCAGTCCCTGCAGCCAGTTGAGCCAGCTCGCCGATGCGGCTCCCTTGCCTTCGTCGTCCTCCTCGTCCCCCTCTTGCGGGTCCGGTGGCAGGCGATCGAGGGGCCCCAGCCGGGCCGGCTTGCCCAACAGCTGGCGCAACAAATCCAGGCAAAAACCCATCAAGCGATGGCGGGGCGCGCTGGCGAGCAGTTCCTCCAGATCCCACTTGTGCAGGATGGCGACCTGAGGGCTCTGGCTACCGTGACGGGCCAGGGCGCAGAGATCGAGCCAGAGGTAGCCCCAGTGCAGCTCCTCGGCGGGCAGTTGCAGGGTGTCAAACAGTCCCACCGCCTGGCCATGGCGCTCCCCCGCCCACTGGGCGATGAGATCCTGCAACAGGGCCTGTTGCGGCCCCAGGCTCTTCTGCCACTGCTTGCGCTCGGCATTGGCCAGCTCGGGATCGGCCTGTTGCAGCCAGCCGAGCCAGAGCAGGGTCAGGAAGTTCGCCGGATAACGCCCCTTGCCATGGCGCCCCTGCCACAGGCCGAGGGCGCTCATCAGGCTCTGCGCCAGGGGGGCATCACCGCCGGCAGCGGTCAGGGCCATCAGCTCGGGCCAGTGATGGGGATCATCGGGCAGATCGGTGAAGGGAGCCGCCGACTCCTGCTCCTCGCACAGCCAATGCCACTGGGCGGCCAGCTGGCGATGGGCGGTGGCCAGCTCGGGGGCGAGCACCGCCCCGGCCAGGGGCCAGGGGCCGGGGGAGGCATCGAGGCTGGCCTGCAGGGCCAAGTGGTCGAGCAGCAGCCGCTGCCACTGGGGACTGGCCTCCGCCAGCAGGGCCTGGGCCTCGGGCAGCTCGAGCAGGGCCAGCAGATCGGCGCCATTGACATAGCCGGGCACCTCCCCCTCCCGACCCAGGCAGAGGGAGCGCACCAGGGCCTGACCCGGATCCTGACCGGTGAGGGAGGAGATCCGCGACCAGTCCGGCATGGGGCAGCGTCCCTGGCGCACCCCCAGGATCAGCGCCAGGCAGCCCTCGGCGCTCAGGCTCCAGAGCTGCTCGCCACGCTGCCGAATGAGGCCAAGGTCATGGAGTGCCGTCAACCTGTCGATCAATACCTGACCCAGCGGCAGCTGTTCCTGCAGATAGCGGGTACTGGCGGCGCGCTGCAACTGCAGCTCGCCGAGCAAGGCATAACAATCTGGAGACAAGGTTGGTGCAGACATCAAGACTCACGCGAAGGAGCAAAAGCGGAATTTTAACGGGAAAGCGCCGCCGGCTCGACCCTTAACCATGAAATAACGCAAATTAAATGCCTTGCGCTTCGGGTCGGCAGCATGGGAATGGCCCCAAGGCTCGGCGCCGGGTCAAGCGGGAGCTGGGGGGCGGCCGAGGGGCGCAAGGGCGGGAACAGCCCGGCCGCCAGAGCGGGGCGAGAGTACTCATACGACCCTCTAACCAGAGGGCGATCAGGCTCAGGCGTTGAGCGCATCCAGGCGCGCCGTCAGGGCCGCCACCTGATCCCGCAGCAGGCTCACCTCCTCTTCCAGGGAGCTCAGGCGCTCATGGAGGGGGGAGCCCTGGGTCGCCCCCTCGGGTTGGGCACGGACATCCAGCCCCTGCTCCAGGGCCGCACCTGTCACCTCGCCGCTGAACAGATGGGCGAAGCGGGACTCGCGCTTGCCGGGCTCGCGAGCCAGCTTGACCACATAGGGCCCCTGCTCGATGAGCCCGTTCAGGACGGCATCGACCTGGGTCACATCGTCGAACTGGCAGAGCCGGTTGGTGCGCGAGCGCAGCTCACCCGGGGTCTGGGGACCGCGCAGCAGCAGCTCGCAGACCACTCCCAGCTCCTGGGCATTGAACTTGATATCGCCAAATTCGGTGTTGCAGAACCTGTGCTGATAACGGGGCACCCGGGCGTTGAAACCGGCGGTGTTGACCACCAGCCGCTTGCGGACCAGCTCGTCCACCACGGCGCGGATCTCCAGCTCGCCGAGCTCGAGCACAGGATCTCTGTTGCTCTTCTGGTTGCAGGCGTTGACCAGGGCGTTGAGGGACAAGGGGTATTGATCCGGCGTGCTGATCTCCTTCTCGATGAGGCAACCAATCACCCGGGCTTCTAATGGGCCTAATACCAACTCCATTGCAGACTCCCTTTATAAACAAGACATTAGCATTTGGCCCCTATCTTATCGCGGCCGCTCACGGGATCCAGCCCGGCACCCCGATTTTGCGATAAGACCATGACCTTGGCGAAACAAGCAGCATTGGGCCAGCGGCAGCGACGATGAATAGGCTTCTTATGGCGCCATGTTGAGGGGCGAGCGTGCCGGGGAAGCGCCGGGCGGGGCGGCCCGCTTCTCCAGCGCCCTGGCCACCGAGGCCGAGTTGCCCCGTAGCAGGGCATCGGTCGGATAGAGGACCAGGGCCTGCTGGCGCAGGGACTCGGCCTCCTCGCGCCGCCCCAGGGCTTCGAGGGCCACTATCATGTTGGCGTAGATGTTGGCGCGGGGGGTGTGGCGCACGAACGCCTCTCCCCAGGCCAGATAGGCCGCCAGCTCCTGCCGGTTGCCCCCCTGCAATCCCACCGCCAGCCGCACCGAGTTGACGTCGAACTCGACCCGGGTGAGCCAGGCCATGGGGTTGATCACCTTCAGCAACAGGGCCGGCTCCTTGTAGCCCCCTCGCTCGTACTGGGTCACCACCCAGGCGGTATGGATGGCGGTCAGCATGAAAGGCACCACCAGCAGGGGGATGCCGATGGCCAGAAAGCGCAGCAGCAGCCAGGGGCGATAGACACTCTGATGCCAGCCGGGACTGGGGGCCTGCGCCTCTATCTCGCTGTCTATCTGATAGATGATCAGCAGCAGCACCCACCAGTGGACGATGGCGTGGTAGAAGGGGTATTCGGTCTGGCTGTGCAGCAGTATGGGCAGGGCCAGGGCCAGCAGGGCCAGCCCCTGACGCCAGCGACTCTGGCCGAGACGCCACAGCAGGGCCGCCCCCATCAGCAGCATGCCCAGCATGGGGGCGATGCCCCCCTCCACCGCCCAGTAGAGAAACTCGTTATGGGGGTGATCCAGGTTGTATTCGATCTGCACCATCTCTGGTGCCAATGCCTTGTCGGCCATGTATTGGTGCAGGAAGACGGACTCGAAGCTGCCATAACCCCATCCCGTCCAGGGGGAGTGCATGATGAGTTTGATGGCATAAGGCCAGTAGACGGAGCGCATGCCGCCGGACTGATAGACCTCCAGCCCCCGCTTAGCCCCGGCAATCAGGTACTGGGATGCCAACCCGAGCAGGAGGCCGAAGGCGACCAGCAGCAGGACCCTGGCCGCCAGCTTGCGCTCTCGCAACATGGGCAACAGCAGCAAGAGTCCCAGCAGGGCACCGAGCTGCCCCACCCGGGATTGCAGCACCACCAGCAGCAAGGGACAGGCCAGCAGCAGCCCCTGGCGCAGGGCCCGCAACCCGCGCCCGGCGAGCCTCCCCTCCCCCTCCAGCCAGGCCGCCAGCACCAGGCCGGTGGCCATGAAGCTCGCCATCACGTTGGGCTGCTGGAAGATGCCATAGGGGCGATTGGCCCGGGTGTCGTACCCGAGCCAGTTGCCCGGGGTCAGCAGATAGTATTCGACCAGGCCGAGCAGCGCCTCGATGGCGACCGCGCCGAGCACCAGATAGAGCAAACGCTCGCGGCGCTGGCCCGCTGGCGGCCATTGATAGAGGCAGGTGAGAAACAGCAGGCCGGCAAAGAGCCCGAGCAGCCTGGGGATGGCATAATCCTTGAGCGCAAAGCCGGGATAAGCCATGGGCAGCAACAACAGCAAGCCGCCGACCCAGAGCCAAAGCAGCAGCGGCGACCAGACCAGACGCTGGTTCAGGGTGACTTGCCAGAGCCCGGCGCCGATGGCGAGGCTGGCAAACACCCAGCCCCAGGCGTTGAAGGGCAGATAGAGCCCGGCCCCCCCCGGGTTGTGCATGAAAAAATGCATCCCCAGCAGCAGATAGAGCGCAAAGAGCCCAAAAAATCCTTTTTCCAGCATCCGGCCAGTCCCCAGAGATTGTCTATCCACCCAGCATAACCCTTTGTCGCAAAAATAAAAAAGGAGGCTTGCGCCCCCTCGTATCATCACTAGCTTCGATTACCTGGCGCCGCCTTGTTCGCGAAAGGCGAAACGGACCAGCACTATGCCCACCCCCAGCATGCCGCCGAGCAGGGTGGCCAGCACCACCACCAGAGGCCGCTTGGGTTTGTCCCGAGAGAGGGGCTCGCTCGGCGAAGCTTGATAGGCGAAGGAGTGGAACGGCAGCGCCTCCAGCTGGATGGCCTGCAGGCTGCTCAGCTGCAGACGCAGATCGCCGATGTTCGGATTCATGAACTCGGGGTTCTTGATCTCCTTGAGCACCTTGAGCTTCTCGGCCAGGGCCCGTGACCCCAGATCGATGGCGAAGCTGTCCTTGTTTTGCAAATTCTGCACCGGCGTCTCTATGCCCGCCGCCTGGCTGATGCGCAGGCTGTATTCGGTGCGCAGGATGTCATCTTGCAGCTGCTTGAGGGTATCGGCCCTGGCGCTCTCATACTGACTCTGCAGCGTCTTGATGCGGTTGCGCCAGAGGGTGTCCAGCTCCTTGCCCTTGGCGGCAGACTCCAGGCTCTGGATAAAGGCGATGTACTGCTCCAGCCGCGCCTTGGCCTCCTCTGCCGTGCCCGCGGCGAAGGAGAGGACGACATCCTCCTTCAGCTTGTCCGGCGTCCTGGCATCTATCCCCTCGGCCATCTTCTTGAGCAGCAGCCGCTTGCCCTTGCTATCCGTGACCTCGTGCTTGGCCGCTTCGGCATCCAGATAGCCCCTCTCCAGCAAGAATTGACGCTTGTTGTTGAAGCTGTTGAAGTTGTTGACGAAATCATGGTAGAGCGCCTTCTTCTCGAAGGCGGTGAAGGCACTCGCCGGCACCTGGGCGTTCATCAACTGGTTGATGTTGAGCTCAAGGGACTCGACCTCCTTGAGGGTGGGCTGCCTGATCTCGGCCTGGCTGACCCACACCTGGGGCGCCGTCAGCGCATAGGCGATGCCAGCCGCCGCAAACAGGCCGGTAATGCAGAGGATCAGCAGCTTGCTGCGCCAGAGCGTCAGGATCAGCTCGCGCAAATCGATCTCGTCGCTGGATCTGGCCGGCACCCAGCCTTGGGGCAGATCGGGCTGGGACTGGGTCAAGGTAGGTTCTTGATTGCTCATATTGTCATATTTCTCTTATTGGAAACTGGGTGGACGGGCCCGCCGCCAGGGTCGCGACGGGCCAGTCGGGGTCAGGCTTGCCGATAATAGTCACGATACCAGTCGACAAAGGTTTTCACACCCGCCGCCACCGTCATTTGCGGCTGGTAACCGACGGCCTCGAACAGCCCCCGGGTATCGGCCCAGGTGGCATGTACGTCGCCCGGCTGCATCGGCATCATGTGCTTGATGGCGGGCAGGCCGATGGCCTGCTCCAGCGCCTCGATAAAGTCCAACAGCCGCACCGGACTGCCATTGCCGATGTTGAACAGGCGATAGGGCGCCGAGCTCATGTCGGTGCGCCCCTGGCTCGGGGTCCAGCCCGGGCTGGCCTCCGGTACCTGATCCGCCACCCTCACTATCCCCTCGACGATGTCATCAACATGGGTGAAGTCCCGGGACAGCTGCCCCTGGTTGTAGACATCGATGGGTTCCCCCGCCAGGATCGCCCTGGTGAACTTGAACAGCGCCATGTCGGGGCGACCCCAGGGGCCATAGACGGTGAAAAAGCGCAGGCCAGTGGTGGGAATGCCATAGAGATGGGCATAGCTGTGAGCCATCAGCTCGTTGGCCTTCTTGGTGGCGGCATAGAGGGAGATGGGGTGATCCACTGTGTCCGTGGTGGCAAACGGCATCTTGTCATTGAGGCCGTACACCGAGCTGGAAGAGGCATAGACCAGATGCCCCACCCCATGGTGGCGACACCCTTCCAGCACCGTCAGCTGGCCCACCAGGTTGCTGTCGGCGTAGGCAAACGGGTTGTCCAGGGAGTAGCGCACCCCGGCCTGGGCGGCCAGATGCACCACCCGATCGAAGCCCTGCTCGGCAAACAGCCGGGCCATGCCGGGGCGATCGGCCAGATCCAGCCTGATGAAACGAAACCCCGCCAGGGGAGCAAGCCGGGCCAGGCGCGCCTCCTTGAGGCTCACCTCGTAGTAGTCGTTGAGGTTGTCGATGCCGACCACCTCATGACCGTCAGCGCACAGGCGCTGCACCAGATGAAATCCGATGAACCCGGCGGCGCCGGTGACCAGATACTTCATAACACTGTCCTTCAAGACGGCGGCATGGGGCGTCTGCGCGCGCCCCATGTACGGGTTAGTCGCTGCCAAACAGATCGCGGGTATAGACCTTGTCCGCCACATCGGCCAGCTCGCTGGCCATGCGATTGGAGAGGATCACATCGGAGATCTGCTTGAACTCCGCCAGGTCGGTGATGACCCGGGAGTTGAAGAAGCTCTGCTCCTTGAGGGCGGGTTCAAACACCACCACCTCTATGCCCTTGGCCTTGATGCGCTTCATCACCCCCTGAATGGCGGAGGCGCGGAAGTTGTCTGAGCCCGACTTCATGATCAGGCGATAGACCCCGACCACCCTGGGACGACGACGAATGATGGAGTCGGCGATGAAGTCCTTGCGGGTGGTGTTGGCATCGACGATGGCCCGCACCAGGTTGTTGGGCACATCGTCGTAGTTGGCCAGCAACTGCTTGGTGTCCTTGGGCAGGCAATAGCCGCCATAGCCGAAGGAGGGGTTGTTGTAGTGAGAGCCGATCCGTGGATCCAGCCCCACCCCTTCGATGATCTGGCGACTGTCCAGGTCATGGGTCTGGGCATAGGTGTCCAGCTCGTTGAAATAGGCGACCCGCATGGCGAGATAGGTGTTGGCGAACAACTTGATCGCTTCGGCTTCCGTGCTGTCGGTCAAGAGCAGCGGCACATCCTGCTTGATGGCTCCCCCTTGCAAGAGGGCGGCGAAACGCTCGGCTCGCTCGGAACGCTCACCCACTATGATGCGCGAGGGGTACAGGTTGTCATAAAGCGCCCGCCCCTCTCGCAAAAACTCGGGAGAGAAGATGAGGTTGTCGCACCCCAGCTCCTCGCGTATCGCTTTGGTATAACCCACGGGCACGGTGGACTTGATCACCATGACGGCCGTCGGATTGATCGCCATCACATCCCGGATCACCGCCTCCACCGAGCGGGTGTTGAAGTAGTGGGTGTCGGCATCATAGTCGGTCGGCGTCGCTATGATGACGAAATCCGCCCCCTGATAAGCCTGATGCTTGTCCAGGGTCGCCGTCAGATTGAGGGGGGTGTGGGTGAGATAGTGCTCCAGCTCGTTGTCTGCGATGGGGGACTTGCCCTGATTGATGAGCGCAACTTTCTCTGCCACCAGGTCGAGAGCGACCACTTCGTTGTGCTGGGCAAGCAGCACGGCATTGGACAGGCCGACATAGCCGGTTCCCGCTACGGCAATTTTCACCATGGGATTACCTGATTGATTAAATTAAGGTTCTGACTCTGAGCTGGCAATTGTGCCACAAGAACACGGACTTACCCTAATTCAGGGTGGCAGAAGCAGGGTGCCTTGGCATCCTTGGCGGACAGACGCAGCGCCACCCCAGCCAACAGAGGCCAATCGATGGCCAGGGCGGGGGAGTCCCAGCGCAGGGTCTGCTCCCCGGCGGGATGGTAGTAATCGCTGCATCGATAGAGGAGATCGGCGACCTCGCTCAGCACATAGAAGCCATGGGCAAAGCCGGGAGGGATCCACATCTGGTGATCGTTTTCCTCTGACAGGAGCTGGCCGACCCACTGGCCATATGAGACCGAATCGGGCCGCACATCCACCGCCACATCGAAAAAGGGCTCGTCCCAACTGGCCACGAGCCCCCAACAACAGGATCCGCATCGGGATTACCGCGCGCCAAAACCTGTGAGTATGGTGCGGATGGTCTTGAACACGATAAGCACATCCAGCCAGAGGGAGAAGTGCTTGATGTAGTAAAAATCGTGTTCGATCTTGATGCGGGTGTCATCGGCATCGGCGGCATAACCGTGCACCACCTGCGCCCAACCGCTGATCCCGGGCCGCACGATATGGCGGTACATATAAAAAGGGATCTCCCGTTCGAACTGATCGACGAAGGTGCGCTGTTCCGGCCTCGGTCCAATGAGACTCATGTCCCCCTTGAGGACGTTGAAGAACTGGGGCAGCTCGTCGATACGCAGCTTGCGGATCACCTTGCCCACCCGGGTGACGCGCATGTCGCCATCCTGAGCAAACTGGGCACCAGCCTTTTCCGAATCCTTGCACATGCTGCGAAACTTGTAGATGCAAAAATCCTTGTTGCCCTTGCCGACCCGATTTTGCAGGAACATCACGGACCCTGGGCTCTCCAGCTTGATCAAGACTGCCGTCACCAGCATCAAGGGGGAGAACAACGGGATGGCGATCAACGCGGCCAGTATGTCCATGCCCCGCTTGATGAAGGCATAGATGGGGGACGGCAACAGGGAGCCGAGCTGGTTTTCGTGCAGATGGTCGATCTTCACCCGACCGGTCAGGGCCTCGCTGATCTGCTTGATGTGATAGACGGGGATATGCGCCAGGGCGCAGCGCGCCAGGAAACGCTCCCACTCACCCGCCAGCTTCTCATCCCGAAGGTCTGCCACCACGGCGTCATAGCGCACGGCACCGAGATCGGGTTTGTCCAGCAAGCGCCACTGCACGCACGCGTGCTGGGTCAAGGGCTGATAGTCGCCAAAGGGCAACAGCGCATACTTGGGGGTGCGGTAGCGGCGACCGATAAAATAGACCAGCCAGCAGCAGAGCAAGGCCACCAGATATGACTCGAACAATACCTGACGACTGTAAGGTAAACGCAGGAAGAAGAGGATCCCGACCAAGGCACCATAGAGGGTAGTCACCGTGGGGATCATATAGGCCACCGGGCTAGCGCCCGGATAGCGCAGGAAGCGATGCAACACAATTCCTGTCAGCAGAAACGCCACGAAAGCCCCTGCCAAGGTGTTGATTCTTACCGCATCAAGTCCTTCCCAAAACTCCCAACCCCAGCGTTCGATGGCAGGTAGACAAACAGCAAGCAAGGCCCCGAACAGGAACAAGGAGGGAGGGCTGAATAACACACGCTCATACCAGCGTGAGTGACGACGTTGAAATGACAAGGACGACCCCCAGAAAATAAAGAATTAGAATATACGTATCTATACATAAAACCAAACAGAACTACAGTTGTGTATTCACTTGGCAACATAAATACATATACAGTCAAGACATGAATCTTTATTCGAGTTTATAAAGAATGATTCACAAAATAGCACTATATCCTGTGGTAAACAGGCAATATAGAGCTAAGGTTAAAAACACAACACACTAGCAATCAGAAAACGTTAAACAATAAAACCAGAGCCAGAGCCAGTCTGTCACGTAACCGACGCCTTAGTTTATTAACCCTAAAGAAAAGATATAAATTACCTCTGTATTTCTTTGCTAAACCGAATTTGAATATTGCAGTTTCTTGCAACTCCAAATACTCAGCGATATTCATTACTTGTTTACGATACCATTTTGACCTAATTAATAAAAGCCGTTTCTTGGCTGCTTTAATATTGTTATTAGTACCGACCTGGTTATGAGCATGTTGCCGATAGCGCATCATTGGTTCTGGATCAATAAACCAACGATATCCGCGACTACGTGCAAAAGCATAAATAAGCCAGTCATGCAACTCGATATCATCACCAATTTCTTTATAGTGCACAAGCAACCATGTCTTAAATTGTATGATTACATCTCGTTTAAAAACATAGGTACAACCAGGACCTGCGGCTTCAAATAAAAAATCCCATTGTTGTTGTGGTTGTGCCTTGTCAATCAAGGCTTCACGACCATCCTCCCAAAAAGCCGTCACATTGGCAGAATAACAATCATATTGTTGAAGTTTTTCGATAGCCTTGGCTAGTTTATTTTCTGGCCAAATATCATCTTGGTCACTAAAGGCAATATAATCATAGTCACTTAACTCAGTATCTTTTAATAGACGATAAAAATTTTTTCCAGCACCACCGAAACGTTCGCCATAAGCTAACAACCTAACATTAGTATTTTTTTCTGCATAATCACTACAAATAGCAAAAGTACCATCATCACTTAAATCAATACTAATCACTATATCGACTATTGCATTAGCTTGTTGAATAATGGTGTCGAGTTGCTCTGGTATCGAATTAAAGCCATTGTATGCAGCAAGTAAAATTAGCGTTTTGTTATTTGTCACGTATTGACCACTCTAATTATTGCATGTTAGAAGTGATAATTAACCACCAAGTGATATTTAAATATTAACGAAATACCTGATCACTCAGGTTTCTATTTCCTTCGGTAATCATAGATGCTAGATATTAATAAAGTAAAGTCTAGTGACGATATCCCTTATAAGAGATGATTTATATCTAGAAAAACAAAAAACCAATTTCATTCTACAAATGAAGGAGGTAGTTTCATTTAACGAAACTATATATCTCATAACTTTGATTTCTTTTGGCGAAAGCATCTTCAATTCATCAACAGATAAAGATTTCTCAAATAAACTTAATTGAAGAACTGTACTCTTTAGATTATTTCTACTTCTTGTGAAAATGCTTGGAATTGACAATAGTGATAGTTTTTTGGTGGCACCTATAGCATTGTTATCATGTTGTCTGTATCCTGCGGTACATTCAGGAATAACAACTACATTTTTATATAATGAAGCAAATAACAAAGCCCACCAATCGTGCATCACGATTTCATTTGAGTAAGTATCAATCATTCGATTAACGACTTTATTATTAATCAGCATCGAACAACCTGGTGCACAATTTTGCAGATATAGATTGCTAATCTTGCAAGCCCAATCATAAGGAATTGATTCGTTCTCAAAAAATGTCTTCCCTATATATTCCCCTTCTGAACCGATTAATTCTAAGTTAGAGTAGATTACTCCTGGACAATTCTTATTCAGCTTTGGAATGTTTTCAATAAAAACAGATATTTTATTATTAAACCAAATATCGTCTTGGTCACAAAAAAAAACATAATCCATATCTTTACAATATTTAAGACCATTAAAAAAATTTGCTGATGGCCCATGTTCTATCGACGTATTCTCTATAAAAAGTACATTTTTGTACTTTTTAACTAATTCAACTGTATTATCGGCAGAACCATCATCTGTAACGACAATCTTACTTATAAGATTGTAGCTATCATTAGTGATGATGGATTCTATTTGCGCCTCAATAAATTTTGAACCGTTGTATGTAGCAAGTAATATAGCAATATTCATCTAGCACCACGCAATGAACCAGAGTATTTCAACGAAATAAAAAAAACAATTACTAATGAAAAAATAAAAATTGGCATAATTATAACATTAAAAAAAATCATGAACAGAGAAAGTGTAGATAGTAATATCACAGTGATATTTCTAAAAATTCCACGCGACAGGATTGCAACAAAAAAATAAATACTAGCGTAGTACAATACATAAATTGTTATACCGAGATAACCAAGAGAAACATAAACTGGAGTTATCGCAGACGATACATTTAAATTATCAGATAATAATAACACTTTTATCGGATAATCACCGAGGTGCTTGGAAATCGTCTGGGGTAAAAGTTCAAAAGATATAACATTTACTATATTTGCAATATTTCCAATCTGATTATCATGTATATTTAATATAAAATTAGATAATGGTGACGTTATATATAACCAAAACCAGAAAACACTAACGGGCAAGCCTGTGTTTTTAAACTGATCTGAAGCATGACCTGCCGTCAAGATATAGTCTTGTGCTTGCGAATAAGGTACATCCATAATGTTTGACATTCTCCATGTACCCAACAAGCCAAAAACGTAACCAAAAAGAATAATAAATATAAATACTAAAATAATATTTTTTGCGCGAACTCTAGATAAACTCAAATAAACAAACACCGTTGAAATACACACAAACAACATTAAAAATCTATTTAAAATCAAAAAAGAAATAACTAAAGAGATAATAATCCACCATTTTAACTTCTTATTGTATGAATAAATTAGACTTGAAATGATTGATAAAACAAGCATTGAGGAAACCAATGCGACATGAATGATAGGTGCTCCAAATTCAGTATAATCAACTTGTCCTAAAATAGGTACCCCATATAATAATAATTCTATCAAAATCAAAAAAGAAACCACACAGCCTAAATAGTTTGTTTTTTTTGAAAAAACTAAAACCTTTGACACATCAATCTTGGTCAAAGTGCTTAGTTTAAATTCAAACCATAAAAAGCCCAATATAAAATTTAAAAAAACAAAATACAAGCCAGGATATAAACCTATCAAATCAAGCTCGTAATATTTATCAGAAAAAGGCAACAGATAAAGAAAATAAGATAAACAAAAGGAGGTTGAAATAATAAAAAATGGATTTAACACTAGATATTTAATCATTTCTCATTTTCACACTTAAATATTGCTTTAAAGGAATTATACTAGCAAACTTTAATGATAGTTTTAAAGCATTAATAAATGTTAATTCCTTAGCAAGCCTCAACGAAGTCGACATCATAAAGGCTATCCAGTTTAAACTAGTCCTGCCTCTCCATTTTCTCGACAACTCAATATAACCTTCTGATTCACGGTCAGAAACTCTAATAAAGCTAGAGGTTCTATTAACAACATAATCAAATCTTTGAATTTTATAACCGTCTCCATTACTTAACGCTCGTAAAATAAAGTCCCAATCCTCCAATGAATTTAAATTGACATCAAAACCATCCAGCGCACTAAAAATATTTCTTGATATCATAAACCCAATATCTATGTCATTACCAAACAATACATCCTTAAAGCTAAATTCGCCAAACAATTGACTTTTTGGTATGCTTATTGTATTAAAATCATCATATTCAATGAACCGACCAGAAGAAATTACAACATATTTACCACTCTGAATGACCTTCAGCATATTGTTAAGTCTGCCTGGCAAATATATATCATCATCATCAAGAAAGGTGATGTATGTACCTTTAGCGATACTCACACCATAATTACGAGTGCTTGCCGCACCATGCTTGCCAGGATTAGTGACAAAGACCACCGGATATGATTTTGCAATATTGAGTATTTCATTGGAAATAGGGTTATCTGTATCATTTACAACGATAACTTCTAGCCCTATCACATTTTGACTCAATACCGAATATATTGCCCTTGGCAAAGTATTATTGCGATTACAAGTTGGAATAATTACCGAGAGTATGATTTCACTATCAACGTTAGTTTGCATTATTATTACTCAAGTGCATCTTTCAAAAACGCCAGTGAACCAATACGCAGCTCGGCGAGTTTGGTGTTAACGTTGTTATAATCGATAGGTTTGCACTCAGCAAAGAATGGCGCAAGTGATTGTTGCTCATCACACAAACGACCTTCAATCCCTAAACTAGCCAACAGACTTTGCAAGCGAGCTAGACCTCGATCTTTATTGGCAAAGCAGATAAATTCTTTATTGAATAAAATTGCCAAGCATACACAGTGAAACGAATCTGTAACTACAAACTTACTGTCACGAATTTTAGCTAACCAGTCGGCGACAGGGATATAACGATAACCAGCCTCACTCTTTTGGTAGTAGATATCTTCAGTTGGTGCCTGCAAAATATCCCCGATATGTTTAATAGCGCTAATAAATACGGTATCAACATCCAGTTTGTAGTAAACCACATTTTCACATTGTATGCCCACACCAGCCTTTGCTATCACACGCTCAAAAAATTCTACCCCATTTAATAAAGTAGGATCGAGTACATGTTGTGCAGTAACATCAAAATTTTCTCGACAAATAGTAACGCCAGATTGTTCGCGAACTGAGATCGCATTGAACTTGGTCATCGCCTTGCGAACACGGTCACTCAGTATAGAGTCACTTGTTTCTTCCCATTTATCCACTCCAAAACTGGCGGCATAAGAGATACGCTTAACAGAGTCTGGCAAAAAAGATAAAAAATATGCTGCTACATCCTGTTGCTTGTTCACAAACATACCGGGACGCCAAACTTGATCACTACCCACCACGACAGCTACGTAGGTCGTACCAATCGTATTTAACTGGGTTGAGGCGGTGTACGTCTGGGCGCTGCGGGCAATCCAGGTTGTGCGAAATTGTTCAAATACTTCACTTCCAGTGACTTGGGACTTTATGTAGACTTTTTTACCCAATAGACGTTTGAGAAATGACTTAACCCCTAACGCCGCCAAAACAGCGACCAATCGCTGACGTAGTGTTTTTTTCTGCTCAATTATTACAGGTATGAAATCAATATGCTCTGCGTTATAACCAAATTGCGTCACGACATCAGCCAATGCGGCGGCTTGCAACACAGCACCATAGTTATGATCTGAGTAATGGAAGTTTAACAATCCAATTTTTTTATTCAAAGCTTAAATCTCACATCATATTAGTTTAAATAATTGCCATAAAAATAAGATTAAACACCTACAATCTTATTAACTCTCCGCAATATGGCTCGCTGATAATGATTGAACCTTGTAAAAAGCCTTAACAAATATAAATGTTTTTTCATTCTAGCATCAAACATTGATGCAGATTTTTCTTCCTTCCATACCTCTAGACTTTTCCTGCGAGAGTTCATACGCATAGATTGGATTAGCATTAATAATGGAGAAATTAATTTGGTATTAAATCTTTTAGGAGGTATAACACGGCTATCGGTTCTGCCATGTTTTATCCGATACAATAAACCATCATGTCGATGATTATAACTACCTTGCTGTGATGCTAAAAACATATTTTCTGATAACTCTTCTATCACTAAAGCACCATTAATAAAGCCAGATTTAATGATATCATCAGCTAGCAATGAGCGAGTTACGAGTACATTATGCCCACGGCCATCTCGTACATATGGTTCTAACCAAGCATCCCCAACAGATAAGTCGGCTAGTTCAGTTGTCACATCATCACAATAATCACAAGCGTTGGCTTTAAATAAACCAGTACCCCACATATCGCCAACATTACGCATTTTAATGGTTTTCTGGTTATTATTTTTATCTAAGCAACCATATGCATAATCTGCAGCGGTACTATTATGATCTTTAATTCTAAACTCGGGCTGACTAAAGTCCTTTACAGAAACACCTGTTTTGCTGGCTAAATATTCTGCAAAAAAAGCACTTTTTACTCCCCCGCAAATAATACCTATGATAAAACCAACTTTATCGTTAAAACTAGGATCGTAAACTTGTGCAAGTCGGATAGCTTTAACAAAGCAGGCTACACCAACAATAGCCACTTTACCATTTAACTTGGCTATATCTTTCAAAACATCAGCAAGGGTAACCGGATAATATTTAGTCTTTGCAGCATCAACCAACTCATCAATTGAACTAATGATCGTATATTGGTAATGCTTTGTAGCTTGTCCATTTTTAACTGAAATAACATGCTGAACTTCGCCACGGCGCATTAATTCAGTTAGCGTGTAAGTGGCAATGCCACCAGAGGACGAAGTTAATCGATGCTCAACTGAATAGCCCGCATAGGTATTAATATAACGACCGATTTTATCATGTTGATTATTTGCTTGTGTTAAAAACAACTCGGAAATCTCATTTTCCGTTTTAACCTTGTCATCAGGCTTGGGATTAAATGGGCAAACTTTAATAGCATTCTCATCTACCTCGTACAAATCATCAAAATTTGCATTATAAAAACCAAAGTCATTCATCTTCATGTTAATAGCGCCGGTTTTACATTGTGCTGCACACATTCCACAACCGATACACATATCATTTTCGACCACAGCTTTTATCATAGCTTTGCTATTCATTCTTTCACCAACCTAATTATTTTAGAATGTTCTTAATTTTATTAAAAACAAACTTTCGCTCTTGGTCATCAATGCCTATTGTTAGTACAAATAACAACACCACCGACCAATGAAATATACAGCTAACGACAAACCCTATAAACATTTCTCCATCTAGGGATGGTATCGCATTTGCAATAAGCAATGAGAACCCGAAAACCATTATGACTTTATTAAATAAACTTTTAAATTTATCGACTATCCCAGGAAATAAGTTTGACATTAAAAAAACTCGCGCAAATAAAGCCGCGAGAGATATTAAGATACTAATCCACATTGTCACTTGTGCATTATATCCCAAGTTTAAAAATATATATGATAATGGTAAGTTACACAATATAACTCCCCCAACAACCATCTGGTATTTTTTTATTTTTCCTGTTGCTTGAAATGCAGTCATTAATGTACCAGATAATGATATAACTAATGAGTCAATGATAACTAAACGACAGAATTCAGTTGCATGTTCAGGCAACATACCTAACCAAGTTTTTAATATTAGTTCTGTTTGTAACAAAAATGGAATGGATAAGAAATACAATAAAAAGAAACAGTATCTAGCACCAGAAAAGACCAGTTGTAACATATACTCATGGTTGTCATTAGCGTATGACTTTACAATCTGAGGATTGATTGACATCTGCAAGCTACTTACAAAACCAGTGATAGCGCTATTGACTTGAAAAGCAATGGCACGCGCTGCGTTGACCGTTGCACCAAAAAATAGGTTCAGTAAAATGTTAATCCCTTGGTTAGTCGCTACCGCAGCTACATTACCAAATAAGTTCCAACCGGTATAACTAAACAAGGTTTTAAATAACTCGGCATTCCAATACCAACTAAATCGAGTTACCGCAAACTGCCAGCGGGCATAGATATAATAACAACCCAAGACCAGTAGACTCACCACGGCCAGCAACAACGCATACAGTTGCAGCTTGTCGCCATCATGCGCATCCAATAGAAAAACTACTGTTAGTTTAAGCAACACATCAACAATGCTGATATAAGCAAAAGCGCTCATCTTCTCATGAGCGATAATCGCTGCGTTATAGGGCACACCCAGCACAGTGCAGCAAAACGAGAATAAGGCGCACTGGAATACCCAATTGGCTGCCACTAAGCGATCGGGCGGGATCACCAACTGGGTATTGACAAACCACAGCCCCAAGGTTTGCGCCACAAAAATCACAATGAGTACAATAAACCAATGAATATTGAGGCTCATCTTAAACACCTTGGCTAACTGCTCAAGGTTATTTTTTCCCAATTCAAATGCCAAAAAACGCTGAGAGGCAGAAGACATAGCACCACTTAAAAACGCCATCATGGTCACCACTCCACCGACAACGTTATAAATTCCGAAATCTTCCACCCCCAAATTATTGAGGACCACACGCGAGGTATAGAGGGTTACGCCAAGGGTTAACAGTATCCTAAAATAAAGAAACAGCGTATTTTTAACAATCCGCCGATTGTTATTTGAGTTCGTCATTCATTTCAACTTTCATATTAGCAAGAGTGTTTTCATTAATCACCCTCCCGTTTTTACATAAAAAATGCCCACATTATTTACTTTTATCGCATGGGCATCAGTAACATCAGTTGAACAAAAGTGCTGAACTAAAATTTACCGCCTCTTGATCTTTCTTCGATAGGCTGACTTCACCTTCAATCGGCCACTCAACCCCTACTTGCGGGTCATCCCAACGGATTGAGCCCTCACTCTGTGGTACATAGTAGTTCGTCGTTTTATACAAAAACTCCGCGGTTTCGCTTAAGGTCACAAACCCATGAGCAAATCCTTCCGGGATCCACAATTGCCGCTTGTTTTCCCCAGAAAGGTGAACCCCAACCCATTGCCCGAAGGTCGGTGAGCTTTTGCGAATATCTACCGCCACATCGAACACTTCACCTGCAACACACCGAACCAGCTTTCCCTGAGCGTATGGTGGCAGCTGGTAGTGCAATCCACGCAACACGCCTCTCGACGATTTCGAGTGATTGTCTTGCACGAAGTTAACCGGATAACCCACTGCCTCTTCGAACAGCTTGTGGTTGAAACTCTCAAAGAAAAAGCCACGCTCATCACCAAATACTTTTGGCTCAAAGATAAGCACGTCTGGAATCGCTGTCTTGATTACATTCATCTGTCTATCCACATTTAATTTAATTTTTATGGGGGGAGCATATTCCTTCCCCCCATATCACATCAGGCTTTGGCAACCATTCTTAATAAATATTGTCCATATGCATTTTTTGCCAACGCCGCGGCAAGTTCACGGACTTGGTCAGCATTGATAAACTTCTGGCGATAAGCAATCTCTTCCGGGCACGCGACTTTCAACCCTTGGCGTGTCTCGATGGTCTGAATAAAGTTGCTCGCTTCAATCATGCTTTCATGGGTGCCGGTATCAAGCCAGGCATAACCACGGCCCATCATGGCCACCGACAAGTTTCCTTGCTCAAGGTAAATGCGGTTGACATCAGTGATCTCCAGCTCGCCACGGGGAGAGGGCTTCAGGCTCTTGGCAATATCCACCACGCTGTTGTCGTAGAAATAGAGGCCGGTGACCGCATAGTTGCTCTTGGGCTCCAGTGGCTTCTCTTCCAGTGAAATAGCGATGCCCTGTTTATCAAACTCCACGACCCCATAACGCTCGGGGTCGTGGACGTGATAGGCAAAGACGGTGGCACCGCTCTCTTTTCTCGCCGCCGCCTCCAGCTGCTTCTGCAGGTCATGGCCGTAAAAGATATTGTCCCCCAGCACCAGCGCACAGGAGTCTGAGCCGATGAACTCCTCACCCAGAATAAAGGCTTGTGCCAGGCCATCCGGGCTGGGTTGCACCTTGTATTGCAGATTCAAGCCCCACTGGCTGCCATCGCCCAGCAACTGCTCAAAACGAGGCGTATCTTGCGGTGTGCTGATGATCAAAATATCGCGAATACCGGCCAGCATCAGGGTGCTGAGCGGATAGTAGATCATCGGCTTGTCATAGATGGGCAGCAACTGCTTGCTCACCGCCATGGTGACCGGATAGAGACGGGTGCCAGAGCCACCGGCCAGAATAATGCCTTTACGCTTGGTCATGATGCTTGTTTCTTGTTCTTAAATTGCAAAAGAAAAGGGTGGCTTGAGGCCACACCTTTTGCATTTGATCCCTGCCAGCCAGGGATGCATTCAATACATCCCTGGCCAGTGATTTACTTGCCCAGGATCTCGGTCAACATCCGCTCCACTCCGACGGTCCAGTCCGGCAGTACCAGATCGAAGGTGCGCTGGAATTTGCTGGTATCGAGTCGCGAGTTGTGAGGGCGCTTGGCCGGCGTTGGAAACGCACTGGTCGGTACGGCGTTGACTTGCGTGACCGCCAGTTCAACCCCGGCAGCCCTCGCTTTGGCAAACACCAGCTGGGCATAGTCAAACCATGTGGTGGTGCCGGAGGCGATCAGATGGTAGAGCCCCGCCACTTCGGGCTTGTTCTGCGCCACTCGAATCGCATGAGCGGTGCAATCAGCCAGCAACTCGGCACCGGTCGGGGCGCCGAACTGGTCATTGATGACCGACATTTCGCTGCGCTCTTTGCCAAAGCGCAGCATGGTCTTGGCGAAGTTGGCACCGCGGGCAGCATAGACCCAGCTGGTGCGGAAGATCAGATGACGAGCGCAGAGTGCTGCCGCCTGTTCTCCTGCCAGCTTGGTTTCACCATAGACATTGAGTGGGGCGGTCTGGTCGCCCTCAGTCCAGGGCCGCTCGCCACTGCCATCGAACACATAATCGGTGGAGTAGTGCACCAACCAGGCACCCAACGCCTCGGCTTCTTTGGCAATTGCTGCAACACTGGTGGCATTGAGCAGCTCGGCAAACTCCCGTTCACTCTCGGCCTTGTCAACTGCGGTGTGGGCGGCGGCATTGACGATCACGTCCGGCCTAACCAGACGTACCGTTTCGGCCACACCGACCGGGTTACTGAAGTCGCCGCAATAGTTGGTGGAGTCGAAGTCGACGGCGGTGACGAGACCGAGCGGCGCCAATGCCCGTTGCAACTCCCAACCTACCTGACCATTCTTACCAAATAGCAGAATATGCATCAGGCACGCTCCCCGTAGTTTTGCTCGATCCAGGACTGGTAGGTACCGCTCTGGACGTTGTTAATCCACTGTTGGTTATCCAGATACCACTGCACGGTTTTGCGAATGCCAGACTCGAAAGTCTCCTCTGGCTGCCAATTCAGTTCGGCGCTCATCTTACTGGCATCGATGGCATAACGACGGTCGTGGCCGGGGCGGTCGGTCACATAAGTGATTTGATCGCGATAGGAACCCGCTTTCGGCACCATCTCATCGAGCAGGTCGCAGATGGTGTGAACGACCTCCAGGTTCTGCTTCTCGTTGTGGCCACCAATGTTGTAGGTCTCGCCCACCACACCAGTGGTCACCACCTTGTAGAGAGCACGAGCGTGATCTTCCACATAGAGCCAGTCACGGATCTGGTCCCCCTTGCCATACACAGGCAACGGCTTGCCATCTAGGGCATTGAGGATCACCAGCGGGATCAGTTTTTCGGGGAAGTGATAGGGGCCGTAGTTGTTGGAGCAGTTGGTGACCACGGTCGGCAGGCCGTAGGTACGGCGCCAGGCGCGCACCAGGTGGTCGCTCGATGCCTTGGAAGCAGAATAGGGGCTGCTGGGGGCATAAGGGGTGGTTTCGGTAAAGAGCGGCAAGGCCTCGCCAGGGGTAACTTCATCTGGATGGGGCAAGTCGCCATACACTTCATCGGTGGAGATATGGTGGAAGCGGAACGTCGCCTTGCGCGCCTCCTCCAGGCTATTCCAATATGCACGGGCGGCTTCCAGCAGCATGTAGGTGCCGACGATATTGGTCTCGATAAAATCGGCAGGGCCGGTGATGGAGCGATCGACGTGGCTCTCTGCCGCCAGGTGCATCACCGCATCCGGCTGATGCGCGGCAAAGACCCGGTCCAGCTCGGCGCGGTTGCAGATATCCACTTGTTCGAACGCATAACGCTCACTGGCCGATACCTCTGACAGGGACTCCAGATTGCCCGCATAGGTGAGTTTATCCAGATTGACAACAGAGTCGTTAGTGTCCTTTATGATATGACGAACGACTGCCGAGCCGATAAAGCCAGCTCCGCCAGTGACGAGTATTTTCATAGATATGCTCTTGAATAAGAATTAATGCTGAAGTGAGATCGGCTGTGGATATCTGCCTGGTGCAAGCGAAGCACCTAATCCGTATATTGCAGCGGTAACCCCGAATGCCATAGCTACCGCCCCTGAGTTACAGCCCCCAGTTTGCTGCTTTTGACCGGATTGTGTGCGTGCAAGGATCATGGTGTTGACCTCAAGTGACGCTTAGCACTGCAGGAATTCGCATCGGGAACTCAGAGATGAGCTGATGCGCTCTGGGCTCTGGGCTCTGGGCTCTCCATGAAAAACACTCATGGACAGTCGTTAAAACAGCCTCGGATTCTATCACTTCCCTCCCGCCAAGAGATACCGAAAAGCAAATTGCCAGGGCCCGTTTGGTCGATTAACCCTCAACTAATAAGGTGTCATTGGAATCCAACTTTATCCTCGACCGATGTATTGCCTCTACTCAGCCAGGAAGGCGCCTTCCTTTGGAACCGGCTAACGAAAAGAGGCAGCCATCGGTGATGGTTGCCTCTTAATATCAACTTAATCAATAGATTACATCTGATCGATCATGTCCTGAGCGAACTGGGAACAGGAGCGCAGGGTGGCGCCTTCCATCAGTCGCTCGAAGTCATAGGTGACCGTCTTGTTGGCGATGGCGCGCTCCATCCCCTTCACGACCAGATCTGCCGCCTCAACCCATCCCAGGTGGCGCAGCATCATCTCGGCGGAGAGGATCAGCGAACCCGGGTTGACCTTGTCCTGGCCGGCATATTTCGGTGCGGTGCCGTGGGTGGCTTCGAACAGGGCAACGCCGTCGCCGATGTTGGCGCCAGGGGCGATGCCGATACCGCCGACCTGAGCGGCCAGGGCGTCGGAGATGTAGTCGCCGTTCAAGTTCATACAGGCGATGACGTCATACTCGGCCGGACGCAGCAGGATCTGTTGCAGGAAGGCATCGGCGATGACGTCCTTGACGACGATGGTCTTGCCGGTTTTCGGGTTCTTGAAGGAGCACCAGGGGCCGCCGTCGATGAGCTGGGCATCGTACTCTTTCTGGGCCAGGGCATAGCCCCAATCCTTGAAGGCACCTTCGGTGAACTTCATGATGTTGCCCTTGTGCACCAGGGTCACGGAGTCGCGGTCGTTGTCGATGGCGTACTCGATGGCGGCGCGCACCAGACGCTCGGTACCCGCCTTGGACATGGGCTTGATGCCGATGCCGCAGGACTCGGGGAAGCGGATCTTCTTCACGCCCATCTCGTTTTGCAGGAAGGCGATCACTTTCTTGGCTTCCTCGCTGTCCGCCTTCCACTCGATGCCGGCGTAGATGTCTTCGGCGTTCTCGCGGAAGATCACCATGTCGGTCAGCTCGGGGGATTTGACCGGGCTGGGGGTGCCCTGGTAGTAGCGCACCGGGCGCAGGCAGACGTAGAGATCCAGCTCCTGACGCAGGGCCACGTTGAGGGAGCGGATACCGCCGCCGACCGGGGTGGTCAGCGGGCCCTTGATGGCCACACAGTATTCACGGATGAAATCCAGGGTCTCGGCCGGCAGCCAGGCGCCTTCACCATAGACATGGGTGGACTTCTCACCCGTGTAGATCTCCATCCAGGCGATCGAACGCTCGCCTTTGTAAGCCTTCTCGACCGCAGCGTTGACCACGTTCAGCATGGCCGGGGTCACGTCAACGCCGATACCATCCCCTTCGATAAACGGAATGATGGGGTTGTTCGGCACGTTCAGCTTGCCATCGGCTGCAACGGTGATTTTCTGACCCTGGGTCGGGATTACTACTTTGCTTTCCATCGGCATCTCCTAACTTCCGTTTGTTATCAATCTGATCATTTCGCGCGGCCATCTTAGCCCATCCCTTTACATAATCAAATGGCGAGCACGCAGCGCGGGCCATAGTCGCGCACTGGATCACAATGCACCCGGGCCAGGATAAAGCAGGAGACGCGCCCACGCTTTACCCCCTCCCCCGGCGACGCCCAAGCAGGGCGCCCCGATGCCAGTCGGCGTCATCTGCTGGATGAGTTGAGCCATAACAAGACCCATAGGGAGCACACATTGCGTCAGCGCCGCGCAAATGCTGTGCCTGAGGGGAGAGGGAGAGGACAAACCATGCAAAACCCCATTGCGTTTTGGCGATGAAATAGTAATAGTTCTCACTTTCCTTTTTCCGTCCATCCCCCGAGGTTCCAACAAGATGTTTCGTTCCCCCCTGGCAAGGCTGCTGCTGCTTGGTCAGCTCACCCTGATGAGCTGGATGGCACAGGCCGCCGCCCCCGTTGAAGTGGAAGATGTGATGGGCCGCAAGGTCTCACTGAGCCTGCCCGCGAGCCGCATCGTGCTCGGATTCTATCCCGAGGATTACCTGGCCGTGGCCGGTGAGGGGGGCGCCGATCGCCTGGTGGGCATGTCCCGTGGCTGGTTCGTCAAGTCACGCCCCGCCATCTGGTCTCTCTATGTCGCCAAAGAGCCGCAACTGGCCAAGGTGCCGGACCTTGGCAACGTGCAGGATCAGAGCTTCTCCATCGAGAAGACGTTGGCGGTCAAGCCCGATCTGGTGATCCTGGCCCAGTGGCAATACGAGGCCCTGGCCCCGGATCTGCCGCGCCTCGAGCAGGCGGGCATCCCTGTGGTGGTGGTGGACTACAACGCCCAGACCCTGGCCCGCCACATGGCGAGCACCCTGCTGCTTGGTAAGCTGACCGGCCAGGAGGCCCGCGCCCGCAAGATGGCCGACGAGTACCAGGCCAAGATTGAGACCATCACCTCGCGCATCGCTGCCGCGAAGCGCCAGCCGCCCCGGGTCTACATCGAGCTGGGGGACAAGGGCCCGGCCGAGTACAGCTACACCTATGGCAAGGACATGTGGGGCGCCATGGCGCTGCTGGCCGGGGGTGACAACGTCGCGGCCCCCTTCGTCGATCGCTGGGGCACCATCCATCCGGAGCAACTGCTGGCGAGCAAACCGGAGGTCATCCTGATGGCGGGCTACGAGAGCGTGAGCAGCGCAGAGGCGATGCAGGTCGGCCAGGACATCTCCGCCGAGACGGTGCGCCAGCGCCTGCAGGGCTTTGCCGCCCGTCCGGGCTGGCGCGATCTGCCCGCGGTGCAGCAGGGTCGCCTCTACGCCGTCTATCACGGCGCCACCCGCAGCATCATGGATGCCGCCCTCATCGAGTTCATGGCCAAGGCGCTCTACCCGGATTTGTTCGAAGATCTCGACCCCCTGGCCACCTATCAGGGCTTCTACCAGGCCTATCTACCCATTCGCCCAGAAGGCACCTTTATGCTGGGGATAAACCCGTCCCAGGCGAACTGAGTCCCGAGCCGCAGACCACTGCGGCTCGCGCTGCCGTCAAGGCAGGCAACGCCTTCGCCCTCGCTTGTTACCCACAGGGCGCTTCATCAAGAGCGCCCGCGTCAGGATGGTTATCATGAATGATTTGGCTGCCCTCCAGCAGACCCTCACCCGTCAACGGCAACGGGAGCGCCGCCGCTGGCACTGGCTGGCGCTGCTCAGCCTGGTGCTGTGCATTACCCTGGTGCTCGACATCGCCACCGGCCCCTCCCTGCTGCCCCTTGGCGAGGTGATCGATGCCCTGCTCTCCCCCGCCCAGGCGGACGCCATGACCCGCACCATAGTCCATGACATGCGCCTGCCCATCGCCCTGATGGCCCTGGTGGTCGGCGCGTCGCTCGGCCTTGGCGGCGTGCAGATGCAGACCCTGCTGGACAACCCCCTGGCCAGCCCCTACACCCTGGGTCTCGCGGCCGCGGCGGGCCTTGGCGCGGCGCTGGCGCTCTATACCGGCGGGCTCGGGCTGCCGCCCCTGGTCACCATTCCGGCCGGGGCCTTCATCCTGTGCATGGTGGCCGCCTGCCTCTTGTTTGGCCTGGCCATGATGCGCAACGTCAGCAGCCAGACCCTGATCCTGGCGGGCATCGCCCTGCTGTTCCTGTTCCAGTCCCTGCTCTCCCTGCTGCAGTTTCTCTCCTCCCCCGAGCTCAACCAGCAGATCATGTTCTGGCTGTTTGGCAGCCTGATGCGCACCACCTGGGATGCCCTGGCCATCACGGCCGCCGTCACCCTGATCTGCACCCTGCTCATCTATCGGGACGCCTGGGCCCTCACCAGCCTGCGTCTGGGGGAAGCCAGGGCACGGAGCCTGGGGGTCAACGTGGACAGGCTGCGCATGAAGACCCTGATCCTGGTCGCCCTGCTCACCGCCACCGCCACCAGCTTCGTCGGCATCATCGGCTTCGTCGGCCTGGTGGCCCCCCACATAGCCCGCATGCTGGTGGGAGAAGATCAGCGCTTCCTGATCCCGCTCTCCGCCCTGTGCGGCGCCTGCATGCTGTCGGCCGCCTCGGTGCTCTCCAAGTCGATCATTCCGGGGGCCCTCTTCCCCATCGGCATCGTCACCGCGCTCATTGGCGTGCCCTTCTTCATCTGGCTGATCCTCGGCAGGGGGCGTAAACGTGCTTGAGATATCCCGACTCTCCCTCTCCCTCGGCCAGCAGACCCTGCTGCGGGACCTCGACCTCACCCTGCAGCCGGGCCAGGTCCATGTGATCATCGGCCCGAACGGGACCGGCAAGACCTCCTTGCTGCGCACCCTGTTTGGCGAGCTGACCCCGGCCTCCGGCGAGATCAGCCTGGCCGGCCAATCGCCGCGCCAGATGACCCAGGCAAAATGGCGCCAGCAATTTGGCTACATGCCCCAGAACATCCAGCTGGAGCTGGATCTCAGCGTCATCGAGGTGGTGGTACTGGGGCGCCTCGACAGCCTCTCCATGCGCCTCGCGGACGAAGACATACTGGCGGCCGGCCGCGCCCTGCAGGCCCTTGGCATCGCCCATCTGGCGGATCGCCCCCTCTACTCCTTGAGCGGCGGCCAGCGCCAGATGGTGCTGTTTGCCCAGGTGCTGCTGCGCGACCCCCGCATCATGATGCTGGACGAGCCGGTCAGCGCGCTGGATCTGCACCACCAGATGCAACTGATGGAGCACCTCTGCCAGCAGACCCGGGCCCAGCAGTGGATCACCCTGGTGGTGCTGCACGATCTCAACCTGGCGGCCCAGTTTGCCGATCAGCTGATCGTGCTGGCAGGGGGCGATCTGCAAGCCTTCGGCCCCCCCGCCCAAGTGCTCGACGCCGCCCTCATCGAGCGGCTCTATCAGGTGCCGGTGCAGATCAGCCACGATCAGAGCGGCATCCCCTTCCTTCGTACCGTGCGCAGACAATCATGATGGCCATTAGAGCAAGTGCCCCGAGCCGCAGCCCGCAGCATCGGGCGCGCAGGTCCCACACTCGGAGCAATGGAGCATGAGCCGCGCCTCCTACTGGCGGGACTGGCAGGGCATGAGCCCGGCCGCCCGCCTGCTCATCACCAATGGCCTGGCGTTCAACCTCGGCTTCTACATGATGCTGCCCTTCCTCGCCCAGCACATGGGCAGCGGGCTCGGCCTCGCCGGCTGGGCCTGCGGCCTGGTGATGGGGATGCGGGTCTTCAGCCAGCAGGGGCTCTTCCTCTTGGGGGGGACACTGGGGGATCGCATCGGCTATCACCCTGCCATCGTCTGGGGTTGCCTGGTGCGATCGGTCGGCTTCCTGCTGCTGGGCTGGGCCGAGTCCCTGCCCATACTGCTGTTGGCGGCGACCCTGACCGGCTTTGCCGGGGCCCTGTTCACCCCCTGCGCCCAGGCCTATCTGGCCAGCGAATGCGGCACCCCGAGCCAGCGCCAGCGCGCCTTCGCCCTTCACAATCTCGCCAGCCAGGCGGGCATGCTGCTCGGCCCCCTGGTCGGTCTCACCTTGACCCAGCAGAGCTATGCCCTGACGGGTATTCTGGCGGCGAGCCTGTTCGCCCTGCTCGGGGTGTTGCAGTATCGGGTGCTGCCCAAACGCCCGGTGGCCAACCAGAGCCCGCGCGGCGCCATACTGCGCCAATGGGGCACCATTTTGCGCCAGCGCCCCTTCATGATGTTCACCCTGCTGGCAGGCAGCTACCAGATCCTGTTCCACCAGCTCTATCTCGCCCTGCCCGCCCATATCCAGAGCCTGCCGGACGCCACCGAGCTGCTCGGCGGCGTCTTCACCCTCTCGGCGGTGATCGGCGTCCTGCTCCAGCTGCCGGCCTCGCGCCTGGTGGAGCGCCACCTGGGGGTACCGCTCGCCATGGGGCTGGGCATCGGGCTGATGGGGCTGAGCTATCTGGCCCTGCCCCTGCTGGCCCCCTGGTCGACGGCGGGGGTCTTGGCGCAGGTGGCCCTGCTCTCGCTCGGCTCCATCCTCTGCTTCCCCCTCTTCGCCGCCCAGCTGCCCCGCTACGCGCCCCCCGACCAGCTCGCCAGCTACTACGGCTTCTATGCCAGCGCCGGGGGCTGCATGGCGCTCTTTGGCAACCTGCTTATCGGCTTTATGCTGGGGGGCGCAGGCACCCGCCCCGTCACGGCCATCTGGCTGCTGCTGGCCCTGGTCGGATCGCTGGCCGGGCTCGGCCTCTACACCCACCTCAGAGCAGCCGTGACCGCCGGCACCACCTCTTCCCCGTGATGAGCACAACAACATGCTCATGACCCTCCATGAAGATGGGCGAGCCGCAAGAGATGAGGCAGATCCCAGCCCCGAACAGCTGGGCTCAGCGATAGAGCGTTCTCCTGGCGTCAAGATCCCATGCTCTGCGCCTTGAAAAAAACCACCGCCCCGAGTCGGGGCGGTGGTTTCTCTTATCTGCTCAACCGATGACCATCATGACATGGTCGTCGGGGGCTAGTGTTCTGCCGCTTCCGGCTGGGGGGCTTCGGTGCGTTCCCGCTGCAGCTCATCGACCCTGGCTTGCCACTTGTCATGGGCCTGCTTTTGCCCCTGTGACTCAAATTCCTGGCGCATGGTGTCGATTTGTTGGTCAAGTTTTTCCATCAGGATGTCTCCTTACATCTCGGGTTACACACTGGCTGACGGCTCTGCCCATATCAATGAAGCTGGCCAACCTACTCCCCCGATTGGACACCGAACCTTCCTCTATTGTCCAACTAAATAAACGATTGATTATGCAAAAACCAATCTAAAAAATGAACAAAAGCCTCTTATGAAACCCTATTTTTCATCCCTGAATCACACCAGGGTAAGGACTAATATTCCATATTTATCAATACATTAATCATAATTCATTCAGTTGCCTGCCCCGCCCTCTCAGCGGCCTCTGGCTATGCACATTTTTTTCACGCAGCACCTCTCTGACATCCATGGCCAACCCACGAAGAGGCGCATTAAACATCGAATTAACGGATGGAAAATTAGAATATTAATCAATAAAACAGATGTATTGCGACCAAAAAACGCTCTTGCATGGCGCCATGCCATCTCATGGATCACGGCTCCCCTCGCCAAGGGAGAGCCTGCCTCCCCATCCCGGGAGACGCGCCGGTTCTGGTGGCCAATAGGTTGTCGATTGCGACCCTATCTCGTACCATGACCGACCATTGCGACTCACCTCTGTGGCCTGTTCTGCAAGGAGTAGCCAATCGACACCGTATGGATACCGCCTCCGATGAAAATCCTGATCTATGGCACTGCGCTGGCCGCCGCCCTTGCCGCTGTGCCGGCCCTCGCCTCCGGCGACGGGGATGGCTGCCGCTTCTGGCTCACCGAGTGCCCGCTGCCCGCCTACCCGCTCTATCTCAACGACAACGACACCAAGGGCAATCTGCTGATGCGGCTCGCCGAGCGGCAGCGGCTTCCCCTCCCCTTCACCCTGCCGGCGGATCCGGTCAACGAGCGGGACAAGCCGCTCTTCTCCCTGATGCGCCTCCCCCAGCCAGAGGAGGTGGAAGACCCGGCGCTGCGCGAGCAGCTGGGCAGCCGGCTGGCCGCCCATGCTCCGTCTCTCCCCCCGCTGCTCGAGCCCTACGCGGGCCGCGACTCCCTCTATGGGCACGCCATCTCCAACTCGCTCTCCTCGGTCGGCGCGTTTCTGGACGCCCTCGAGCAGAGCGAGGTAACCCCACAGCAGCGGGTGCCCCTGCTGCGCATGCGCCTGCTGATCCTCGGTCGGCAGGCCATCCCGCAGGAGGACGGGGTCGAGATGGGCGCCGCCGCCCGGGAGTGGCGCGACTATCTGCAGGCCGCCCAACACTTCTACGACGGCCGGTTTGACGAGACCCGCGCGGCTTTTACCGCCTTGCAGCAAGCCAGGGCCCCCTGGGTGGCCGAGAGCGCCACCTACATGGTGATGCGCACTGAGATCAACCTGGCGATGAAGGAGGCAAAGGACGAATACGGTGGCGAGGATGTGAGCAAGAGCGACAAGGTCGCCCTTCGCCGCGCCATGACCCAGGGCCGGGCCTATCTGGCGGCCTACCCGCAGGGGCGCTACGCCAGCTCGACCGAGGGGCTGTTCAGGCGCATCCAGTGGATGTCGGGGGACTGGTCTGCGCTGCGCGATGCCTACGCCGAAGCCATGGCCTCCACCCGCAGCCTGCCGGTGCTGGAGGCCCTGGTGAACGAGATCGATCTCGCCCTGCTCAGTGCCGACGCCTATCGAAACGCCCCCGTCTACCAGGATAAAACCCAACCGGACCTGCTGTTTGCCAACGCACTGCGTGGCCTCAGAACCAGCGATGACCAGAAACGCCATTGGAGTGATGAGCGGCTCGATGCCGCCATCACACAGTTGCATGAAGCGGGTAACACGCAAGAGGCCACCTATCTGCACGCCTACGCCCTGCTCCTGAACAAGGAGTTTGAGCAGGTGCTGACCCTGCTGCCGGCGTTGCCGGAGCCGGATGGTTCGACCCTCGCCTTCAGCCGCCAGATCCTGCGGATCTGGGCCTGGCAGGGCATGAAGGCCTCTGACAAGGCCGAGCAGGCCTTGCTGGCGCTGGGGGCGTCCCCCCTTGGCAAGGCCCAGCAGGCGTTCGTGGAGAACCTGCTGGCGGATCACTGGGTGCGCACCGGCAACACGGCGGCCATCTTCCAGCCGGGCAGCCCCATCACCCAGTTGCGCATCCGCACCGCCGTGCTCAAACAAGCGGCCGATCCCGCCCTCTTGCGCCAGCAGGTCAGGCAGGGCCCGAGCGCGGCGGAGCGCCAGATTGCGCTCCATACCCTGCTGGTGCGGGATCTCATCGCCAGCGACGCTGCCACCTTCTTGCAGGATCTGGCCCTCATTCCCGCCGATCACAAGGAGGTCGCCCCGCCCGCCGACGCCCCCTGGCAGCCCGTGCCCAACGGGGATGTGCGCCTCTCGGCGTTCCAGTGGAGCGGGGAAGGGACGCCCCAGGGCTACCACTGCCGGGATCTGGCCCAGACCCTTGGCACCCTGGTGCAGCGCCCCGAGGATGGCCATGCCCTCAACTGCCTGGGGGAGTACCTGCGCAATCGGGATCCCCATATCGACCCGTGGCAGGATAGCGAGATGATCTGGGGGCTGGCGCCAGAGGAGAGCGTCACGGCACCGAGCCGGCTCGCCCTCTATCAGGCCGTGATGGCCAACCCCAAGGCGGAGCCCGAGGATAAGAGCTATGCCCTCTATCGCGCCATCCAGTGCTATGCCCCCTCCGGCTACAACGGCTGCGACAGCCAGGAGATCCCCAAGGGCACCCGGCAGGCCTGGTTCAATACCCTCAAGCAGCGCCATGGCAACTCGGTGTGGGCCAGATCCCTCAAATACTACTGGTGAGCATGAGCAGACCCCCTGAACGCGCTCTGCTGGCGCTGCTGCTGGCGACCCTGGCCACCCCCCTTGAAGCCGGGGTTGATGCCAGCGCCTATCAGGCATTCTGGCTCTGGTCCGCCACCCGCCCCCAGCCGGTCCTGGCGCAGGCGAGCACCCTCTATCTGCATCAGGGGGAGATATTGGGCAGGCCCGCCGGCCCCCGCTTCGTCAAGCTGGGGCGGGCCCCCTCCCCCATCAGGGCAGAGCAGCTCTGGCTGGTGGTGCGCGTCAATGCGCTGCCCCTCACCCCGGATCACGAGAAGGTGCTGGTGCACCTGTATGAGGCGTGGCGCCGGGTGGGCGCCGGGGTGACGGGGATCCAGATAGACCTCGATGCGGCCACCCATCGACTCGATCGGTACGCCGACGCCTTGCAGCGCCTCAGGCTGGTGTTGCCTGCCGGGTGCAAGCTCAGCGTGACGGGGCTGCTGGACTGGGCGAAAACGGGGGACCTGGCAGAGCTCAATCGCCTGCCGGTGGACGAGCTGGTGATCCAGACCTATCAGGGCAAACACACTGTGCCTGGCTATCAGGCCTATCTGCCCGCCATGCTCCAACTCAGCCTCCCCTTCAAGGTGGGGCTGGTGCAGGATGGCGACTGGGATCCCGCCTGGCAGGCAACACTGGCCGCCTCCCCCCACTACCGGGGGGAGGTGGTCTTTTTGCTCAATCCGTGACATGGGGCCCCCTCACAGCGGGTGGATGTCCTCTATCTGGGGATTGAGAGCCAAGCGGAGAAGACTATGATGGCCGCCCATCCACAGCGGGTCTCATCATGACAACAGAGCGCACCACCCAACCCCTAAGCGAAATTCATCGCTGCGACCAATGCGGCGAGCGCACCCGCCATCTCGTGGTGCTGGTGGCCCGCGATCACACTCAAGACATCATGCCCAAGGAGCCGCGCAAGGCCTTCTGGCAAGCCTTTCTTGCCAGCAGCATCACCCACTGGGCATTCGGTGACACGCTGGCTCACCAGGCCCCCCATGTAAGGCACCTGATTTGCGAGCGCTGCGGCGAGAAGTTTCTCGAATATTGAGCCCTGATCCCAGTGAGGCGGGTGTTATCTCCTCCATGGCCCATGGGCCTGCGCCCCTGTGGTACACTCCGCCATCCCCTGTTTTTGGTATGCACGCGATGAAACCTGATCGTCCCCGCCTCTCCCTCTCTGGCCGCACAGCAAAACATGAGCCCCAGCGGGCCGGCAGCCAGCCCTCCCTCGGCGGCAAACCGGCAGTGGCTCCGGCAGATCGCAGGCTCTTGCTGCTCAACAAGCCCTATATGGTGCTGTGCCAGTTCACCGACGAAGGGGGGCGCGAGACCCTCAAGGATTACATCACCGAGCCCGGCATCTATGCCGCCGGCCGCCTCGACCGCGACAGCGAGGGACTCTTGCTGCTCACCAACGACGGTCAGCTGCAGGCACGCCTCACCCAGCCGGGGGAGAAGACCCCCAAGACCTACTGGGTGCAGGTGGAAGGGATCCCCGATGAAGCGAAGCTGGCGGCCCTGCGCGCCGGGGTGGCGCTCAACGACGGCATGACCCTGCCCGCCGGGGCGCGCATCATGGATGAACCTGCACTGTGGCCACGCAACCCGCCCATTCGGATGCGCAAGGCGATCCCCACCTGTTGGCTGGAGATAAAAATCGTGGAGGGGCGCAACCGCCAGGTGCGGCGCATGACCGCCCATATCGGTCACCCCACCTTGCGCCTCATCCGCTACGCCATCGGCGACTGGACCCTGGATGGTCTGGCGCCGGGGGAGAGCCGCGCCCTGACCAGCCAGGAGATGCCCTCCCCCCCTCGCCCGGGGAGAGCCTCGCCAAGCAAGGCGCCAGCCAGGAGAGCAGCCCGCACCGGGGCGAGCGACAAGAGCGGTAGCGGGGCGGGCGGCAAGGGATCCGGGCGCGCCAGCGCCCGCCGCCCGGCCCGCAAGATCTGAACCCGGGCATGACAACGGGGGCCCTGGCGATGGCGGGGCCATGGCGAAAAAGGGGCGCGGCGCATCTCTGGCCAAGGCGTTATCGCGGCCTGCCCCTTGCCTGAATCCATTCGGGCACGCCAACATGGGAAAGCGACGGCAAGGGCGCCCTCGGATCCCAGGTGACGATAGGCCGGATGGCAGGCCGCGGGTGACAAGCCGGGCCTAACCCCCGATTATCGAAGCGAACTCAACTAACCCCCGGCACCGCGTTGTGCCCATCAGCAGGAGCCTTGTTATGGACCACCACTATCTGCCCGCCCGCCTCACGGTCGCCGCCCTGGTGCACTGGCAGGGACGCTTCCTGCTGGTCGAGGAAGAGATCCGCGGCGAGCGGCGCTTCAACCAGCCCGCCGGTCATGTGGAAGCAGGGGAGACCCTGATGGAGGCGGCCCGGCGCGAACTCAAAGAAGAGACGGGGCTTTGCGCCGCCCCTAACGCCTGGCTCGGCAACTATCTGTTCAAACCCGCCGACAGCGAGGCCACCTTCCTGCGCACCGCCCTGGTGTTCGATCTGACCGAGGCGCCAGGCCAGCACCTGCCCGAGGATCCCGACGGCGACGTGCTCGCCTGCCACTGGTTCACCCTGGCCGAGATAGCAGAGCGTCGCCCGGCCCTGCGCAGCCCGTTGGTGTGGCAGTGCATCCAGGACTATCTGGCGGGTACCCGGTTGCCGCTGTCGGCGCTCCAGGCCTTCATCCAGGGCAGCTAGCCCCTGGCCCGGGGCGTTGGCAAGGGTCAGCCCTGCCGTTCTTGCCCGCCCCCTTGCCGACGATCGAGGCAAACGATTACCGCGAAGGCGCGACCATGGCGCGGGACAAATGTGATATGTGACCGGGGCGACGAAACTCTGTTAGAATACGCCCCGTTTAAACGAAATGGTAACGACACTCAATGACAGATAACAGCCAAATCAAGGTGATCGTCGGCATGTCCGGCGGTGTGGACTCTTCCGTCTCGGCCTACCTGCTCCAGCAGCAGGGCTATCAGGTCGAAGGCTTGTTCATGAAGAACTGGGAAGAGGACGACACGGACGAGTATTGCTCTGCCGCCCAGGATTTGGCTGACGCCCAGGCGGTCTGTGACAAGCTGGGGATGAAACTCCACACCATCAACTTCGCCGCCGAATACTGGGACAACGTGTTCGAACACTTCCTGGCAGAGTACAAGGCGGGGCGCACGCCGAACCCGGATATCCTGTGCAACAAGGAGATCAAGTTCAAGGCGTTCCTGGAGTTTGCCGCCGAGGAGCTGGGGGCCAGCTACATCGCCACCGGTCACTATGTGCGCCGTGACGACAGCACGGGCCGCCCGCACCTGCTGCGCGGTCTCGACAACAACAAGGATCAGAGCTACTTCCTCTATACCCTGAGCGAAGCCCAGGTGGGTCAGAGCCTGTTCCCGGTCGGGGATCTGGAAAAACCCGAGGTGCGCCGCATCGCCGAGCAGCTCGACCTCATCACCGCCAAGAAGAAGGACTCCACCGGTATCTGCTTCATCGGCGAGCGCAAGTTCAAGGACTTCCTGGCGAAGTTCCTGCCCGCCCAGCCCGGCCCCATCGAAACCGTGGACGGCAAGGTCATCGGCGAGCATCAGGGCCTGATGTATCACACCCTGGGCCAGCGCAAGGGCCTTGGCATCGGCGGCATGAAGGATGCGACCGAAGAGGCCTGGTACGTGGTGGACAAGGAGGTGGAGCGCAATACCCTGGTGGTGGCGCAAGGGGATCACCCCCGCCTCTACTCCGACGGCCTGATCGCGAGCCAGCTGCACTGGGTGGATCGCACCCCCATCCGCGAGCCGCGCCGCGTCACCGTCAAGACCCGCTACCGCCAGCAGGATATCCCCTGCCTGATCCAGCCCATCGACGATCTGACCATACGCGTCATCTTCGACGAGAAGCAGGCTGCGGTGACCCCGGGCCAGTCCGCCGTCTTCTACGACGGGGAAGTGTGCCTGGGCGGCGGCATCATAGAGCAGCGTTTCAGCCATCCGGTTTGAATCCTTAACAGAAGGCAGCAGACGTGAGCGACAAATTCCAGGGCCGGATCAGGGCCTGCCACGGCATCGGCCGGTGAAAAAACAAAACAGGGCTGTGAAGCTATGGCCGACAAATTCCAGGCCGGGTCACGGCATCGGCCGGTGAAAAAACAGAACAGGGCTGTGAAGCTATGGCCGACAAATTCCAGGCCGGGTCATGGCATCGGCCGGTGAATGAACAGAACAGGGCTGTGAAGATATGAGCGACAAATTTCAAGACAGAACCATGGCCTTTGCCGGCATCTGCCAGGCGGCCTATCTGGTGCAGAAGGTGGCCCGGGATGGCAGCTGTGACGAGGCCGCCCTGCGCGAGAGCCTGCAAAGCATATTGGTGACCGACCCCAAACAGCCCCTGGAAGTGTTCGGCAGCCACCTGGCCATTCGTGACGGCTACCGCGCCCTGGTGGAGCAGCTGGGGGCCGACGGCAGCCAGAAGAATGCCGAGCTGACCCGCTACGTGGTGAGCCTGATTGCACTGGAGCGCAAGCTGGCCAAGCGCAAGGACATCCTCAACATGCTGGGGGAGCGCATCGGTCAGATCGCTCGCCAGCAACAGCATTTCGATCTGCTGGACGAGCAGATCCTGGCCAACATGGCGAGCATCTACAGCGATCTCATCAGCCCCATAGGGCCGCGCATCCAGGTGGCGGGCACGCCGCTGTTCCTGCAGCAACCCCTGGTACAGCACAAGGTGCGCGCCCTGCTGCTGGCGGGCATCCGCGCCGCCGTGCTCTGGCGCCAACTGGGTGGCAGCCGCACCCAGATAATTTGCCCCCCCAATATGTGGGTGGACCTGCCCATACTTTTTTAATGTCCCGCACCCCCCCCCCCCCCCGGGGGTGAGCCGATGCTAACCCCCCACACACATCAGGAGTTCACCCCCATGGAGTTGTCAGCGCTGACTGCCGTATCCCCGATCGATGGTCGCTACGGCGACAAGGCCGATGCCTTGCGTCCTATCTTCTCTGAGTTCGGTCTGCTGCGTTTTCGCGTCGAGGTAGAAGTGCGCTGGTTGCAGAAACTGGCCAGCCACGCCGGGATCCCGGAAGTCCCGGCCCTGAGTGCCCAGGCCAATGCCCTGCTCGACGAGATCGTCAGCGGCTTCAGCGAGGCGGATGCCGCGCGCATCAAGGCCATCGAGCGCACCACCAACCATGATGTGAAAGCGGTGGAGTACTTCCTGAAAGAAAAAGTGGAAGTGACCCCTGAGCTGGCCGCCGTCAGCGAATTCATCCACTTCGCCTGCACCTCGGAAGACATCAACAACAACTCCCACGGCCTGATGCTGAAAACCGCCCGGGACCAGGTGATCAAGCCTTACTGCGACAAGCTCATCGGCGAACTCAAGCGTCTGGCCGCCGAGTACCGCGACATGCCTCTGCTGTCGCGCACCCACGGCCAGCCGGCCACCCCGAGCACCATGGGCAAGGAGATGGCCAACGTCGCCTACCGTCTGGAGCGCCAGCTCAAGCAGATCATGGCGGTGGAGATCCTCGGCAAGATCAACGGCGCCGTCGGCAACTACAACGCCCACCTCAGCGCCTATCCGGCCGTGGACTGGCACCAGTTCTCCGAGGAGTTCGTCACCTCCCTCGGCCTGACCTGGAACCCCTACACCACCCAGATCGAGCCCCACGACTACATCGCCGAGCTGTTCGACGCCCTGGCCCGCTTCAACACCATCCTCATCGACTTCGACCGCGACGTCTGGGGCTACATCTCCCTGGGCCACTTCAAGCAGCGCACCATCGCCGGCGAAATCGGCTCCTCCACCATGCCCCACAAGGTCAACCCCATCGACTTCGAGAACTCCGAAGGCAACCTGGGGTTGGCCAACGCCGTGTTCCAGCACCTGGCGAGCAAACTGCCCATCTCCCGCTGGCAGCGTGATCTCACCGACTCGACCGTGCTGCGCAACCTGGGTGTGGCGGTGGGTTACTCCCTGATTGCCTATCAGGCGACCCTGAAGGGCATCTCCAAGCTGGAAGCCAACGCGGACGCCATGGCCGCCGATCTGGACGCCAACTGGGAAGTGCTGGCCGAGCCCATACAGACCGTGATGCGCCGCTACGGCATCGAGAAGCCCTACGAGAAGCTCAAAGAGCTGACCCGTGGCCGCCGCGTCGACGCCGAAGGCATGCGCACCTTTATCGACACGCTGGCACTGCCCGAGGACGTGAAGGTGGAGCTCAAGAAGCTGACCCCGGCCAACTACATCGGCGACGCCCAGCGTCTGGTGGATCTGCTGAAATAAGCCGATAACCTGATACACGGGGGCCCTGTGCAGCTGTTGCCACAGGGCCCCCGCTCTTTTCAAGCACCCGACAGGCCTTGCCCAAGCCCGCCTTGGGCAAGCCCTCTCACAAGATACGAGAAGCACCATGTACCAACTCAATCTGGATATCGCTCACTTCCTCGAGCACTACTGGCAGAAGCGCCCGCTCCTCATCAAGGGGGGCTTCAAAGACTTTCAGGATCCCATCAGCCCGGACGAGCTGGCGGGGCTGGCCATGGAGGAGGTGATCGAATCGCGCCTCGTCACCCGCTTCAACAACCAGTGGGAGGCGTCCCACGGCCCCTTCGAATCTTACGATCACCTGGGGGAGGAGAACTGGACCGTGCTGGTGCAGGCCTGCAACCACTGGGCCCCCGAGGTGCACGAGCTGGCGCTGCCGTTCCAGTTCATTCCGGGCTGGCGCTTTGACGATGTGATGGTGAGCTTCTCCACCCCCCACGGCGGCGTCGGCCCCCATATCGACAACTACGACGTCTTCATCACCCAGGGCCAGGGCAAGCGCCACTGGCGGGTCGGCGATGCCAAGCCCCTCGGCGAGTTCGCCGCCCACGCCGCCCTGCTGCACTGCGAGCCGTTCGAGGCGATTATCGACGCCATCATGGAGCCGGGCGACATCCTCTACATCCCGCCCGGATTCCCCCACGAGGGCTACGCCATCGAGCCCTCCCTCAACTTCTCGGTGGGCTTTCGCGCCCCGGATGCCAAGGCGCTCATCTCCTCCTTTGCCGATCACCTGATCGACAACGATCTGCGCACCGAGCGTTACGGCGACCCGGACCTCCAGCCCCGCGCCCGTCACGGCGAGATCCAGCCCCATGAGCTGCACCGCCTGCGGGAATTGATGCAGCAGGCCCTGGATGACGAGACCCTGTTCAAGGAGTGGTTCGGCACCATGATCTCCGAGGCCAAGCACGATCTGGACGTGAGCCCCATGGAGCCCGACTACGGCGCCGACGAGGTGGCCGATCTGCTGAGTCAGGGCGAGCCCGCCATCAAGGTGCCGGGGCTGCGCAGCGTCTGGTTCAGCGGCGAGAGCCGCACCTGCTACATCGACGGCGAGGCCTGGACTCTGCCGAGCGAGGATGCGGCCGCCATTTCCCTCTTGTGCGACAAGGACATGATCACCCAGGCCGACATGGTGGAACTGGCCGATCAGGCGGGCTTCCTGCAACTGCTGACCCGCCTCATCAACCGCGGCTACTGGTTCTTCGGCGACTGATCCCTGCCGGATGACAGAGACGAAAAAGGCGCCTGATGGCGCCTTTTTCATGGGCCAGGATCAGGCCTCTTCCGGCATCTCGTCAAACAGCGGATGGTAGAGTACCTCCCCCTGCAGGCCCGCCAGGCCTCCCGCTTGCAGCTCCATGGCCATAAAGTGCTCACTCGGCACCTCATAGCAGCAGTGCAGACCGAACTCGCTGGCGGGACGAAAGCCGAACCGGCCGTAGTAGGCGGGATCGCCGAGCACCACCACCGCCTTCCAGTCCATCTCCAGCGCCGTGTCCAGTCCCTCGCGGATAAGCTCCGAGCCTATGCCCTGGCCCTGCCAGTCGGGATGCACCGCGACCGGGGCCAGGCCCAGCCAGGGGCCCTCCTGCCCGTTGATGGTGACGGGACTGAGCAGCAGGTGGCCCATGAACTCATAGTCCTCCTCCTCCACCTGGGTCACCACGGCGGCGCCACACTCGCGCAGGCGATTGACCAGCTCGGCCTCATCGTGACGGCCAAAGGCGGCACTCACCAGTTCATAGACCGGCAGCATGTCGCCGGGGCGCTCGGTTCTCAGCATAAGACAGACTCCTGATACAACTTGCCGCCATTATTCCATATAACCGTCGCGGCGCCGGCACGGCTTTGTCGAGAAATGGGAGCCTCGCCCCAGGAAAACGATTGAGCGCCATGGACGCCGCGCCTCAGCCCTGGCTCCCGGGGGCGGCCAGCCGCCAGTGGCGCACCAGGCAATCGGGGCGAGACGCCAGGGCGCTCACCCCCAGATCCACCATGCCCAGCTTGGCCATCACCCGGCCCGAGGCCAGATTGGCCGTCATGTGACAGCCGTTGATCTCGGGCAAGCGGGCGCGGCCAAAGGCAAAGTCGCGCACCAGTCGGGCGGCCCGGGTCGCCAGCCCCCGATGTTGCCAGGGCTGCCCCACCCACCAGGCCAGGCTGCCATCCCGGCCGAGGGAGAGGGTACCCACCGCCTCCTCGCCTCCTTCGTCATCCAGGGTGATGGCCCAGCTCCAGCCCTGCCCCAGGGCCTGCCTGCGCCAGCACAGACGCAGCCAGTCCAGGGCCCCCTCATCGGGGTAGGGGTGGGGGATGTTGAGGGTATACCGGCTCAGGGCGGCGTCCCGGCAATAGCGGCGGATCCAGATCTCGTCCCCGGGCAGCAGGGGGCGCAGCGTCAAGCACGCTGACGAGGCAAGGCTCGGGGGTGACGGGGGAGAAGTGGTGACTTCATTTGGGGTCGGCGTGAGCGAAGCGCTCACTTCGCTCAGGGTAGGGATGGTCAGGCGCTTGGCCAGCAACCGGGTCAGGGCCGGCCCCAGAGGGTCCCCTGGCGCCAGATCCTGATCCCCAGCGCCCGGCCCCAAGGTCAGCAGCCCCAGCTCCCGAGCCAGTACCTGCAAGGAGAGGGAGCCGCTCAACAGGATCTGCCGGTTCGGCGGCTGCGCCTCCAGGGCATGGGGGGCCGGGGCCAGCCAGTCGGCCAAGAGCTGGCTGGCCTCGAGCCAGCCATCTGGCTCACCACCTGGGGGGATGGCAGGGCCCTCTCTGTCTGGGCGACCCAGCAGCCACCAGCCATGGCCAGCCTGGCGCCAGCGGGCCAGCACCGGCAGCCAGTGGGGGGCGAGCAGCTCGCCATCGAGCAGCAGGCGCAGGGGAGAGAGCCTTGGCCAGGCGGCGGCCTTGTGAGCGGTCACTTGGCCTCAGGGCGCCAGTCTGTCTATCTGCCAGCCTGCCCCTTCTCGCCGATAGAGGAAGCGGTCATGGAGCCTGTGCTCGCCCCCCTGCCAGAACTCCACCGTGTCGATCACCACCCGGTAACCGCCCCAGAAGCTCGGCAGCGGCACCTCGCCATTGGCAAACTTCTGCTTGAGCTCGAGAAACTTGGCCTCCAGCACGCCACGGGCACTGATGCGGGACGATTGCTGGGAGACCCAGGCCGCTATCTGGCTATCCTTGGGGCGGCTGTGGAAGTAGCGCATCACCTCGAGGGAGCCCAGCTTCTCCACCCGGCCCGTCACATGCACCTGCCTGTCGAGCATGTGCCAGGGGAAGAGCAGGCTGATGCGAGGGTTGCCCGCCAGCTGGCTCGCCTTGCGGCTGCCCATGTTGGTGTAAAACAGCATGCCGGCGTCGTCGAAGTGCTTGAGCAGCACGGTGCGCTGCCAGGGCTGCCCCTCGCCATCGACGGTCGCCACCACCATGGCGGTGGGATCGGAGAGCCTGGCCTCGCAGGCCTGCCCCAGCCACTTCTCGAACAGGGCCAGAGGTTCAGCGGGCAGATCCGCCCGGTGCAGCCCCCCCTTGATGTACTCACGGCGCAGATCGGCAACATCCATCATCTTGTTTTTCCTTCTTTATTTTTCCCATTCCCCGCCCCCATGGCGACGGGCATGTTCTGGCTGGCATTGTGCGACGAGCCCGCCCTCGCCACAAGCCTCAACTGCGAGGGGAGGCCCAGGGCCCCCCCTCGCAGCAGCCACCCGTGGCGGCGTCACTCCCTCTCATCGGCCGGGCAGATGAGTCGGCCGCTGACTGGCCTCTTTCTCCAGCGGCGCGCCATGACGGCCTTATTTCCCCTCATCGGGCGGACAGTGGCCGAGCATCTGGCGGTTGTACTCGGCGGCGAACTCGGTCAGCGCCTGCTGCCTGGCCTCTTCCCCCGGCCTGACCATGTCCACCAGCCCCGTCAGATAGCGTATGCCGCAGCGGGCCTTGGCGGCCTGCTGCTGCTCCGCCGCGATGCCCGGCGCCATCTGGCCCCGTCCGGCCCGGATGATGAGGCGGTGATCGCCCCGAGCCAGGTGCTCGTCCAGAGCCTGGGTCAGATCCGGCACGACGACCTCTGGCACCGTCATATCAGGCTGGGCAACCCCCTGGGAGCTGGCATCGGCCTGGCAACCGGCGAGCAGGAGGAGCCCCAGGGGCCAGAGGGCCCTCATCGGGGCCCCCAACGCCGGGCGGCGCCCCCCAGGGCGAGCAGCAGCAACAGCCAGGGGCTAGCACTGCCGCCGCCACCGCCGCCCCCATCCCCGCTCGAATCGACGATGGGCGTCGTCGGCGTGACCGGCTGGCTGACGCTGCCTATGGTGCTGCCGCTGCCCGCCAGCCGCAGCCTGGGGCTCATGGAGAAGAAGATGTTGTCGCTGCAGCTCAGCTTCAGTCGTCCCTGATCCGAGGCGGGCAGGGTGGGCAACAGCAGAGTGGCGGCGCCGCTGTTGGCGATGCCGCTCGCCAGCAGGCTCCAGGATTGGCCATCGTCGGCGCTCAGCGCCACGTCCACCTTGCCACAGGAGATGGGGGCAAACTGGCTGCCCGCCACCTGCCAGGCGATGGCCAGGGACTGCTGCTCCGCCAGGGTGCCATCCAGGGGGGCGGTCAGCCTGAAGCCTGAGCCGGTGTTGACCACCTGCACCTGCATCTCGTCACTGGCGACCCCGCCCTTGCCGTCGCGGGCCGTCAGGCGAAAGTTCAGGGTGCGGTTGGTGGTCGGCCAGGCTTCCCCCTTGGCCAGGGTGCCGCTCTGAAGGGAACTCAGGCTGGGCAGGAGCCGCTGGCTCGAGGAGCCGGGCGCCACGAAGGGGAAGATGGGACGGCTGCCGTCATCGACCATGGTGGCCAGGCTGCTGGAGGCGGTGCCCAGATCGATCTGCTCCCAGTTGTAGGTCAGGCTGTCGCCATCGAGATCCGAGCCGCCGCCGCTGAGCAGGAAGGGGGTGTTGGCCGGGATCACGTAGTCCTTGCCCGCCGCAACCTGGGGCGCATTGTTGCTCAGCGCCTCCCCCGTGCCGCAGTTGGGGTAACGGGCCATGTGGGCCCGCATCTGCTCGATGGACTTGCTGTGGAAATAGGCCAGGCTGCGACTGCCCAGGCTCTCCTCCCCGCACAGACCGGCATAGCCCATGATGGAGCTGCCGCTGCCCGGCTCCCAGGCCTGGCTGGCGCTGCGGCTGCCGCTGCCGCAATCCCCCGTGGTGCCGTTGAAGGTGTGCTCGGCCCCCAGCTGATGTCCGAGCTCGTGGGAGACATAGTCGATGAAGAAGGCATCCCCCACGGGATCCGAGGCCCCCGTCACCCCCTGGGATTTGAAGCTGGAGAGACACAGGCTGCCCACCACGGCCTGGCCCCCTCCCCCTGTGTTGAGCACATGGCCGATATCGAACGCAGTGCCCCCCAGGGCCCCCGCCTGCACGTTCTGGTTCTCGGTCATGTCGCTGCTGTCATTGCTGAAGGGGTCGGTGGCGGGATCCGTATAGATGATGAGGTCGTTGTTGGGAATGAGCTGGAAGTTCACCCCCAGATCCCGTTGGTAGACCTCGTTGACCCGATTGAGCAGGGTGGCGATGGCCGCCAGGGCGCCGGCCTTGGTGCCGTTGTGATACTGGGTGTACTCCCCCGTGGCCGAGATGGCGATGACATAGCGCCTGCGCTCGTTGCCGCTCACCAGCACGGCCCGGGCGGCGGCCAGGGGCTGACCCAGCACCTCGTCGGCCTGCTGATCCAGCGGAGTCAGGGCGTCGCGCTGATCGTACACCACATAGCCGAGCCCATCGGCCAGGGGATCGACGAAGATGAGCCGATCCTGATGGCGGAACATGCCGTGAAAGCCGAGGGGCCCCAGCTCGAAGCGGCCGGTATCGCGCCCATCCTGCAGGCTCTGGCCGCTGAAGGTGAGGATCTCGGGATACCTGGCCGCCAGCGCCGCCGGCAGCAGATCATTGGCCGTCAGGGTGAAACCGACCTCGCCCCCCTCCGGCAGGGGCAGCATCAGGGTGCGGGCGCCATCGGCCAGCGCCGTCAGCTGGCCGCCGACCTCCTCAACCTGGCGAAAGGCCCGGGCCCGCACCTGCACGCCGGCGTCCTCCTGGCCCCTGGCCGCCAGGGTATTCCAATGGGGCGTCGACTGGGCCCACGCCTGGCCACAAAACAGGGGTATGCATAACAGAAGCATTCGCATCGACATCATCTGGATATCCTTATCGTCTGTGCCCTGGGCGAGCGCCAAAGGCGGCTGCGCCGACAAATAACGGGATCATGGCCGTTTATCAGGGGTGCGGCAAGCACCGCGGTTGCGCCAATCTGGTCTAACCCCTATCATTGCGCGGATTTCTTCGGCCAAGGTTAATCTCATGCTCAAGTCCCCACTGTTGCCCCGTTTCGGGGATCTGGTTGATGCCATTCTTGACGACGTACTGACCCAGGGACTCACCCTGGACAGAGCCTACGCCCGTCATTTCTCCGGCATCGAACTCAAACCCCAAGAACAGGCAAGGATTGCCCTGGTCACCGGCGATCTGCTGCGTCGCCTCAGCCTCTACTGCAACCTGTCCGGCATTCAGGTGCGGCAGGCGGCGAAGAACGTCTGGCCGCTGCTGCTGGCCTGGCATGCGTTTCACAAGATTAGTATGCCCAACCACCCCAGTCTGGATCGCTTCAATGAAGAGGCATTTCGTCGCCGTCTGACCGAGGCCAAGAAGAATCCTGTGCTGATGGATGGCTGCCCCAGCTGGCTGGAGAAGCTGGGCAGCGAGCAGCTGGGGGACGCCTGGCCTGCCGAGCGCGCCGCCCTGGCCTGGATGCCCAAGCGCTACCTGAGGGTCAACACCCTCAAGTGCACCCGGGAGCAGTTGCAGGCCGCCCTGGCCAAGGAGCAGGTCAGCACCATCCCGGTCGAGGGAGTGGCGTCCGCCCTGCAGGTCACCTCCGATGCCGCCCTGTTTCGCACCAAGGCCTTCGCCGATGGCTGGTTCGAGCAGCAGGATGCCGGCTCCCAGCTGGTGGCCGCGGCCCTCGACGTCAAGCCCGGGATGCGGGTCATCGACGCCTGCGCCGGTGCCGGCGGCAAGACGCTGCACATCAGCGCCCTGATGGAGGGCAAGGGTCGCCTGCTCGCCATGGACGTGGAAGAGTGGAAGCTGGAGAACCTCAAGCAGCGCGCCCGCCGCGCCGGGGCCCACAACGTGGAGACCCGGGTCATCACCAGCAGCAAGACGGTCAAGCGCCTGAAAGAGAGTGCGGATCGGGTGCTGCTGGACGTGCCCTGCTCAGGCCTCGGCGTGCTCAAGCGCAACCCGGATGCCAAGTGGCGCGACACCGCCGAGCGACTGCCCGTGCTGATGGCGCTGCAAGAAGAGATACTGCAACGCTACAGCCAGATGACCAAGGTCGGCGGCATGCTGGTCTATGCCACCTGCTCCATACTGCCGGCGGAAAACCGTCAGCAGGTAGACAAGTTCCTCGCCGCCAACGAGCACTTCCGCCTGCTGGATGACCATAACGTCAGCCCGAGCCAGACCGGCTTCGACGGCTTCTACATGGCCCGCCTGGAGCGCATCGCCTGATGCCTGAGCCTGAGCCTGAGCCTGAGCCTGAGCCCAGGGCAGCACAAGCCGCAAAAAAGGAGGGGAGCCACTGGCTCCCCTCCTTTTTTATGCTGGCAACATCCACCGCGCCGCGCCCTGAGGCCGCGCAAGGGATCCACCTTATTCGGCGGCGGCGTCGTCCTGCTTGTGCTTCGCCGCTACTTCCTTGATCAGGGTCTGCAGCTCGCCCGCCTGGAACATCTCGATCATGATGTCACAGCCGCCGACCAGCTCACCTTCGACCCACAGCTGGGGGAAGGTCGGCCAGTTGGCAAACTTGGGCAGCTCGGCGCGGATGTCCGGGTTCTGCAAGATGTCCACATAGGCGAAGGGCTCGCCGCAGGACATCATGGCCTGGGAGGCCTGGGCAGAGAAACCGCAGCTCGGAAGCTTGGGGGACCCTTTCATGTAGAGAATGATGGGGTTCTCGGCCAGCTGCTGTTTAATCTTTTCAATAGTTTCCATAGGTGCCTCACTAGAGCGATTTCGGCGCTCATTCTACTGCAAAGTCCGCCGACCACAAACCGGCAAACCGCAAAGCCGCTGTTTATCTCTTCCTCAATACCGGACGGCTTGATCTCGATCATGGCAAGAATCAAGAGTTGTGACGCCATCTTTGATGCTGTTACAATCGTTCGGCCCATTGGGCGCCCGTCCTGGCCATGCGAGGACGCTTGCCCAATCACGTAAAATGATGCTTTTCGCCTGAGAAAAGCCGATGCAATGTCTTGCAACCGTCGCTTTCGCACGGCCAGCCAATGGAGAGTAGAAAATGGCTTTCGAACTTCCCGCTCTGCCCTACGCAATCAATGCTCTGGAACCGCACATCTCCCAGGAAACCCTGGAATACCACCACGGCAAGCACCACAACACCTATGTGGTCAACCTGAACAACCTGGTGCCGGGTACCGAGTTTGAAGGCAAGTCTCTGGAAGAGATCATCAAGACCTCCACTGGCGGCATCTTCAACAACGCCGCCCAGATCTGGAACCACACCTTCTACTGGCACTGCCTCTCCCCGAACGGTGGCAACGAGCCCACCGGCGCCCTGGCCGACGCCATCGCCAAGCAATTCGGCTCCTTCGCCGAGTTCAAGGATGCGTTCACCAAATCCGCCATCGGCAACTTTGGCTCCAGCTGGACCTGGTTGGTGAAGAAAGCCGACGGCTCCCTGGCCATCGTCAACACCTCCAACGCCGGCTGCCCGCTGACCGAAGCCGGTACCACGCCGCTGCTGACCGTCGACCTGTGGGAGCACGCCTACTACATCGATTTCCGCAACCTGCGTCCCAAGTACATGGAGACCTTCTGGGCTCTGGTCAACTGGGAATTCGTGGCCAAGAACCTGGCTGCCTGAGTCGCCGAGTCTTGCTGACAACACCCCGCACTGCGGGGTGTTTTGTTATGCAAGGCCGCGACCCGAAGATGAAAGAGGCGCCCGCGGGCGCCTCTTTCTCTTTCAGGAAGAAGGGGAAATCACTGGTCGATCTCGTCCAAATAGTCGTCCAGATTGCCTTCATCCTGATCGCCACCGCGGGCGTCGCCCCCCTCGCCGAACGTCGCCTTGCGCCCCTCGACCTTGCTCTGGCCGTATTGCAGGTAGAGGCCCTTGGTGAAGGCGTAGGGGTCGAGCGAGTTGTCCACCACCCGCTCCTGATCGATGAGCTTGGAGCGAGTCCCCACTCCGTCCAGGGCCCAGTGCACCACCTTCATCGGGAAGGTCAGCAGGGCATAGGGGAAGTAGAGGGTGTCGATGGTGTCACCAATCAAGTCCCGGGTGGTGGTCGGGCCATAGATGGGGAACATCAGATAGCCCCCCTCCCCGATGTCGGCGCGGCCGATGAGGGTACTCATCTCCAGCATGTTGCGCTCCAGCCCCAGGTGTTTTGCCACGTCGAAGATGCCGAGCAGGCCGATCGTGGTGTTGAGGGTGAAGCGGCCCAGGTTGGTGCCGGCGCCGGGCAGATCGCCGCTGATCAGGTGGTTGACCATGCTGCTCGGCTCATCGAAGTTGTTGACGAAGTTGTCTACCCCCTCCTTGACGCTGTCCGGCACATAATCCGCATAGCTGTGGATCACGGGACGGGCGACATAGGGTTCCAGCACGTCGAAGTTGACCGCCCACATGGCGCGGTTGACGCCCTGGAAGGGATCCTGGGGATCATCGGCCGTGCTGGTGGCCCCGGGGGCGCTGTGATTGCTGAGCCCCAGATCCAGGCTCTCTGGGCCCGGTTTGGGAGGTCCGCCGGCACAGCCACCGAGCAGCAGTGCCAGAACCCAGGCTCCAAATCGTATTTGCATACTGATTTACCTTGAGAAAATCACTTTGAACAGTGTGATGATTATAAGCGGCTCGGCCCCATGGGGGCCGAGCAAAGATGACTATTAGAGGGCGCGATCGATACGGATGTCAATCGGCACTGTCGGAATTGTCGCTGTTGATACCGGGATCGATAAACCTTCGAACGCCCCCTCCTTGTTCATGACGTTGCCCCCCTCGGAGAGGCGCGCCTTGAACTGCAGCTCAGGGTTGGCCTCGAGCTTGCTGCCCTCGATCATGGCATCCCCATCCCCGAGGGAGAGGGTGAGCGGCAGCCTGGGATCCTGGATGCGTTTGACCGCGATCGGCATGGGTGAGCCATTGGGCACCACGGCAAACACGAACAGATAGGGATCCTTGGGCATCTGGATGCCGGGCGCCAGGGTGATGTGCAGGGGATACTCCCCCGCCTTCACCGCCGGGGCAGCTTCATCCTGAGCACGGGTCGCACTCGGCGCACGCTTGGCCAGCTGCTGCTGCGCATATTCGATGGAGCGCTGGATCATCACCTCCCGGTTCGATCCCTTCTCCATCAGGGGCAGCATGGCCTGCCAGCGGGCGATGGCCGTCTCGAAGTCCTCTTTTTGCAGCGCCATGAAGGCATAGGTGGAGCGCGCCTCCAGATCCTGGGGATCGCTGGCGATGGCCTGCCGGAGCAGGGTATCGGCCTTGTCCTCGTCGCCGCTCATCATCAGCGCCTGGGCATAGGGTACCGTCACCAGGCGTCTGTCCGGCGCCATCTTGTAGGCGCGCTCGAGGGCGCCGAGGGCGGTGTCGGGGTCGCTGCCATCCAGAGCCAGACGCCCCAGCAGCAGCCAGCCGCGGTAATCATCGGGCTCTTCGGCCAGCCGGGTTCGCAGCCCCAGCATGAAGTCCTGCAGATCCTGCTCGGTCACCTCGCTGTCCCGCTCGATCAGGATGCGGTTGCTGAGCTCGGGCAGGCGGGCACTGACCGACTGCCAGTGCTGCACCTCCTGCCAGGCACCGAGCTTGGCGTAGAGCCCGAGACTCACCACCACCAATACCAGGACGCCGGGGATCCAGAGCAGGCTGCGCCCGGCGCGGGCGGTCTGCTCCACATCCGGGATGTCGTCGAGCAGGCTGCGCTGCAGCTCCACCAGGGATTCCGCCTCCTCGGCCAGGATCCCCTGCTCGCGCTCCTCGCCGATTTCCAGCACCCGCTGGCGATAGAGCGCCTTGTTGAGGGCGGAACGGCTGATGGTGTGATGGCTGCCCGTCCGCAGCAGCGGCAGGGCCAGGGTCAGGCTCACCAGTGCCAGCAAGGCAATGATGGCAATCCAGAATGCGGTCATGGTTTTTCTTCCTCTTTGAGCAGCGCCGTCAGACGGTTGCGCTCCTCCTCACTCAATTCTTGCGGGGCGGCCTGTCTGGCGCTCGGCGCCTTGCGGGCCCGCGCCAGCATCACCCCGAAGCCGATCACTATCACCCCGAGCGGACCCAGCCAGAGGATCAGGGTGGAGGCCATCATGGGCGGATCATAGAGGATGAAGTTGCCGTAGCGCGCCACCATGTAATCGATGACCTCCTGCTTCTCCTTGCCCTGATGCACCATCTGGTAGGTCTTGTCCCGCAGATCCTTGGCCAGACCCGCATTGGAGTCGGCGATGTCCTGGTTCTGGCACTTGGGACAGCGCAGCTCGCGGGTCAGCTCGCGAAAGGTCTGCTCCTGCTGTTCATTGTCGAACTGGTAGACGTCGATGGCCGCCCGGCCCAGGGCAGGGCTGAGCAGCGCCAGGGTCAGCAGCAGGCGAGTCAGGGTGGATAGCGTCATTTCATCGCCTCATAGATGGGCCTGAGGGTGGACTGCCACACCTGGGGGTTGACGTCCCCCACGTGGCGATAGCGAATGATGCCCTGGCTGTCGATGAAGAAGGTCTCGGGGGCGCCGTAGACGCCGAGATCCAGCCCCAGCATGCCGTCCGGATCGTAGAGGTTGACCTGGTAGGGGTCCCCCAGCTCGGCGAGCCATTTCAGGGCCTTGTCGCGCTCGTCCTTGTAGTTCATGCCGACGATGGCCACCCCCTGCCCCGCCAGCTCCTTGAGATAGGTGTGCTCGGCGTAACAGGTGGGGCACCAGGTGGCCCAGACGTTGAGCAGCATGGGGCGCCCCTTGAACAGCTTGCTGTCATGCTGCTTGTCGAGATCCTGCAGATCCTGCAGGGTGAACAGGGGCACCTCCTTGCCGACCATCACGGACTCGAGCTTGCGGGGGTCGGAATAGAGCCCCTTGAACAGAAACAGGGCCCCCAGCATGAAGATGATGAAGGGGATCAGAAACAACCAGGTCTTCTTGCTCATGGCTTGGCCTCCTCCTCACGACGGCCGAAACGATAGCGCTTGTCCAGCATGGCGAGCACGCCGCCGATGGCCATGAAGACGCCGCCAAACCAGATCCAGCGCACGAACGGCTTGTAGTAGATGCGCACCGCCCAGGCCCCGTTGTCCAAGGGCTCGCCGAGCGCCGCATAGAGATCCCGGGTGAGGCCGGCATCGATGGCCGCCTCCGTCATCGGCATGCGGCTGACGATATAGTTGCGCTTCTCCGGCTTGAGCAGGGCTACCTGCTTGCCGTCGCGATGGACCTCCAATATGCCCTTGAAGCCTTCGTAGTTGGGGCCGTTCTTCTCCTGGATGCCGGCGAAGACGAACTCGTAATCGGCAAACTGCACCCTGTCCCCGGCCTGCATGCGCAGATCCTTCTCGATGCTGTAGTTCTGGGTGCAGGCGATGCCGATGATGCTGACCGCCAGCCCCACGTGGCCCAGGATCATGGCCCAGTGGCTGTTGCCAAGGCGGCGCACCCCGGTGGCGAAACCGTGCTTGTGGGTGGCCCGCACCCAGGTCTCCTGGATGCTGGTGATGATGATCCAGGCGCCGAGGCCAATGCCGAGCGCAGCCCAGGGCTTGAATGCCTCGGCGAAGAGCCAGGGCAGCAGCAGGGCGGCGGCCAGGCTCAGCACCAGGGCGAGGATCACCTTGCCCTTGAGCTCCCCCAGGGCCTGACGGCGCCAGCGAAACAGCGGGCCCAGCCCCAGCAGGGCGGCGAACGGAATGATGAGCCAGCTGTAGATATGGTTGAAGAAGGGGGTGCCGATGGAGATGCTGCCCAGCCCCAGCTCCTTGTGCACCAGGGGCAGCAGGGTGCCCAGCAGCACGGCGAGCAGGCCCGCCACCAGCAGTATGTTGTTGCCAAGGAGCAGGGTCTCCCGGCTCCACAGCTCGTGCTTGCCGTGGCTCTTGACCTGGGAGCCCTTGAAGGCGAACAGCAGCAAGGAGCTGCCTATCACCGCCAGCAGGAAGCCCAGGATGAAGAGGCCCCGGGTCGGATCCGAGGCAAAGGCGTGGACCGAGACCAGCACCCCGGAGCGCACCAGGAAGGTGCCGAGCAGGCTCAGGGAAAACGCAGAGAGCGCCAGCAGCACTGTCCAGGCCTTGAAGGTGGCCCGCTTCTCGCTCACCGCCAGGGAGTGGAGCAGGGCCGTGCCCGCCAGCCAGGGCATGAAGGAGGCGTTTTCCACCGGATCCCAGAACCACCAGCCACCCCAGCCGAGTTCGTAATAGGCCCACCAGGAGCCGAGCACTATGCCCAGGGTCAGGAAGACCCAGGCCGCCATGGTCCAGGGTCTGGACCAGCGCGCCCAGGTGGCATCGAGCCTGCCCGTCATCAGGGAGGCGATGGCGAAGGCGAAGGCCACCGAGAAACCTACATAGCCCATATAGAGCATGGGGGGGTGGAAGATGAGACCGGGATCCTGCAGCAGGGGGTTGAGGTCACGGCCATCCACCGGGAAGTACGGCAGGGTGCGGGTGAAGGGATCCGAGGTGAACAGCACGAAGGCGGTGAAGCCCACCGCGATGAGGCCGAGCACCCCCAGCACCCGCGCCACCGCATCGAGCGGCAGGCTGCGGCTGAACAGGGCCACGGCTGCGGTCCAGCCCCCCAGGGTCAGCACCCAGAGCAGCAATGAGCCCTCATGGGCGCCCCACACCGCCGAGATCCGGTACGCCAGCGGCAACAGGCTGTTGGAGTTGCCGGCCACATACTGCACGGTGAAGTCGTTGTCGATGAAGGCCCAGGTCAGGCAGAGGAAGGAGAGCAGCAGCAGCAGAAACTGGGCATAGGCGAGCGGACGGGCCGCCTGCATCATGCCAATGCGTCCCCACTTGGCGCCAATCAAGGGGTAGCTGCCGAGCAGCAGCGAGGTGGCGAAGGCCAGGATCAGGGAGAACTGACCCAGTTCCGGGATCATTGACTATTTCCTTTCGATGGCAGGGTGAAACGAGGCAAGCACTGGGCCGACGGGATCATGACTTGCTCCCCTGCAACTGCGCCTCTGTGTATTCCGGTTTGTAGTGCTGCATCCCCTTGAGGGCATCGGCCACCTCCGGCGGCATATAGTTCTCGTCGTGCTTGGCCAGCACCTCGAACGCCGCCACCGTCCTGGCGTCCTCCAGGGTGCCCTGGGCCACTATGCCCTGCCCCTCGCGAAACAGATCCGGCAGTATGCCGTCATAGGTGACGGTGACCCGCTCGCCGCTGGCGTCGATGAGATCGAAGGCGACCCGCAGGCTCTGGGCGTCCCGCTTGACCGAGCCCGGCACCACCATGCCGCCGATGCGCAGTCGCTGCCCCTCCTCGGGTTTGACCTTGTCCGGCCCCTTGCCCTGCACCAGCTCCCCCGGGGTGTAGAAGAGGTCAATGTTCTGGCTCAGGGCATAGAGCATCAGGCCGATGGCGGCGGCAATGCCGGTGCTGATGGCCAGTATGATGGTCAGACGCTTCTTGCGGCGCGGGTTCATAACAGGATCTCCGTCGAAGATGAGGCGGGGAAAGGGGCCGGGAGGCTCACAGGGTATTCTCCATCTGCCGGGCCGCCTGGCGGCGGGACTCGCGAGCCTGCTTGTTGCGCAGCGCCTCCAGCAGGCTGCGCCGCTTGAGGCGCGTGCTCACTATGATGCCGATGAGGCTGAACCAGGAGAGGCCGAAGGAGAGCCAGACATAGAAGCCGTAACCGCCCATGGCCAGAAAATCGCTCAAAGAAGAGAAGTGCATGTCATTGCTCCCGCTCGGCCAGGGCCTTGACCCAGGGTCTGTGCCACTCGCGCATGATCAACTCGTTGCGAAAACGCATCAGGGTCAGGGCGCCGAGGAAGGTGGCGAACGCCACTATCATCACCAGCAGGGGCCAGAGCATGCTGGGGGCGATGGAGGGCTTGGCCAGCTTGGTGATGCTGGCGCCCTGATGCAGGGTGTTCCACCACTCCACCGAGTAGTGGATGATGGGCAGATTGATGACGCCGACCAGGGCCAGGATAGCGGCGGCGCGGCCCGCCACCACCTTGTCGCTGAAGGCGTTGTAGAGGGCGATGACCCCCAGGTAGAGAAACAGCAGTATGAGTTCCGAGGTGAGCCTGGCATCCCATACCCACCAGGCGCCCCACATGGGCTTGCCCCAGGCGGCGCCGGTGAGCAGGGCGATGAAGGTGAACACGGCGCCGACCGGGGCGATGGCGGCCACCGTCATGTCCGCCATGCGCAGTTGCCACACCATGCCGATGAAGGCGGCGATGGCCATGGTGGAGTAGGCCCCCATGGAGAGGATGGCGGCGGGCACATGGAGATAGATGATCCGGAAGGAGTCACCCTGCTGATAGTCGGCGGGGGCGAAGGCCAGCCCCCAGACGGTGCCTATGATGAAGGCGAGCAGGCTGATCACGGCAAACCAGGGCAGTAGCCGACCGGCCAGGCGATAGGCCTGCTCCGGCTTGGCGTAGGGGTGCAACCATTTCCACATAGCTCACAAAACCTTTCTGTTATTGATATCGTCGGCGCCGCCTACCTTACTCACTGCTCCCGGCGTGCAAATACCCCGAAAGAAATAAGCGGCACTCTCCTTGATCCATCGCAACCTATTGGCCCGCAAAGGGCGGCGTCGGGCCCGGCAGGCGCGCGCATTATCCCCGACCAATGCCAACCCAGGGTGAACGGGGTCGGCGAAAAGGGTCGATATCTCCTCACGCCCGTCAGTTCACTCTCATTCACTGCGCCGCCGAGACCACGAACGGGGTCGGCGAAGAGGATCGATATCTCCTCACGCCCGTCAGTTCACACTCACCCGCAGCGCCGCCGAGACGGCGAACGGTGTCATGGTCAGGGCCCCCGCCAGCATGGCCCCCAGGATGGCGAGCTGGCCACTGTAGGGCAACCCCATGCTCGCCGCCTCGATGGCCGAGGTGGCGAAGATGAGCACAGGGATGTAGAGCGGCAGAATGAGCAGGCTGAGCAGCACGCCCCCCTTGCGCAGCGCCACCGTCAGGGCCACGCCGATGGACCCCAGCAGGCTGAGGATGGGGGTGCCCAGGGCCAGGGTCGCCGCCATGGCGAGCCAGGTGTGCATGTCCAGGGAGAGCAGCACGGCGATGAGGGGCGAGATGAGCAGCAAGGGCAGCCCGGTCAGCAGCCAGTGGGCCGTCACCTTGGCCAGGGCCAGCAGGCCCAGGGGATGGGGCATCAGCATCATCTGCTCCAGGGCGCCGTCGGCAAAATCATCCCGAAACAGCCGCTCCAGGGAGAGCATGGCCGCCAGCAGGGCCGCCACCCAGATGATGCCGGGGGCGATGCGCGCCAGCAGCTGGGGCTCGGGGCCTATTCCCAGGGGGAAGAGGGTGATGACGATGAGGAAGAACCAGAGCGGATTGAGGATGTCGGCCCGCTGGCGAAACGCCATCAGCAGCTCCCGCCGGATCAGGGTCAGCACGGCGTTCAGCATGCGGCCTCCATGGGGCGAGGCGCGAGGGAGAGGGTCTTGATCCGCCCCTGCATCAGACTCATCTCCTGGTGGGTGGTGAGCACCACCATACCGCCGCGCTCGGCATGGTCCAGCATCAGCCGCTCCAGCACCTTGACCCCCTGCTTGTCGATGGCGGTGAAGGGCTCGTCAAGCACCCAGAGCGCCGGGCGCTCGCTCAGCCAGAGCCGGGCCAGGGCCACCCGCCGCTGCTGCCCCGCCGAGAGCTGGGCGCTGGGGTAATCCTCGAAGCCAGCCAGACCCACCCGGGCCAGGATCTGCCACAGATCCGCGCCCTCGGCATCGGCCTGATGCAGCCGCTGGTAGAAGCCGAGGTTCTCGAGGGGGGTGAGCCCTCCCTTGACCCCGGGCTGATGGCCCAGGTAGAGCAGCTGGCCGTGATATTCGTCGCGGCAGTGGCGGATGTTCTCGCCATTCCAGCGCACCTCGCCGGCAAACGGCTGGGACAGGCCGATGAGCAGGCGCAGCAGGCTGGTCTTGCCCACCCCGTTCGGGCCCTCGATTTGCAGCAGATCGCCGGGGGAGACGGAGAAGGAGAGGTGCTCAAACAGGGTGCGATCTTCACGCACGCAGCCCAGATTGTGAACGTCAAGCAGCATGGGGACGGGTTCAGATGAAAAAGGAGCGGCCTGCATCTTAACACAGTATTGGAATGGGTCTTTTCAAAGATGGGCAACCGGCGTCGGTTTTGTGGGGGAGATCCCGCTGCGGGCGATTCCCTTGCCGGCGAGCGTCGGGACAGGGGATCACGGCGGGAGAAAAGACAACGGGAAGGCCGCAGCCTTCCCGGGGATCAGGGTCGACCCTTTCGCAATGAGATCAACAACTCGGCTTCCGCCTTCGGCAGTTCGCACTCGTTCATCACCTCGTCCAGATCCGCCCCCAGCTCCACCATCTTGGCGGCGCGGCTGTAGAGCCGGCGATCCGGATCCTGCAGGGTCAGCTCCTGCTGGCGATCCCCCAGCTGCTGCGCCAGGGTCTCGACCCCTTGCAGCCGCTGGCCCATGCCGATGGCCCCGCTGTGCAGCTCCATCATCTGCTTGCGCAGACTCTCGAGCTGCCCCTGCAGGGCCGCCGCCTTCGCCTCGGACTCCTGCCCGGCCCGGCGCGCCTGGCGCCATCCGGCCAGTGCCACCCCCAGCGCCAGCAGGGACAACCCCAAGGCAATCGCTTCAACTATCAATGCGTCATCCTCATCTGCTCGCGCCAGGCTCAGGCCCGGCGCACGGGCCGGCATCGCCCCGGCAAAGGGGATCAACCGACCTCATCCATTGGCCGCAGCCTTAGAGGGAGCCGATATCGTCCCACTCTTCGTCTGACAGCAGCTTGTTGAGATCCACCAGGATCAGCAGTTGGCCATCGCGATTGCTGACCCCCTGAATGAACTTGGCGCTCTCCTCGGTGCCCACGGCGGGCGCCGCGTCTATCTCGGAGGAACGAAGGTAAACCACCTCGGCCACGCTGTCGACCATGATGCCGATCACCTGCTTCTCCGCCTCTATGATGACGATGCGGGAGTTTTCGCTCACCTCACCGCCGGGCAGGCCGAAACGGGAGCGGGTGTCGATGACGGTCACCACGTTGCCGCGCAGGTTGATGATGCCGAGCACATAGTCGGGCGCGCCGGGCACAGGGGCTATCTCGGTGTAGCGCAACACCTCCTGCACCTGCATCACATTGATGCCATATGTCTCGTTCTCGAGCTGGAAGGTGACCCACTGCAACACTTCGTCTTCCGCCAGGTTCTGGGCAATATTGCGCTTTTCTGTCATGTCTTGTTCCTTGTATGAAAACGTCTCGTTCCGGCGAAGGGTGGCGATCAGCGCCCCGTGATATTGACGCCCCGCGCCAGCAGTACCAGCAACTCCCTGACGTGAAGCAGGGCACACATCTTCTCCTTGACCATGCCGGCGAGCCAGGGGCGCTTGCCCTCCTGGTGGCGCCACTTGACCTGATCCCGATGCAACAGTTCGGTCCCTTTCAGGTGGTGGCAGGCCAGTCCCCAGTTGGACTCACCCAGCATGATCAGATATTGATAATCGGTTACCTCGAGCTCCTGATCCGGCATCACCCAGAGGGCGGTATCCACCACGCTCATCTGCTGCTCGCGCTGGGTCATGATGCCACGATACCACTTGGGCTGACCAAACAGGGCGCTGACCTCCCCCAGTTGATGAATGCCGCCAAGCTCCATCAGGGGCACGGCGAAGGTGACCCCGGCCACCTCGAAGAAGAGGGCCTGAAACTCGTTGCCCACCTCGATGTTCTGCCAGGCCTCCGGCGCCGGGGCGACCACGGCGGCCTCGAGGCTGGCGGTCTGCACCTCGGGCGGGGCGAGCGGCGCCACCTCCATCAGCCCCTGGGGGGGCACTGTCTCGACTGCGGTCTCGATCTCCACCCTGGGCTCGGGCTGGGCCGCCAGCGCACTCGGCACAGGGCTAGCCTCGCTCGCCAGGGCGAAGGCGTCGCTCTGCGCCTCCTGGCCCAGGGCATCCATGTCGACCCGCACCTTGCTCACCTGGGCCAGCAGCTCGCTCAGCTGGGCCCTGCGCTCGGGCTCCACCTCGGCATAGGGGGCGGCGGCGCGCTGGCGCAGCGCCAGGGGCTGACGGGCCGGGGCCAGGGTCGGCGCCTCCTCTTGCAGCAGCTCCTCTTGCAACAAATCATCGATCAGCAGGGAATGGAAATAATCATCCATCGCCCGGGTCTGGGTGATTTCACTCATACCACCACCTCCTGCACCCGTTTACGCTCCAGGGCGTCCAGGTGGGTCAATAACGTTTGATAGGCATAACAACCCCGGCTGCCGGGGGCAAAGATCGAGGGCGGCATGTGCTGCAGGCTGGCATCCCGAAACTTGGTGTCGATGGGGATGACGGCATTCCACACCGCCTCGCCATACTGCTCCTTGATGGACTGCAGCGTCATCAGGGAGGCCCGGGTCCGCTTGTCAAACATGGTCGGGATCACGGTGAAGCGGAACTTGTCGCGCTTGGAACGCTGCATGATCTCGAAGGTCTTCATCATCCGCTCCAGCCCCTTCAGGGCCAGGAATTCGGTCTGCACCGGCACCAGGATGCGATCGCAGGCCGCCAGGGCATTGACCATCATGACCCCCAATACGGGTGGGCAGTCGATCAGCACATAATCATAGCTGTCCTGGATGCGCAGCAGCGCCCGTTTGAGCACCAGCCCCATCCCCTCCCGATTGCCCATCACCCTGTCCAGGGTGGCCAGGGTGATGGAGGCCGGCAGCAGGCTGATGTTGTCGAACCGGGTCTTGAGGGTCACCTTGTTGACCAGTTCGGCACTGGGCTTGACCGCCTGGAACAGCTCGTAGAGGGTCCCCTCGAGCCGATCCGAGTCATAGTCGAAATAGGAGGTGAGGGAGGCATGGGGATCCGTGTCGATCAGCAACACCCTGTGCCCCTTCTGGGCGAGGATCCCGGCCAGTGAGACGACTGTGGTGGTTTTACCTACCCCACCCTTTTGATTGGCAACCGCCCAGACAATCACAGTGTTAATCCTGTCTCGTGGTAATTCGTATGCCGCCGCCCGGTAAGGCAATGACGTTGATGTCCTGTGCGTCCGGCCGAGGCGCCGCCGCTTCGCGCCTGGCCATGACGGGCTCGGGGGCCGGGGCGACCGGGGCCACCCAGCGCAGGCGGGAGATGGCGACCACCACCTGGCGATTCTTGGCCCTGCCGGCCTCGGTTTCATTGCTGGCGAAGGGGGAAAACTCGCCATACGCCTCGAAGGCCAGCCGCTCCGGCCGCACGCCCTCGGCAATGAGGGCGCCGAGCACCGCCTCTGCCCTGGCCGCGGACAGCGCCCAGTTGGAGCTGAAAATCTCATTATGGATCTGCTGGTTATCGGTATAGCCCCTCACCCTCACATAGTTATCGACCGGTTTGAGAATACTTGAGAGGCTATTGAGCAGGGGCGAGGCATTGGGCCCCATGAAGGCGCTGCCGCTCGAGAACAGCAGCGCCGAATCCAGGGCGATATTGAGCCACTCCTCGTCCCGCTTGATGTCGATGAGACCGGCATCCTGCAAGGGGGCCAGCGCCTTGCGCAATCGATCGTCCAGCTCGGCCAGGGGCTCTCCCTCCTGGGCGATGGGGACCCCGGAGATGGGGGCCAGGGCGCTCGCCTGGGCCTGGGCCGCCTCGGCGAGCAGGGGCTTGCCCGAGGCGCCGGCCGGGGGCAGGATGGCGGGGCCTTCCCGCTCCAGCAGCCCCTCCCCTTGCAGGGGGCGCCCCTCGAAAGCCTGGGTCATCCCCTCGATCACCGCCCGGTACTTGTCCTTGTCGACCATGGCCACCGAATAGAGCACCACGAACAGGGCGAAGATCAGGGTCATGTAATCGGCATAGGAGACCAGCCAGCGGTCCAGCTGCTCGTGGCCCCTCAGGTGAAGACGATAGCGCTTGCGCATGCTCACTCCCCCTTGAGGTAACTCTTGAGCCGCCGCTCCAGCTGCAGGCTGTTGTCGCCATGGGCGATGGCCAGCAGCCCCTCCAGGGTCATCTCCTGATAGAGGCCATAGTGGTAATGAAAGGCGCGCAGCCTGTTGCCCAGGGGCAGGTAGATCAGGTTGGCAAAGCCCACCCCGTAGATGGTCGCCACGAAGGCCACGGCGATGCCGGCGCCGAGCGCCGCCGGATCCTCCAGGTGAAACATGGCCTGAATGAGGCCCAATACCGCCCCTATGATGCCGATGGTCGGGCTATAGCCCCCCATGGCCTCGAACACCCGGGCCGCGTGCTCGTTGCGCTCCTGGCTGAGGTCGATGTCGGACTCGAGCAGCTGGCGCATCTGTTCCACCGGCACCCCGTCCACCAGCATGGCCAGCCCCTGGCGGGTGAAGGGATCCGTCTCCTCGTCCGCCGACGCCTCCAGGGCCAGCAGCCCCTGCTGGCGAGCCAGCTGGGCCCAGCGTTGCAGCCGCTCCCCCTGGCGGGCCAGATCCCAGGCCGGGGGATTGAACACCCAGCCGAGTTGGGCGCAGGCTTGCAACAGATACTGGCGCGGGGTCTGCAATATCACGGCTCCCAGGGTGCCTCCCACCACGATGAGGAAGGCGGGACCGTCGAGCAGGGTCTGCAAGCTGCCCCCATGCCACCACTGGGCGAGGGCGATGGCCACCAGGGCCAGCAACAGACCGAGCCATCCCATCTAGCGGCCCAACTCGACCAGGATGCGCTGGGCGACCCTGTCCAGGGGCAGGGATTCGGAGGCGATGCCCGCCTTGGCGACCGCCTGGGGCATGCCGTAGACCACGCAGGAAGCCTCGTCCTGGGCCCAGATGGTGGCCCCCTGCTCCTTGAGCAGGCGAGCCCCGTCACGGCCATCGGCCCCCATGCCGGTCAGCACTATGGCCAGCACCTTGTCGCCATAGGTCTTGGCGGCGGAGGCGAAGGTGATGTCGACACAGGGCTTGTAGTTGACCTTGTCGTTGCCGTCGATGATGCGAAGACGGGCGCCGGCGCCGCGTCCCTCCAGCAGCATCTGCTTGCCCCCCGGCGCCAGATAGGCGTGACCGGGCTTGAGCACGTCGCCATCCTGCGCCTCCTTGACCCCGATCTGGCACAAGCCGTTCAAGCGCGCGGCGAAGGCGGCGGTGAAGGTGGCCGGCATGTGCTGGATCAGCAGGATCGGATGGGGGAAATCCAGGGGCAGCTTGGTCAGCACGTTTTGCAAGGCGACCGGACCGCCGGTGGAGGTGCCGATGGCCACCAGCTGATAGCTCTTGCCGCTGCGCTTGAAGCTGGCGGCAGGCTGAGGCCGCTCGGCCAGCACGGGGCGCTCGGCCAGCGGGGAGCGCTCGCGCAGGGCGGTGGCGGGCGCCGCCTTGGCGATGGGGGCGCTCGCCACCGGTTGCGGGCGGGCGGACATCAGGAAGCGTTTGCGGGCTATCTCCTTGACCCGCTGCTGCAGCAGGCGCACCGCCTCGTCCTTGTCACGGGCGATGTCTTCGAACTTCTTGGGCAAAAAATCCAAGGCCCCGGCGTCCAGGGCATCCAGGGTGGAGCGGGCCCCCTCGTGGGTCAGGGAAGAGAACATCAGTATGGGGGTGGGGCACTTGGCCATGATCTCCCGCACCGCACTGATGCCATCGAGCACGGGCATCTCTATGTCCATGGTGATGACATCGGGGCGCAGGGCGATGGCCTTGTCCACCGCCTCACGGCCGTTCTGGGCCGTGTCGATGACGGTCAGCTGGGGATCCTGATTGATGATCTCGCTGACCCGGCGGCGGAAGAAGCTCGAATCGTCGACGACTAATACCTTGACTGCCATTGTTATTTTTCTAACTCCTTGGACCCGAAGGATTATTGTCTGCGCGCATAGGCCTTGAGCAGGCTGGGCACATCGAGGATGAGCGCGATGCCGCCATCACTGGTGATGGTGGCGCCCGCCATGCCCGGCGTGCCCTGCAGCAGGTTGTCCAGCGGCTTGATCACCACCTCTTCCTGCCCGATGAGATTGTCGACCACGAAGCCGACCTGCTGGGTCCCGATCTGGACGATGACCACGTGGCCCGACTCCTGGTTGCCCGGGCGTCTGGCGCCGCGCATCAGCCACTTGTGCAGGTAGAACAGGGGGATCGCCTTGTCGCGCACTATGATGGTGAGCTGGCCGTCCACCACATTGGCCTTCTTCAGGTCCAGGTGGAAGATCTCGTTGACGCAGCCGAGCGGCAGCGCGAAGGTCTGCTCCCCCACTTCGACCATCAGGGTCGGCAGTATGGCCAGGGTCAGCGGCACCTTGATCTCGAGGCGGGTGCCCTTGCCGAAGGTGGAGTCGATGTGCACGGAGCCGTTGAGGCTGACGATGCTGGTCTTGACCACGTCCATGCCGACGCCGCGGCCCGAGATGTCGGAGATCTCGGCCTTGGTGGAGAAACCGGGGGCGAAGATCAGGTTGTAGGCATCGGTGTCGCTCATGCGCGCGGCGCTGTCGGCATCGAGCACGCCACGGCTGATGGCGATGGACTTGAGCTTCTCCGGATCCATGCCGGCGCCGTCATCCTCGATGCAGAGCAGGATGTGATCCCCCTGCTGGGAGGCGCTCAGGGTGATGGTGCCCTGACGGGGCTTGCCCGCCTTCTCCCGCACGTCCGGCATCTCGACGCCGTGGTCGCAGGAGTTGCGCACCAGGTGAACCAGGGGATCGGCCAGGGCCTCCACCAGGTTCTTGTCAAGGTCGGTCTCCTCCCCCACCATGACCAGTTCGATCTCTTTTTTCAGGCTGCGGGCGAGGTCGCGCACCACCCGGGGGAAGCGGCCAAACACCTTCTTGATGGGCTGCATGCGGGTCTTCATGACCGCCCCCTGCAGATCCGCCGTCACCACATCCAGGTTGGCGACCGCCTTGGACATCTCTTCGTCGTTGCTGGCGATACCGAGGCTCACCAGGCGGTTACGCACCAGCACCAGCTCCCCCACCATGTTCATGATGACGTCGAGGGTCTTGGTGTCGACCCGCACCGTGCTGTCGCTCTGGACGGCGGCGGCGTTCTCGGGGGCCGCCGGCTTGGGCGCGGCCTTGCCGGCCAGAGGGGCCTGAGCGGCGGCAGGGGACGATGGCTGGACGGCCGCCTTGGCGGCCACCGGGGCCGGCGCGGCGGGAGACGATGGCTGGGCGGCCACCGGCTCGACCCGAGTCGGGGCCGATGCCGGGGTCGCCGACTTCATGGTGACGGCGGGGCCCTGGCCACGGCCATGGAGCTCGTCGAGCAGGCGCTCGAACTCGTCATCATCGATGAGGGCATCCACCTCGCTTTGCACCGACTGCAGCGGATTGGGGGTCGGAGCCCCCAGATGCTGGCCCTGACCATGGAGTTGATCGAGCAGGGCTTCGAATTCGTCGTCGGTGATGTCGCCGCTGGCCGCGGGGGCCGGGGCGGGAGAAGGGGCGGCCTGGGTCGGCGCGCCGCCGGCTCCGTGCAGCTCGTCGAGCAGGCGCTCGAACTCGTCGTCGGAGATCTCGTCTATGGTGCCGCCACCGCCGGCCAGGGGCGCAGGGGCGATCTCGGGTTCAGGTTCAGGTTCGGGTTCGGGGGCGACCACAGGGGCCGCACTGGCGCTGGAGACGCTCAGCAGCTGCTCCTCCCCCTGGGGCTTGCACAGCTCATGGAGATCGTGCAGCAGCTCGGGAGCGGCGGCGCTGATCGGCTCACGGTTCTGGACCTGGGCGAACATCACATTGATGGCATCGAGGGCCTGCAGGATCACGTCCATCAGCTCGGCGCTGAGGGTTCGCTTGCCGTTGCGCAACATGTCGAACAGGTTCTCGGCCCCATGGCAGACGTCCACCAGCTCGGTCAGCGACAGGAAACCGGCGCCCCCCTTGACGGTGTGAAAACCGCGAAAGATGGCGTTGAGCAGGTTCTTGTCGTCGGGGCGCTTCTCGAGTTCGACCAGTTGTTCAGACAACTGTTCCAAAATTTCGGATGCTTCGACCAGAAAGTCTTGCAGTATGTCTTCATCAACTTCGAAGGCCATTCGTCACTCCATTAGAATCCGGGGTTGAACAACTGATCCGTCCCTGTCACAGGGGGCTCTGGGCGGAGGCTGCCTGCCTCGTCTCCCATCGGGACGCGGCAGACGGCACAACAGAGCCCTGTATCTCATCGAGCGCGAGCCCGGGCGGCAGACCGTTAAAATCCGAGGCTGGACAGCAGATCGTCCACATCATCCTGACCGTTGACCACGTCGCTGCGGGTATGCGGATTCATGATGGGGCCTTCCGCCTCAATGCCGTTGATGGGCGCCTTGGGGGCACTCGGTTCGGCCGAGGCGTCCCCGAACATGGTCAGCATCTCGATAAGCTTGGTCTCGACCTCCTGCACCAGGGTGATCACCCGGCGGATCATTTGGCCGGTCAAGTCCTGGAAATCCTGAGCCATCAGGATATCGGTCAGCAGTTGTCGTAATTTATCGGCATCGGATTCGGAAGCCTTAATAAAATCATCCAGTTGATGGCAGAGTGCCTTGAACTGTCCCAGGCCGAGTTCCCGCGACATCAGGGCCTGCCAGTTCGGCAGTACCAACTGGATATTGTCATTGAGGCGATCGGCGATGGGCAGGCTGGCCTCGACGGCATCCATGGTGCGATTGGCCGCCTTGTCCGTCATGTCGATGACATAGCTGAGCCGCTCGCGGGCATCGGGTATCTCCTCGTTGGCGAGGGAGGGCAGCCTGGGGTCGAGCTGGAAGTCGCGCAGGGAGTCGTGCAACTGGCGGGTCAGCTGGCCGACCTTGTCGAACAGGGCGGCCGCATTGGGGGCGCAGATGTCGGCGAGCAGGTCGTCGGCCGACTCGAACTCGCCCTGTTCCAGGTGGGCGACCAGCCTTCTCGCCTGCTCGAGGGAGATAATGGCACTCGTTTTGGCCGTCATGGCGGACCCCTTAGCCGATCCGCTCGAAGATCTTGTCGAGTTTCTCTTTGAGGGTGGCGGCGGTGAACGGCTTGACGATGTAACCGTTGACGCCGGCCTGGGCCGCTTCGATGATCTGCTCGCGCTTGGCTTCGGCGGTGACCATCAGCACCGGCAGGTGCTTGAGCTTGTCGTCGAGGCGGATCGCCTTGAGCAGGTCGATGCCCTGCATGCCGGGCATGTTCCAGTCGGTGACCACGAACTGGTAGTCGCCATTTTTCAGCATGGGCAGCGCCGTGTTGCCATCGTCCGCCTCATGGGTGTTATTGAAGCCGAGATCGCGCAGCAAGTTCTTGATAATCCGGCGCATTGTCGAAAAGTCATCGACGATGAGGATTTTCATGTTCTTGTCCAAATTTTCCTCCTAGATAGCCGCCAGGGCGGCTCACTCATATGATGCGTTAGCGCAGGTTGCAGGGTGCGGATTATGCCTGAGAGTCGGGGGCCAGTGTAGCCATGACACGCTTATGCGTGCCAATCTCGCAGGCGAGCACGCAATCTGTGCATCGCCTGGCTGTGGATCTGGCTCACCCGAGACTCACTTACGTTCAATACTTCACCAATCTCGCGCAGGTTCAACTCTTCGTCGTAGTAGAGGGAGAGCACCAGGGCTTCCCGCTCCGGCAGACGGCCTATGTTCTCGGCCAGGGCCGCTTGGAAGCGTTCCGCCGCCAGCTCGTCGAAGCCGAGGTTGTTGCCCGCCTCCGGTCCGCCGATGACGTCTTCACTCACCCCCAGATCCTCGATGCCGATGATCTTGCCGCAGGAGACATCCTGCAGCATGGCGTGATACTCGCCAAGGCCCACCCCCATATAGGCGGCCACCTCGGTGTCGCGGGCATCGCGGCCATGGGCCTGCTCCACGTTCTCGATGGCGTCCGCTATGGTGCGGCTGTTGCGGTGAACCGAACGGGGCACCCAGTCGCCACGGCGGATCTCGTCGAGCATGGCGCCGCGAATGCGGATGCCGGCATAGGTCTCGAAACTGGCGCCCTTGCTGCCGTCAAAGTTGCGAGAGGCCTCGAGCAGCCCAATCATACCTGCCTGGATCAGGTCATCCAGCAAGACACTGCTCGGCAGACGAGCCAACAGATGCTGGGCGATCCGTTTCACCAACGGAGCGTGGCGCTCCACCAGCACATAGGAATCCTGATGACGCAGGTAGGCTTGGGCTTTATTCACGAGATCCTTCCTCTGTGATGGCCGGTTTTTGCAGCAGATTTTCCAGGAAGAACTCCAGGTGACCGCCCGGCTGGTGCGGGATGGGCCAGCTGGCCGCCTTGTTGGCCAGGGCGCGGAACGCCAGGGCGGCCGGCGACTTGGGGAAGGCCTCGACGATCAGTTTCTGCTTGCGCACCGCGGCACGCAAGTTGGTGTCATAGGGAATGCAGGCGACCAGCTCCAGGGAGGTATCGAGGAAACGGTCGGTCACCCGGGTCAGCTTGGCATAGAGCTCCTGGCCTTCTCGCAGGGAGCGCACCATGTTCGCCACCACCTTGAAGCGGAACACGCCGTGATCCTTGGAGAGGATCTTGATGAGGGCGTAGGCATCCGTGATGGAGGTGGGCTCGTCGCACACCACCACCATGATGTCTTGCGCGGCGCGGGTGAAGCTAAGCACCATGTCGGAGATGCCGGCGGCCGTGTCCACCAGCAGGATGTCGACCTGGGTCTTCATCTCGCTGAAGGCACGGATCAGCCCCACGTGCTGGGCCGGCGACAGCTCGACCATGGACTGGGTGCCCGAGGTGGCCGGCACTATCATCATGCCGTAGGGCCCCTCGACGATGATGTCGTCCAGGGTGCACTCCCCCGCCAGCACGTGGGAGAGGTTGCGGTGCACCCTCAGCCCCAGCATGACGTCGACGTTGGCCAGACCCAGGTCAGCATCCAGCACCATCACCCGCTTGCCCTGGGCCGCCATGGCACCGGCCACGTTCAGGGTGACGTTGGTCTTGCCGACGCCCCCCTTGCCACCGGAGACGGCGATCACTTTCACTCGGTTATTTGAACGCATTTTGCGCAGACCACTCGCCTGATCCATAGGTATGTTACTCATAAGAATCTGAATCCTCGCCCTCACCAAACCCCGCGCCCCAGAAGTAGGGCTCTTCGCTCTCCCGGTCCAGCGACCCCATGGCCGCGCCGACGAGCTGGGCCGCGTTGGCTATCTGAATATCTTCCGGAACCCGCTGACCATCGGTGATGTAGCTGATGGGCAACGCATTCTGGATACACACATTGATCACTTCCCCCAGATTGATGCTCTCGTCCAGCTTGGTGAGGATGCAGCCGGAGAGGGGAATGCGGCGAAAGTGATCCATGGCCTCCTGCATGACCCGGCGCTGGGATGTCGCCGACATCACCAGGTAGCTGCGGATCTGCACCTTGGCACTCTTGACCAGGGTGTCGAGCTGCTCGGTCAGCCTGACATCCCGCTGCCCCATGCCGGCGGTATCGATCAATACCAGACGGCGGTGGCGGAATTGATAGAGGGCGCTGGCCAGCTCCTCGGCATCGCGCACCTGGCGCACCGGGCAGCCCATGATGCGCCCATAGGTTTGCAGCTGTTCGTGGGCGCCGATCCGGTAGTTGTCCGTGGTGATGAGCGCCACCTGCTCGGCGCCATATTTCATGGCAAAACGGGCCGCCAGCTTGGCGATGGTGGTGGTCTTGCCCACCCCGGTCGGCCCGAGCAGCGCCACCGCGCCCCCCTGGCGCAGGATCTCGTCCTCGCTCACCTTGAGCTGGGCGGTCAGCACCTCGGCCAGCTGGGCCAGGGCCTGATGAATGGACATCTCTTCCGGGATGAGACCCGCCAGCTGATCGGCGAAGGCATCATCGAACCCTATCTTCTTGAGCTCCTTGATGAGCAGGGCCCGCATCGGCTCGCGGCGTTCCACCTCCTGCCACATCAGGCCGGAGATCTGGTGCTCCAGCAGCTTGCGGATGGAGGCCATCTCCTGGCGCATCCCTTCCATCTCCGGGTCGCGCTGGGGCTGGGGTGCCCGCGCCGGTGCGGGTCTGGCCCTGGGCTTGGCCGGTTGCGGGGCGGCCCAGTTGCCCTGCTCCGCCAGGGTACGGGGCGCCTCGGCCGCCTGGGGCGCCGGACGCCCTGCCCCCAGTCCGCTCGACTGGTTCGGGGTCAGCTGCTGCTGACGGGCCAGCAGGGCGGCCAGGGTATCGGCATACTGCTCATTGCGGCTCTGGCCGCCGGCGGGCGCCTCGCCGCGCCCGGGGGCCGGTCGCGCCACCTGACGCGCCGCAGACGAAATATTGACGCTCTCTTCGTTCAACTGGCGGCGAACCGGCACATCCCTCGGGATCGTGACCTGGGATTGATAGTCGATGGCGGCGACGATCTCGACCCCGCCGGTGACCTTTTTGTTGGACATGATGACGGCGTCCGGCCCGAGAGTCTCTTTGACCTCGGCCAGGGCCGTGCGCATATCCTTGGCAAAAAACCGCTTAATCTTCACCCGTCATCTCCGCTAACTAGTGCTGCCCTACCGCGCTGACAATACGGATCTGCTTGTCATCCGGTACTTCCTGATAGGACAGGACGCGCAATCCTGGAATGGCATTCTTGACAAACTTGGCCAGGGTATTTCTCAGGATCCCCGATGTCAGAAGCACCGCCGGTTGACCTTCCAATTCTTGCCGCTGGGTGGCCTCGAGCAGGGAGCGCTGCATCCGCTCCGCCAGGCCCGGCTCTATGCCGGCCCCTTCGCCCCCACCCGCCTGCAAGGATTGATGCAATATACGTTCCAACTCTGGCGCCAAGGTGATGACGGGCAACTCGGGATCCGGGCCCGCTATCTCCTGCACGATGAGGCGACGCAGGGCGATGCGGCAGGCCGCGGTCAACACCTCGGGATCCGGGCTGCGGGGTCCGTATTCCACCAGGGTCTGCAGTATGGTGCGCATGTCGCGAATAGGCACGCCCTCATTGAGGAGATTCTGCAACACCTTGACCAGGTTGCCCATGGTGATCACCTCGGGAACCAGCCCTTCCACCAGCTTGCTCTGATGTTTTCCTATCATGTCCAGCAGCTGCTGCACCTCGTCATGGCCGAGCAGCAGGGCCGCCTGGTTGGAGAGGATCTGGCTCAGGTGGGTGGCGACCACGGTGGCGGCGTCCACCACCGTATAACCCAGGGTCTGGGCCTGGGAGACCTGATCCTTGCCGACCCAGACCGCCTCCAGCCCGAAGGCGGGGTCCTGGGTGGGGATGCCCTGGATCTGGCCGAACACCTGGCCCGGGTTGATGGCCATCTCCTTGTCGTGGTAGACGTTCGCCTCCCCCGTGCTCACCCCCATCAGGGTGATGCGGTACTGGTTCGGCGCCAGATCCAGGTTGTCGCGGATATGCACCGCCGGCACCAGGAAGCCCAGCTCCTGGGAGAGCTTCTTGCGTACCCCCTTGATCCGGTTGAGCAGCTCCCCGCCCTGGCTCTTGTCCACCAGGGGGATGAGCTGATAGCCGACCTCGAGGCCAATGATGTCCACCGGCATGACGTCGTCCCAGCTCAAGTCCTTCTGCTCCACGGGCGCATCCCCGTTGGCCGGCAAGAGTTCACCGCTCGCCGCCTTGGCCTGGTTCTGCTTCTCCCGGCGCAGCAGCCACCAGGCACCGGCCGCAGCCACGGCCCCCAGACTCAGGAAGGCCAGGTGCGGCATGCCGGGCACCAGCCCCATCATCAGCAGGATGCTGGCAGAGATGACCAGGGCCTTGGGATTGTCGAACAGCTGGCCCAGCATGGCGGTGCCCATGTCCTGATCCGTGTTCTGGCGGGTCACTATGATGGCGGCGGCGATGGAGAGCAGCAGGGAGGGGATCTGGGCCACCAGGCCGTCACCGATGGCGAGCAGGGTATAGACCTCTGCCGCCTCGCCGAAGCTGAGCTGGTGCTGCATCATGCCGATGATGAAGCCGCCGATGATGTTGATGAAGAGGATCATGATGCCGGCAATGGCATCCCCCTTGACGAACTTGGAGGCACCGTCCATGGAGCCATAGAAGTCCGCCTCCTGGGTCACATCGGCGCGGCGCTTGCGCGCCTCCTCCTGATTGATGAGACCGGCGTTCAGGTCCGCATCGATGGCCATCTGCTTGCCGGGCATGGCGTCCAGGGTGAAGCGGGCGCTGACTTCAGAAATCCGCCCGGCACCCTTGGTGACCACCACGAAGTTGATGATGACCAGGATGAGGAAGACGATGATGCCCACCGCATAGTTGCCACCGATCACCACGTTGCCAAATGCCTCGATCACATGACCGGCGGCGTCGCCCCCGTTGTGACCCTCCAGCAGCACCACCCGGGTCGAGGCGACGTTGAGGGCAAGTCGCAGCAGGGTCGCTATCAGCAGCACGGTGGGGAAGGCGGCAAATTCCAGGGGACGGCGGGTATAGACGGCCACCAGCAGCACCACGATGGAGAGGGCGATATTGAAGGAGAACAGGGTATCGAGCATCAGCGGCGGGATGGGCAGCATCACCATGCCGAGGGAGGCCAACACCAGCAGCGGCGTGCCGAGCCCCTTGCCCACTATTCCGCGGTACGCTTTCAATCGGCCCAATGATGCCCGCACTGTCATGACGATTCTCAGTTCTTGATCCCAGATGAGAGGGATTAAAGCAAACATCGAGCCAATAAAGCAATTTACTGATTTGTAATGCTTTTATTTTGACTGTGTCAGAAGTTTGTCAGCTGCGGCCTGACGAGGGCGCTTGCGGGGGATGCCAAGAGGCTGCGGGCTGCGGCCCTGGCGTGACTTGCGGTATTCCGGCGCAATGAGCAGGTCCCTGTCCAGAGACGGTTGGCCAAGACGTCACTTGCGGTATTCCGGAGGTATGGGCAGGTCCTTGCCCAGGGGCTGCGGGCGACGGCCCCGGCCACGGCGGAACTTCTTGAGCTGATAGACATAGGCCAGCACCTGGGCCACGGCGGCAAACAGCCCCTCGGGGATCTCCTGGCCAATCTCGGCGCTGTGGTAGATGGCACGGGTCAGCGCCGGGGACGGCAGTATGGGGATCTCGTACTCCCGGCCTATCTCGCGGATCTTGAGCGCGACCTCGTCCACCCCCTTGGCCAGCACCTTGGGCGCCGCCCCCGGCTTGCCCTGATCGTATTGCAGCGCCACCGAGTAGTGGGTCGGGTTGGTGATGATGACATCGGCCTTGGGCACGTCCCCCATCATGCGCCGCGCCGCCATCTCCATCTGCAGGCGCCGGATTCGCCCCTTCACCTCGGGCTTGCCCTCTGAGTCCTTGTACTCGTCCTTGACCTCCTGCTTGGTCATCTTGAGCTGGCGGGCATGGTTCCAGCTCTGGAAGGGGACGTCGATGGCGACGATGGGCAGCAGGGCGCAGCAGAGGATGATCAGCATCCACAAAAACAGCTCGAGGGCATCGATGATGCCGCCGGGAAAGGCCTCCAGGGAGAGGTTGAGCAGGTGGTCGAACTGGCTCGACAGCATCCACCAGGCAAACAGGGTGATGAACAGGACCTTGGCGATGGACTTGACCAACTCCACCAGGGATTGCACCCCGAACATCCGCTTGAGACCGGCGAGGGGGCTGAGCTTGCTCCACTTGGGCATCATGGCCTGACTGGAGAAGTTGAGGCCGCCGAGCAGGGTATTGCCGATGAAGGCCGCCAGGGCCACCAGGGCGAACAGCAGACCCAGGGGGAACACCACCTCGCCGATCAGGGTCGGCACCATGGTCCACATGGCGCTGGGGTCGAACGCCTGCTCCCGCTCCAGGGTAAAGCCCATGGTCATCACCTTGAGCATGGCGGTGGCCAGGGACTCCTTGACCATCAGCAGACCGAACACGGCGGCCAGCAGCACGCTGGCGGTGCCCAGCTCCTTGGAGCGGGCGATCTGCCCCTTCTCCCGGGCCTGTTGTAATCGCTTGCCCGTCGCCTGTTCGGTACGTTCCTGATCGGTATCAGCCATGGTGGCCTGCCTCCCGTGAGCAGGGGGCCGTCAGGGCCAGGGTCAATGCCCCTCCTTCAACCATGGGCGCCCCCCAGACACTGGGTCTCGATGAGCTGGCAGCCGGTCTCCTGCACCCGCTGCCAGAGGGCATCGAAGTGGCCGAGGAAGCCGCCTATGGTGAGCCAGAGGATGAAGAGCCCCGAGATCATGCTGACCGCAAAGCCGATGCTGAAGATGTTGAGCTGGGGGGCGGCCCGGGTCATGACCCCGAAGGCGAAGTTGATGAGCAGCAGGGCGACGATGGCGGAGAGGGACATCACCAGGGCCGCCTGGAACATGACGCCGAGAAAGCCCGCCAGGGTGCGCAGGGAGGCGACCGAGAGACCGCCATTGCCCACCGGCAGGGTATCGAAGCTCAGGATCACCATGCGCAGCATGATGAGGTGACCGTCCAGGGCGAGGAACACCAGGGTCGCCAGCATCAGGTAGAACTGGCCCACCACGGGGGCGGACTGGCCGTTCATGGGATCCACCAGGGAGGCGAAACCCAGGCTGGTCTGCATGGAGATCACCTGGCCCGCCATCACGAAGCTCTCCATCAGAAACTGAGTCATCAGGCCGAGGGCCACCCCGATCAGGATCTGCTGGCCGAGGATCAGAAAACTGCCCAGGGAGAAGAGCGCCACCTGGGGCATGGGGGGCAACAGGGGGGCGATGAGGAAGCTGATGGCCAGCGAGAGCCCCATGCGCACATGCATGGGGGCCAGCTTGCTGCCAAACACCGCCATCACCATCAGCAGGCTGCTGATCCGCGCCAGGGGCCAGAGCACGGAGGCGAGCCACTCCAGGATGAGCTGGCTGGAGAAGGTCACGACCCCTGCCCCGCGCCGCTCATCCCACCACCTCGGGGATCTGGCTCACCATCAGCACGAAGAAGTCCATCAGGCTCTGCAGACCCCAGTGGGCACCCGCTCCCAGGGCCAGCAGGGTCACCACCAGCCGGGGCAGGAAGCTCAGGGTCTGTTCGTTGATGGAGGTGGCCGCCTGGAAGATGGCGACCACCAACCCCACCATCAGGCTGGGCAGGATCACGGCACACACCATGATGGTGACCAGCCAGAGCGCCTCTCGAAACACGTCGACGAAGGTTTCCGGTGACATGGCGCCTCCCTTATCCCGCGCCCAGGCCGAAGCTGTTGGCCAGGGATCCCAGGATGAGGTTCCAGCCGTCCACCATGACGAACAGCATCAGCTTGAACGGCAGGGAGACCAGCATGGGAGAGAGCATCATCATGCCCATGGCCATCAGTATGCTGGCCACCACCAGGTCGATGACCAGGAAGGGCAGAAACAGCATGAACCCTATCTGGAAGGCGGTCTTGAGCTCGCTGGTGACAAAGGCCGGGATCAGCACCCGCAGCGGTACCTCGGCGGGGGTCTCCACCTGCACGTTGGCTATCTCCATGAAGGTGTTGAGATCCTTGATGCGGGTCTGGGCCAGCATGAACTGGTGCAGGGGGAGCTGAGCCTTCTCCAGCGCCTCCTGGGTGGTGATGGTCTCGGCCAGATAGGGTTGCAGCGCCTCCTCGTTGATGCGATCCAGCACCGGGGACATGATGAAGAACGACATGAAGAGGGCGATGCCGATCAGCACCTGGTTGGAGGGACTCTGCTGCAGGCCGATGGCCTGTCTGAGGATCCCGAGCACCACTATGATGCGGGTGAAGGAGGTCATCATGATGACCACGGCCGGCAGGAAGGAGAGGGCCGTCATCAGCGCCAGCACCTGCAGGGTCAGGCTGTACTCCTGACTGCCGTCGGCCAGGGTGGTGACGGTCACCGCCGACATGCCATCCTGGGCCAGGGCCAGGGGCGAGAGCAGCAGCAACAGCCAGGGCCAGCGTCTCATCCCGGGGAGGCAGTTTGTCCCGTTACTCTTTGTCATGGCGTGCCATCAGCTTGCCCAGTTGCTGGGCGAAGGCCTGAGGCTGACGCTCATCGAGCGGCTCCTCCAGGCGATAGAGGAAATTGACCTGCTGGGGGGTGACGCCGATCAGCAGCTGCTGCTCCCCCACCTTGACCACCAGCAGCTTCTCCTTGTAACCGAGGGGCAGGCTGGCGATCACCTTCATCTGGCCGCCCCCGAGCTGGGCGGTCAGCTTGCTCTTCTTGAGCAAAAACCCCAGCACCAGGATGAGGCCGATGACCATCAGGCTCGACAGCAGCCAGGAGGTGAGGCTCGGCGCCGTGGCACTGGCCTGCGCCAGGGCGGGCAGCGGCAACATCAGCAGGATGGCGGCTCGGATCATTTGAGTTTCTTGATCCGCTCGATCTGGCTGATGACATCGGTCAGCCGAATGCCGAACTTGTCATTGACCACCACCACTTCGCCGTGGGCGATCAGGGTGCCGTTGACCAGCACGTCCAGGGGCTCGCCGGCCACCCTGTCCAGCTCCACCACGGAGCCCTGGTTCAGCTGCAGCAGGTTGCGGATGCTGATCTGGCTGCGACCCACTTCCATGGCGATGGTCACCGGGATGTCGAGTATGGTGTCGAGCTTGCGACGCTCCTCGGCACTGATGGGGGCATCGTCCCTCAGCTCCTCGAGGGGAGCCGGCTTGACCTCGGCGGTGACCTGCTCTTCCAGGGCGGCGGCCCAGGCGTCGGCCATCAGATCCTGCTCGTCTTCGGGTGTGCTCATCTTACTTCCTTACGGTTCATGATTGGACGGGCCCCTGGCCTGTCATCGGTTTGGATCATCGATGCTGCGCTCGAGCTCTTCGAGCTCGGCCTCGCCATCAATGCGCACGCCGCCACGGGTGACCAGGTGCATCTCGGTCTTGACCCCGTCCGGTCGCTTGAGTTTGTCGACAATCTTGAGCGCCACATTCTCCTTGGTGCGCCCCATCTTGGCGTGGAAGGTGGGCAGGTCCTCCACATAGACCAGCAGGTTCTCGGGCATCTCCACCGGAATGATGTCGCCGGGTTGCAGCTCCATCAGCTCGCGCAGGGAGAGCTCTGTCTCCAGCAGCTTGGCCTTGAGCTCCACCTTGACGTCCATGATCTCGTCGCGCAGGGCCTTGCTCCAGCGCACGTCGGTGTCACCCTTGTCGCTCTGCACACCGGCATCGAGCAGCTCGCGGATGGGTTCGAGCATGGAGTAGGGCATGGCCACGTGGAAATCGCCGCCGCCGCCGTCGAGCTCGATGTGAAAGGAGCTCACCACTATCACCTCGGTGGGGCTGACGATGTTGGCCATGGCCGGGTTCACCTCGGAGTCGAGATACTCGAAGCCCACGTCCATCACCGGCGCCCAGGCATCCTTGTAATCCTCGAACACCAGCTTGAGCAGCATCTGTATGATGCGCCGCTCGGTGGGGGTGAATTCGCGCCCCTCGATCTTGGCGTGGTAGCGACCGTCGCCGCCGAAGAAGTTCTCCACCAGGATGAAGACGAGGCGCGCCTCCATGGTGATGAGGGCCGTCCCCTTGAGGGGGCGAAAGCGCACCATGTTCAGGCTGGTGGGCACGAACAGGGTGTGGACATACTCGCCGAATTTCAGCATCTGCACGCCGTTGATCGACACCTCGGCGGTGCGCCGCATCATGTTGAACAGGCTGATGCGCATGTGGCGGGCGAAACGTTCGTTCACCAGCTCCAGGGTGGGCATGCGTCCCCGGACGATGCGATCCTGGGAGGAGAAGTCGAACTGGGTGATGCCAGGATCCCCGGCCGCCCCTATCTCCTCCTCTTCGACATCGTCGACCCCGTGCAACAGGGCATCAATTTCGTCCTGACTTAACAGATCGCTCACGCTTCACCTACTGCATTACAAAGCCGGTAAACAGCACTTGTTCGATTACGGGGGAAGAGGTCAGATCCTTGAGGACCCGACGGCACTCTTCCAATGAGTCATTGCGCAATTTTTCCTTGCCCTCGAAGGTGACCAGCTGCTCGGCGCTGGCGGCGCTGAACACCCGCAGCAGGGTCCCCTCGATCAGGGGCACATGCTGCTTGGCGAGGGCTTCACTCGGGGCGCCACGCACCATCAGCTGCACCTTGATCTGCACCAACCGATCCCGGCTCTGGCCCGTCACGTTGAACACGAAGGGGCGCGGCATCCCCACATAGAGGGCGGGCTGGGTGGCCGGATCCTGGGGCTGGCCGTCGGTCTGGGCGCTGGTCTGGGCCTTGGCGGCCTCGTCACCGCCCGAGAGCAGCAACCAGGCGGCCACACCGCCGCCGATGAGCAGCACCACCAGGATGGCGGCCAGGATGATCATCTTCTTTTTCTTGGCCGCCGCCGGATCCTGGAGCGTCAGTTCGCTATCGTCTGCCATCTCTTGTCCACCCTCAATCAAACTTGTTCGATATCATAAACTTAACTTGGGGCGCATCAAGCATAGAAATCAATTCCGCTCTCGTTTGCCGCATCCATGGACAAAGTGAGCCGGGTGACACCGGTTTCCCCCTCATGCTGGCTCGGCTGACGACCTTCGCCCCCCTGGCCCTGGCCTCCCTGTTGGGAGAAGCCGCCCCCCTGGGTCTGCTGCTGTGATCCGGGCTGGCCCTGCTGCTGGGGTTGCTGCTGCACCGAGGTCTGACCGAGGGAGAGCCCCTGCCCCGCCAGCATCTCCCTGAGCCTGGGCATGGCCTGCTCCAGCATCTCGCGGGTCTGGCCATGTTGTACCACGAAGTTGACGCTGGCCTGGTTGTCCTGACCAAGCTGGATCTGGATCTTCATCTTGCCAAGGCCGAGGGGGTCGAGCTGGATCTCCGCCTGCTGCAACTTGTCAGCCAGCATGACGTTGACCCTCTGCTGCAACTCGGCCGGGGCATCCTGGCTCGCCAATTTCAGATGGGGCAAGGCGGCGGCCTCGGCCCTGGGCTGGCCGGTGGGCGCCGTGCCGATCCGGGTCTCCCCCACCGCGGCCTGACTTGGCGGCTGGCCGGCGGCCTGGGCCTCCTCTTCCCGCTTCGGCTCGGCGGCGGCCTCGCCCCGGGTCAGGCTCGCCAGCCTGCCCCTGGCCCCCAGGGGGGCCCCTTTCTGAGCCTGCTTAGTGGCGCCATCCATGGCCGCGGCCGCGTCGCCCTGGGGCAGGCTGGCCAGGGGGGCCTGGCTGCCCTGGGACTGGGCCTGGGCCAGCACTTGCTGGGGCGCAGCCAGGGTCGGCGCCACCGCCGGGTTCGCTCCGGAGGCTGCCGGGGCCTGGGCTGCAATCTGGGGTGCGACCCTATCCTTGCCTGGCGCCTCCTGGCGAAGGCCGGACTCGGTCTGGCTCAGGGCCTGCTCCCCGTCGGCGGCAGCCTGCTCCTGGCCCGCCTGCCGGGCGACGCGATTGCCGGCGGCATAGGCATCGGCCGGGGTGCTGACCTCAGGCTCAGGGGACATTTCTGGCCCCCTCTCTGGCGTCTTGTCGGCCGTCATCTCGGTTGTCTTGCCAGCGCCCTGGTCGGCAGCCATATGAGTTGTCTCGTCGACGGCCACATCGGGCGTCTCGCCGCTCGTCATGCCGGTGACCATGCCGGTCGTCAAGGCGCCGTCCAGCCGGACGGCCTCACCCACCCTGGGGGGAGCCTGCGTACCAGAGGCCTCGTCCGCTTCGCCGGCCAGGGCCTCGTGATCCCCTGCCGCCCCGAGCAGGGCTGAGGCCAGGGTTGCTTCGGTTTCCTTGGTGTTCTGGGTTGCCTGGGTTGCCTGATTTACCTCGGCGGCGCCCTCCCCCTGCCCAAGGCGTTTGGACTCACCATCGGCCTGGGCAGCCCCCCTGGCGGCGGGGAGCGCGGAGCCAGGCGGCAAGGCATTGCCATCGCGCTCCTCCCCAAGGCTCGCGGCCTCGCCCGGGGCGACCAGACGGGTGTCCTGATTGAGGGAGTCTTGCAGGTGAACGAGGAAGGGGTTGCCGGCCATGATGGCAGAGGCGTCATCCCCGGAGAGGCCCGGGGTGCGCCCGCCGTCGGCGTCATCGGCCTGACCGTCGGATGCCACCGGCACGGCGTCAGTCTCTTGACGCCCGGCAGCGGGCGGCAAGGCGCCCGGCTCCCTGTCCGCGGCGGCCAGGGCGACCTTCTCTTCCTTGACCTGCCCCTTGACCGGGGTGGCTTCGCCCCCGTGTCGATACTGACTGATCAGCTCGGCAAAGTCGGCCTTGTCACCGTCCAGGACGGCGCCGTCAGCGGACCGCGCCAGCCCTGGCGCGGCAGGCTTGTCACCGCCGATCGGCGGGGAAGTGGGGGTCAACAGTGTCTGCATCATCCTGGATTCCGGGGTCTGGGCGCCGATAAGGCCTGGTTGCATCGAGATGGGGTCACGCCTGGGCGCGCCATCGAACAAGACAAAGCAAGTTACAGGCCAGAATGCAGGGTTCGGCTACGCAGGGCGAACTCATCCAGCATTTTCTGCTCCTGGCGCTGGGCCTGCTGCCGGGCCCGATCGGCCTGCTTGTCCAGCAGCAGGGCCACCGCCTTGCGCCTCTGCTGGGCCGCCAGCCACTCCTCCCGCCGCTGGCCCAGGGCCTCGCGGATCTGCAGCACCCCCTCGTACTGCTGGGTCGCCGCCTGCTCCAACTTGTTGATGAAGGCGTGATACTGGGCATTCTGCTGGGCCTTGATCCCCTGCAGGCCGCGGTCGGTCCACTGCTGGTGATAGATCTGGCGGTACTGGTTGAGGGCGTCCTGCTGCTGCAAGAACAGCTTGAGATCCTGCTGGGCCTTGGCCAGGGCCAGGGCGGCCTGCTGCTCGGCCGCCTCGAGGCGCTCGGCCAATAACATCAATCCCTTGCTCATCAACTACCTCATGCTGCTCGGCGCGGGGCGGATCCCCATTACTGCATCAGGGGCATGGCCACCAGTTGCAGGGCTTGCAGGCCATCGTCGTAGTGGATGACCTCGCGCATGCCTTGTTGCAAGAAGCGATCCAGATAGGGTTTCTGATTGATGGCCCGATCGATGCGCGGATCCGCCCCCTGGCTGTAGGCGCCGATGGTGATGAGATCCCGGTTCTGCTGGTAGAGGGAGTAGTACTGCTTGAGGGCCCGAGCCAGCCCCTGATGTTCGGCCGAGGTGACCTGGGGCATGACCCGGCTGATGGATTTCTCGATGTCGATGGCCGGGTAGTGGCCCGAATCGGCGAGTTCCCGCGACAGCACTATGTGGCCGTCCAGGATGGCCCGGGCGGCATCGGCGATGGGGTCTTGCAGATCGTCCCCCTCGGTCAGCACGGTGAAAAAGGCGGTGATGGAGCCCTGGCCGTCGTTGCCGTTGCCGGCCCGCTCCACCAGCGCCGGTAATTTGGCAAACACCGAGGGCGGGTAGCCCTTGGTGGCGGGAGGCTCCCCCACCGCCAGGGCGATCTCCCGCTGGGCCTGAGCATAGCGGGTGAGCGAGTCCATCAAGAGCAGCACGTTGAGCCCCTGATCCCGGAAATACTCGGCGATGGCGAGCGCCGTCTCGCACCCCTTGAGTCGCATCAGGGGGGAGGCATCGGCCGGGGCGGCCACCACCACGGCGCGCTCGCGCCCCTCGGCGCCAAGGATCTCCTCGATGAACTCCTTCACCTCCCGGCCCCGCTCGCCGATGAGGCCGACCACCACCACGTCCGCCACCGAGCCCCGGGTCATCATGCCGAGCAAGACCGACTTGCCGACCCCGGAGCCGGCGAACAGCCCCATGCGCTGACCCTGACCCACTGTGAGCACCGCATTGATGGCGCGCACCCCCACGTCCATCGGCCTGTGGATGGGGCGACGGGCCAGGGGGTTGATGCGGGTCTGGGCAAATTGCACCGTCTGGGCGGCGAGGATGGGGCCCAGGCCGTCCAGGGGCTGGCCGATACCGTCGATGACCCGGCCGAGCAGGTTCATGCCCACCGGGATGCCGTGCTCCTCGGTGACGGGCACCACCCGGGCGCCGGGAATGACCCCCTTGAGCTGTTCGCTCGGCATCAGGAACAGGCGATCGCCGGAGAAGCCGACCACCTCCGCCTCCAGGGTGCCATCCTGGGTATCGATGCGGCACAGGGCGCCGATGGCGGCCCGGCACCCCACCGCCTCCAGGGTCAGGCCCACCACCCGCGTCAACTTTCCGGCGACCGGGGTCTTGGGGGCGATCTCGCCGACCCGGTATCGTTGCAGTCGTTGGGAAAGGCTGTTGCTCATCACTCGATCCTCATGAAGGGGCCCAGGCTAGTCGTGCTGGTTTTCCCGCAGGAAGTTGCGCAGCAGCTGGTCGATGCGCCCACAGAGGGTCAGATCCACGCTGGAGAGTTCGGTGGCGAGCTGAAGATCGCCGGGCACCAGGGTGGGATCGCTCTCGAAGCGCCATTGGCGCCGCTCGCACTCCTCCTCGCCAAAGGCCGCCACCACCCGCTGGATGTCATCCGGATGCAGGGAGAGGGTGACTCCCTGGCGCGCGGCGGGCAGCAGGGCCAGCCCCTCCTTGAGGGCGCCCAGCAGCAGGGCCGGCGAGGTCACCGCCTCCTGCTTGATCAGGGCCCGGGCCAGCTGCATCACCAGGGCGATGAGCTGCTGCTCCACCCCGGCGTCCAGCTCGGCCAGGGGCTCGGCCAGGCGGGAGGCGAGCAGGCGCCAGTGGGCCTGCTCCTGCTCCACCTGCTCGCGGCCCAGGGCCAGCCCCTCCTCCTTGCCCTGGGTCATGCCCGCCTCGTGACCCTGCTTGAGGCCCTCGAGCTTGCCCTCCTCCAGGCCCTTGGCAAAACCGGCGGCCTGGCCCTCGGCCATGCCCTCCTCCCAGGCGGCCTGGCGGATGGCCTCCAGCTCCTCGGCGGTGAGGCTGGGGGCGGGCTCGGGCGCCGGCTCCTCGGCTACGACCTCCTCCTCCTGGCGATACCAGTCCGGCGTCAGGCCGAGGGCATTGGTCTCCACCTCGGCGGCCACCTCCATCTCGGGCCAGCCCCAGGTCTCGATCTGGGTGCCCGCCGTATCCGGTCGCATGTAGCCGCGCAGCTTGCTGTTCTTGTCATTCATGCTCTAGAGGCACTCCCATCTGACACCCTTCATCGGGACTGGCGCCCCGTGCATCACGCCGTCATCACGCCATACCTGCCTGGCGCAGGGCCTCAGGCAGCGGCCCGTTCATCCCCCAGGCAGGCCGGGCTTAGAGGAACTCCTCGCCGCCACCGGCCCCCAGCATGAGCTCGCCGGCATCCGCCAGACGGCGGGCGGTGGAGAGGATCTCCTTCTGGGCCGCCTCCACCTCGGAGACGCGGATCGGCCCCATGGCCTCCAGATCGTCCGCCAGCATCTCGGCGGCCCGCTTGGACATGTTCTTGAAAATCTTCTCGCGCATCTGATCGTCCGAGCCCTTGAGGGCCCGTTGCAGCAGATCCCCGGGCACTTCCCGCAGCAGGGTCTGGATGCCCCGATCGTCCACGTCGATCAGGTTCTCGAACACGAACATCAGGTCCTGGATCTGCTGGCTCATCTCCTCGTCGGAGTCGCGGATGGCATCCATCAGCTGGCCTTCGACGTTGGTATCCAGGTAGTTCATGATGTTGGCCGCCGCCTTCAGGCCGCCCATCTTGGCCGCCTGGGCACCGGCGGCGCCGGCGAATTGCTTCTCCATGATGTCGTTCAATTCTTGCAGCGCCGCCGGTTGCACCTCTTCGAGGTTGGCGATGCGCATCACCAGATCCAGGCGCACCTGCTCCGGGAACTGGCTCAGGATCTCGGCGGACTGCTCCGGCTCCAGATAGGAGAGGACGATGGTCTGGATCTGGGGGTGCTCGTTCTGGATGATGCTGGCCACCTGGCGCGCATCCATCCACTTGAGGGAGTCCAGACCCCGGGCACCCGAGCCCAGGATGATCTGATCCACCAGGTTGCTGGCCTTGTCTTCCCCGAGCGCCGCCACCAGGGCCTTGCGCACGAAGTCTTCGCTGCCGATGCCGATGTTGGTGTACTTCTGGATGTCGTCGATAAATTGACGATGCACCGCCGCCACCCTGTCGTGACTGAAATCCGACATGGAAGCCATGGACATGCCCAGGCGCTGCACCTGCTTGGGCTCGAGGTGGCGGAAGATCTGGGCGGCATCCTCCTCGTTGAGGCTGAGCATCAGCACGGCGGCCATCTCGATCCCCGACATCTGGTCGAGGATCTGGCGCTGACCGTCGCTGATGTCGTTGCCGGTCACTTGGTTCTTATTCTCTTCAGGCATCTTTGGTTACCCATTCTTTAATGACCTGAGCGGCCAGATCCGGTTCGTTCGCCACCAGGGCCCGCACCGCCTTGAGCAGGTCCTCATCCCGATGGAGATCCGGCAGTTTCAGGTGACCATCGCGCACCCCGAAGATGGGCTCGGCCTCGGCCTGGGCCGCCAGCAGACTCAATTCGTCGTCGCCACCCAGCACTATGCTGTTGTCCAGATCCAGCTCGCTCTCGGGTTTGACATCCGGGTAGAGCAGGCGCTTGAGCATGGGCCGCACCACGGTGACGATGAGCACTATGATGACCAGCACGGAGGCGGCGATGCGCACCGCGCGCCAGAACCAGGGCTGCTCGTAGATGGGCAGGTCCGGCATCACGTCCAGCTCGGGGCGATTGAACGGGATGGCGACCACCTCCAGGGTGTCACCCCGGGTCACGTCAAATCCCAGGCCGCCACTGATGAGGCGACGCAGGGTGTCTATCTCGGCCTGGCTGCGCGGCTCGCGGCTGACGGCGCCCACGGCGCCGGTGACCGACTTGTAATCCACCGCCACCGACACCGTCATGCGGCGAATGCCCCCCATCTGACGGCGGGTGTGGCTGACGGTGGTGTCCAGTTCATAGTTGCGGGTCGCCTCCTTGCGGGAGCGGCCGGCGCTGGTGCCGCCCTCGCCCCCTTCCGCCTTCTCCGGGATGCCGGAGGCGGCGGGCGGCTGGTTGGAGAGAGCGCCGGGCACGCCGCCATTGGCGCCGCTGGCACTGTTCTCCTCCAGGGTCATCTCGGAGCGCACCGCGGGCAGGTCGGGGTTGTAGGTCTTGCGGGTCTGCTCCTGCTGGGAGAAGTCCAGGGCGAGATCCACCTCGGCGGTGTAGTTGTCCATGCCGAGCACAGGGATCAGGATGGCGTCTATCTTCTGCTTGTACTCCAGCTCCTGCTTCTGCTGCATGGCAAATTCTTTGCGGGTCTGGGCGGAGACGGGATCCTGGGAGCCTGAGTTGAGCAGGCGACCGCTCTGATCCGTGACCGTCACCCGGGTCGGCTCCAGGCCGTGGACCGCGGAGGCGACCATGTCGACGATGGAGTCCACCTCCCCCTGTCCCAGGGCGCTGCCCTTGAGGGTCAGCACCACGGTGGCGCTGGGCTTGCGCTCGTTGCGGGCGAACACATTGTCCTTGGGAATGGCCAGCAGCACCTGGGCCTTGCCCACGTTCTGGAACTGTTCGATGGCGCTCGCCAGCTGACGCTCGCGGCTGAGCTTGAGGCGTTCGGCCTCCATCCGCTGACTGACCCCGAAGCTGGAGTCCTTGAGCAGGATGGATTCACCGTCATTGCTGCTGACGCTGCTGGTGCCGAGCCCGGCCCGGGTCAGGCGCAGGCGGATGTCGCCGTAGTTCTCGGCGCTGACCAGCACGCTTCTGCCCTCGACCTGATAGGGGATCTTCTGTTGATCCAGGTAATCCAGGGTCGCTACCAGCTCCTCGGTGTTGTAGGTGCCAAGGGGCCGCATCTCCGGCTCCTTGCCCCACAACAGGATGAAGACGGCGATGGCCAGGCAGATGGCCAGTCCCAGGATCAGGGTGATCTGACGCAGCACATCGCTGTTGGAGAGGAACCCCAGTGCGGAACTCTTCTGTTCATGCTCATCGAGGGCGCTGGTCCCTTCGTGATTGATCAGCAGGTCGCCGTTTTGTTCGTTCGCCACAGATCAGGTCCTTATCTTCTGGTCGGGTCGCGGCATGCGCACCCTTATACCGGCATATTCATGATGGTCTTGTAGGCATCGACCATCTTGTTGCGCACCTGCACCGTCGCCTCGAAGGCGATGGAGGCTTTCTGGCCGGCGATCATCACATCGGAGAGATCCACCGACTTGTCGCCCATGTCGAGCCGGCTGCGCAGATCGTTGGCGTTCCCCTGCAGGCCGTTGACGTGGCCGAGGGCCTGCTGCAACAGCTGGCCAAAATCCGAGCTGACCTGACCGGCCGGCTGGCTGATGGCCGGGATACCCGCTTCTACCTTGAGGGCCTGCATCTCTTGCATCAGGCTGCTTGCACTTATTTCCATCACCCTTCCCCAGACAAATCATTGACGCTGGCATCACTTAAGCAAATAAGGTGCCAACCAGGAGCGATGAGGGAGCCACCCAGGCACGCCTGGCTGCCGGGCAGGGCGAGCAGAGGCGCCGTTCCCGGCCATGAAAAAGAGGGCGAAAGGCCCTCTTCTACTGCGCGTCGCGTCATTTAAACAGACCGCATTTCAATATGATACAAGAAACATTTCCCGCAGAGCCCGGGCGGCTACTCCTTGTTCAGATCGTCATCGAGCCAGTACTTGGAGCCGGAAATATTGGCATCGAGCAGCAGCCCTTTCTCGCCGATCTGATAGATGGCCATGCCGCCATTGTATTTGGCCGTCAGCTCGGCGCTCTCCTTGCCCGCCACGGCGCCCACCTCGGAGGTGGCCTCCCAGCCTTGATTGACGAAGGCATCGAACCTGGCCTTGTCCTCGAACAGGATCACCTGCTGGTAGAACTTGCCCCCCAGCCCGGCGGCCAAACCGGCGCCAAACATCTTCATATAGGTACGGCTATCGTCCTGACGGTTGACCGCCACCCCGGATCCCTGGTTGGTGTGCACCATCAGGGAGAACTTGCGCGAGTCAAACACCGCATAGCCATAGGCCTGGTCAAACAGCAGCTTGGCGGAGGGTTGCTCGTTGAACAGCCGCACCAGGGCGGTGTCGGCCATGGTATCGAGGGCGGTTCTGGCCTCGGCCGGGGTCTTGGGTTCGAGCAGGGTGTCGAGCTGCTTGTCGGCGGTCTCCAACCATGCCTTGCCGGTCGTCACGCTCTTGTCGCTCCACTCCCCGGCGGTGTTGAAGGTCTCCTCTCCCCACCGGGAGACCGAGTCCCAGGTCTGTTTGGAAAAATCCGTGACATCTTGCCACGCCTCCTTGCTGGTCTCGCTCACCGCGCTGCCGAGCTCGGTGGCGGCCTCCTTCACCTTGGCCCAATCCGCCAGCGTTGGGGCCGAAGCCAATGCCAGTACCATTGCCATGACCAGCAGTCGAATCTTCATCTTGCTCTCCATCACCCGTGATAAACCCTGGGTCACAGTAGCAGATTTGACTGAAACCGGAAAAGCCCGGGCTCACGGTACCGCTCCGAGGGCAGCGCCCAGGTCGGCACGCTGGCGCCACCACAAAGTTTGTTCTGCTCCGTTGCGCCCGCTGTATAGTTTTTGGTTAGCCATTCCGGTAAAATCCGCGCCCTTATAAGAGAGCCACCTAAGAGTGATTGAGCGATGTCCAACACAAAACAGGCCCCCAAAGTAGGATTCGTCTCCTTGGGTTGCCCTAAAAACCTGGTCGATTCCGAGCGCATCCTGACCCAGCTGCGTACCGAAGGGTACGACGTGGTGCCCAGCTATGACGATGCGGAACTGGTGGTGGTCAACACCTGCGGCTTCATCGACAGCGCAGTGCAGGAATCCCTGGAAGCCATCGGCGAGGCCCTGGCCGAGAACGGCAAGGTGATCGTCACCGGCTGCCTGGGTGCCAAAGAGAACCAGATCCGCGAGATCCACCCCAAGGTGCTCGAGATCACCGGCCCCCACGCCTATGAAGAGGTGCTGGGCCACGTCCACAAATACGTGGAAAAACCCACCCACAACCCCTTCACCAGCCTGGTGCCGGCCCAGGGTGTCAAGCTGACCCCGCGCCACTACGCCTATCTCAAGATTTCCGAAGGCTGCAACCACCGCTGCACCTTCTGCATCATCCCCTCCATGCGCGGGGATCTGGTGAGCCGCCCCATCGGCGAAGTGCTGGCCGAGGCAAAGCGTCTGAAAGAGGCCGGCGTCAAAGAGATACTGGTGATCTCCCAGGACACCTCCGCCTACGGCGTCGACGTCAAGCACCGCACCGGTTTCTACGACGGCATGCCGGTCAAGACCAGCATGGTGGCCCTGTGCGAGGAGCTGGCCAAGCTCGACATCTGGGTGCGCCTGCACTACGTCTACCCCTACCCCCACGTGGATGACGTCATCCCGCTGATGCGCGATGGCAAGGTACTGCCTTATCTCGATATCCCGCTGCAACACGCCAGCCCGCGCATCCTGAAGCTGATGAAGCGCCCGGGTACCGTCGAACGCACCCTGGAGCGCATCCAGAAGTGGCGCGAGATCTGCCCCGAGATCACATTGCGTTCCACCTTCATCGTCGGCTTCCCCGGCGAGACCGAAGAAGAGTTCCAGATGCTGCTGGACTTCATCGACAAGGCGGAGCTGGACCGCGTCGGCTGCTTCAAATACAGCCCGGTCGAAGGCGCCAAGGCCAACGAGCTGCCGGATCCTGTGCCGGAAGCCGTGCAGGAGGAGCGCTTCCAGCGCTTCATGGAGCTGCAACAGCAGGTCTCCGTTCGCAAGCTCGCCCGCAAGGTCGGTCAGGTGATGACGGTGCTGATCGACGAGGTGGACGAAGAGGGCGCCACCGGCCGCTCCTTCGCCGACGCCCCCGAGATCGACGGCCTTGTCTACCTGAACGGCGAGACCGGCCTGAAACCCGGCGACATGGTCAAGGTCCGCATCGACGAGGCGGACGAGTACGATCTCTGGGCCAGCCTGGTCGGCTGAGTCCGCCCCCACTGCCCCCCTGCCTGCAGGGGACAGCAAAAAAGCCAGCCCGTGAAAACGGGCTGGCTTTTTCAATGCGCGTCAGTTCACCTCAAGGGCGCTGCATTCGCGATGGGGGGACAGACAGGCTCAGCCCCACTGTCGACGGCGTGAGCGCGCCGCCATCATTTGCCCTTGGTGATCTTGTCCAGGTAGCCCATGGCAAAGGCTGACAGGACGAAGGTGACATGAATAAGCAGATACCATTTTATTTTGTCATTCGGGATGTTCTCGGTATTCATGAACACCTTCAGCAGATGAATGGATGAGATGGCAACAATCGAGGCAGCCACCTTGTTCTTGAGGGAACCTGCATCCAGTTTTCCGAGCCAGCCCAGCTTGTCCTCGCTCTCCCCCACATCCAGGCGGGAGACAAAGTTTTCATAACCCGAAAACATGACCATGACGATGAGTCCGCCCACCAAGGCGATGTCGATCAGCGACAGGGTGACCAGCACCAGATCAACCTCACGGATCGCCAGAATATTGGGCAGGACATGCAGTATCTCCTGGAAAAATTTGATGCCCAATGCCAGCAGGATCAGGCTCAGGCCGAGATAGATGGGGGCCATGATCCAGCGTGAGGAATACATCAGCTTTTCAAAAATACGTTCCATAAATAAATATCGATAACCTGTCTGATGGTACAAATGGGTGAGATGTCATGGGGAAGTCAATGCCCATTAATCCTCGTTGATATGCTTCATTCTGTGTTGCCAACGACGCTTGGCAAAGCGCCTCATATTGGGAATTTCATCCGTCTCATCCATGATGGGTTTGCCAATGATGGTCTCGATAACATCTTCCATCGTCACCAAGCCCAGCCAGGTACCGTACTCGTCATACACGAGAAACATATGCTGCCTCTCTTGCATGAACTGGCTCATGACACTTTCAACATTCACCTTGTCCGTCACTATGGTAACCGGCTTGACAAGGCTGGATACCGTCTCTGTATGGTCTGCGTTGATCACGTCATAGCGAAATACCAATCCTAATGGATTTTCATCCTTATCAATGACAGGGTAGCGAGAAAAACGATTGGCATGCGCATGATTGGCAAAATCAGCCACCGTCATATCCGGGCTGACAATCTGGCACACGGTACGGGGCGTCATAATATCTCGCACACTGGTTTCATGAAGATCCAGAATATTGGCAATCGTGCGCTGCTCATCCTCGTCAAGCTTGTTCATCTCACGACCAAGCATCGCAAGTGCCTTGATCTCTTGCCGTATGTCATGTTCCGGGGTATGGGCACCGAACAATTTCATCACCTGATCGGAAATCCAAATAAACGGCTTGAGCAAGAAAATCATGCCATTCAACAATCCAGGCAATATCGGCGCCAATGCACGCCAATGGCGAGCACCAATGGATTTTGGCATTATCTCTGACAGCACGAGGATCAACACTGTCATCACAGCAGATGCCATCCCCAGATAACCATCGCCAAAAACGATGGTCACTTGCGCGCCGACACCTGTGGCACCAACGGTATGAGCAACCGTATTAAGGGTCAAAATCGCAGCCAATGGCTGATCTATCTTGTCTTTCAGCAGGCGCATGCGCTCATAAAGCCTGGGGTTGGACAGCTTCAGTTGAGCTATATAACTGGGGGTAATCGAGAGGAGGGCAGCCTCCAGGATGGAACATAGAAAGGAAACACCAATAGACAATACAGCGAATGCTATAAGTAAACTCATGAAACGGAAACGGACCTCGGCGTGGTTTGAATTGACCAGATTCTAGCGACATTCAAGGGACAGATGCAACGAATATCTCAGTAGGAAAACAATTAAAAAGTCATTCACTTTCAATTACTTATCAAAACCAAGTCTATTTATTCCATTTTGTTCAATGGGCGAAGCTATTGGTGCTGCCGTTGCACAAAGCACGATGTGAATATCACATGAACAACACCGCGTATTTCAAATAAAAGTTGCCTTGGCATCAATAAGACAAGGGTGGTAGATTCGGCCCTAAAAATAGAGGTTTGTTATCTGATGGACATTTTTCAATCCGTCTTCCTGGCTTTGATCCAGGGATTGACAGAGTTCCTGCCCATCTCCAGCTCTGCGCACTTGATATTACCCTCCAGGATCTTCGGCTGGCAGGATCAGGGCCTGGCGTTTGATGTCGCCGTCCATGTCGGCACCCTGTCTGCGGTCGTCATCTATTTTCGGCGCGATGTCGGCGCCCTCATCCAGGGTTGGCGGCGCTCATTGCGCGGCCAGCGCACGGAGCAGGGCCGTCTCGCCTGGCTGTTGATCCTGGCCACCATACCAGCGGCCGTCATGGGCCTTGTCGGCAAGGGATTCATTGAAGGCAGCGCACGCTCGACCCTGGTGATATCCATCAGCACCCTCCTCTTTGGCCTGTTGCTCTGGTATGCGGACCGCAAGTCCACGCTCGCCAGGGAGATGAAAGACATCGGGGTCAAGGACGCATTGAAAATCGGCCTGGCGCAGGCCATCGCCCTGATCCCTGGTACTTCCCGTTCCGGTATCACGATGACAATGGCACTCTTGCTGGGTTTCGATCGCCGTACGGCCGCGACATTCTCCTTTCTGCTGTCCATTCCCATCATCACCCTTGCCGGTCTATATCTGGGCTGGCAATTGATGACGAGTCCAGCAGACATAGACATGGGTGAATTATTGATTGGTATTGTCGTCAGCTTTGTCGCCGCCTATGCCTGCATTCATTATTTCTTGAAAATAATAGAGCGCATGGGGATGCTGCCATTTGTCATTTATCGCCTGGCACTCGGCGTACTGCTGCTTGTCTTCAGCCTACAATAATCAGGAGACTGAACATGATTGCATCATTGGAAAATAGATCCTTCATGCTTGCCTTGGCCATCATCAGTGGCTTTTTCATCTGGATGCTGATGCCATTTTTCTCTGCTATTTTCTGGGCCTGCATGATTGGAGTGCTCTTCCTACCCATCAATGAGAAAATCCGGCATCAATTCAAGCTGGGGAAAAATGGGGCATCACTGCTGACCCTGTTGCTGTGCGTGGTGGTGCTGATAGTGCCCGTTCTCTTTCTTGGTTGGTCCTTCATGAAAGAGATCAATGGTCTTTATCAAACCATGCAGGCGGGAAAGATTAATTTTGGTGAATATCTGGACACCATCAAGGCCTCCTTTCCCGCGCTGCACGATATCATGAGTTCCCTCGGGATAGATTATGGTGAGGTCAGGAATCAGTTGACCAATGCGGCGGTATTTATTACGCGCTATATAGCGCAGCACGCCTTCAGCGTGGGGCAAGGGGCATTCAGCCTGATACTCGATATCTGCATCATGCTGTATGTCGCCTTCTTCATGATAAGAGATGGCCAGCATCTGGTCGAGAAGATCATTGATGCCCTCCCCCTGGGCAATCGCCGGGAAAGACTGATGCTTGCCAAGTTTTCCGAAGTGGCCAGGGCCACCATGAAGGGGAATTTTGCCGTCGCCATCTTGCAGGGTCTGCTGGGCGGGATCATCTTTGCGGTCCTGGGCATCCAGGGCCCGATAATATGGGGCGTGGTCATGACGCTGTTATCCATGATCCCCGTCGTGGGGGCTGGCCTTATCTGGGGGCCGGTCGCCGTCTATCTGTTCGCGTCCGGCAACCTGGTGGATGCGGTCATACTGACCCTCTTTGGCGCCTTAGTGATCGGCCTGGTCGACAACATCCTCAGGCCCATCCTGGTGGGCAGAGACACCAAGATGCCCGATTATCTGATCCTGCTCTCCACCTTGGGAGGCATCATTGTATTTGGTATCAATGGCTTTGTGCTGGGGCCCATCATTGCCGCACTCTTCATCACCACCTGGTTGATCTTTGCCGATGAATTGGGCCGTGACAGCCAAGTCAATGAGCATAATGCTTATGAATAATATCGGGCAGAGAGGGATATGGACTAGGTGCCTATTTGATGAGCAGAGGCATGCCAGATATATTGCCTCTCCCCCGCCTTAGGTCAGGGTGGCGATACTCGCCACCCTCTATTTAACCAGTTTTGATATATAGGGAATATTTCTCATCTTGTCTTGCCAGGGCAAGCCATAGCCGACGAGCAACGCATCATCTTTCATCTCAAACGCATAATGCTGTGGTACTGGAATATCTATTCGGCCTGGCTTGACCAGGAGTGTCGCGATCGAGAGGGACTTGACCCCATAGTGACCGCGGATATGCTCCACCAGGCGCTTCATGGTCCCACCTGATTCGATGGCATCATCGATCATGATGACATCCCTGCCCTCAATGCCGATATTGTCATGAAATACGATATCAGACTGGTTATGCCTCTCCCCCGGTATATGGGGGCAAGAGATATAGTCCATGCATATATCAAAATCAAGCTGCCTGACCAGGTCGGCGGTAAACAATATGCCACCTGGGACTATGGTGATGATGACGGCATCCCTATAATGTTCGTTCAATTTTTCAGCCACTATGGTCACGCCTTGCCGGATCTGCTGCTCACTCAGTACCAGCTCACCAATATTGCTATTTCTCATGATAACCTCTACCGGAAATGGATATTTCTTCTGCGAACGATGCGTGACACTGCCCGTGCTCGCAAGGCGATTGTCCGAGATGGCGTGTATGATTTTATTCTAAATCAAACATGATTCTCGCCTCATTGGGCAACCAGTGAAGTGAGTCAGAAAGCCACCGTTTGGTTCGTGGACTGGCCTTGGCCAAGGTGACAACCGTCTCGGCATCTCGCTCACCCGAAATCAGAATGTCACAGCCTGCCTGGCTGGTGTTACCCGTCGATCTTTTCACCTGTATGGAGACGCCCTGGCGGGGAGCTATCTCCGTATCGAATACACGAATGATGTTCTCTGATGTATTTCTTGCGATGATATCAACATCCTTGAGAACGCCGCCCATATAGGATGGAACAAAGCAGCCGGACTCTTCAAAGATCTTTGCCGTCAGGGTTTCCAGTTCGGTACTGCTCAAACAACGAATAATATCTTGCGCTGTTGTCACCGGCATAGCATCGATACCAACCAGGTGTTGCAATGCAAGAACATTTCCATAGTCGGTAATTTCCCTGAAAGTCCCCATATAATAATAGGCATTTGCCGACATGCTGGATAATATCAAGGGGATCTCACTGAAGGGATATTTCCCCATCGCTTCGACCGGCAGAAATTTCACATAATCGCCAGCATCAGCATATCCGAACTTTTTCGAGCATCGAAAAAATTGAGCCTCAGCCACTGGACGCAATATATGCAATTCAGCCTGATGCAGCACTATGATGAAGGCATTCTCTGGATGATCAGAGCACCAGAAAAAATTTCTTCCTTGTTCTTTGGCCGATCCTTCACGTTCAAATTGTGCTCTTGTGTCTGCCCTGAGATCAAAAAAGATCGGGACCGCCATACACCCTATGGGGGTGTCACCATTGAGGCATCTCTCTGCCAGGGTATTTGCCCTGCCCAACTTGGCATAAAAGAAGCGATGACGCTTCGGGTCTCTCATTGTCGCACATCCTCTCGCTACACCCGATACCAGGCGATGGGCAGGCAGGGCAGATGTTGCCGCCATCACCGCAAACCGGATGTCCAGGCGACAGGAGGCGCCCGGTTTCCCCTCCTGAAAACCACTCACAGTGGCGCATCAAGCCGCCACTGGCCCGCTTGTCCGTGGCGGTGTCAGCCGATGGCCATCATAACCGGCCAGACGGCGGAAGGAAGTCGAGAGCGGGGAAAAACGAACGCAGATCACGTCATGAGTGCCGCTCATGGTGGGGGACAAAGCGGCATACCATGGCTCAACGGTCCCTGAAAAACGGGCGTCACGGGCGATGCAAGGCCCCATTTGCCACTGGGGGAGCTGACGGCAGGGGGGGTGGGCGATCCCCTTTAGGGCCTCCTGATTCAGTCCCGATACAGGCACGCCTGTTAGGATGCTGATTGACTCTCCCCGATATAAATTCTCTAATTGACAGCCTGGATCCCCATGATCGTGCACCTTATGAAAATATTGTTGGTCGAAGACGACAAGCTGCTCAATCACCATCTCACCACCCTGCTGACCGAGGCACAGAATCAGGTGCATGGCACCGACAGCGCCCAGGTGGCGCTGCACTATGCCGAGGACTACCCCATAGACGTGGCCATCATCGACCTCGGCCTGCCGGACATGGATGGCCTGCAGCTCATCAGAGAGTTGCGAGAGCGGCAGATTGCCTTCCCCATCATAGTGCTGACCGCCCGCGGCAATTGGCAGGACAAGGTCGAAGGGCTGGAGGCGGGGGCCGATGACTATCTGGTCAAGCCGTTCCAGAAAGACGAGCTGCTGGCCCGTCTCAATGCCCTGGTGCGGCGCAGCGCCGGCTTCATCTCCCCCAGGGTGCAGGCAGGGGACTATGTGCTGGATCTGTCGCGCAAGGAGCTGACCATCGCCGATGAGGTGGTGGTGCTGACCAGTTTCGAATACCTGATCCTGGAGTATCTGATGCGCAACGCCCGCCAGGTGGTCTCCAAACAGCAGCTGCTCGATCAGCTCTATGGGGATGGTGAAGGGGACCCCAACACCATAGAGGTGATGGTGAGCCGGCTGCGCAAGAAACTGGATCCGGAAGGGACCATACTGCCCATCTCCACCATCCGTCGTCAGGGTTACATCTTCAACCTGTCATGCAGCTGACGCGGGCGCGGCCCCAAACACGGCGGGACCTTGCCCCGCCCCCATCGAGGTGACCGGAGCCATGATGCTCATTCGCCGCTCACTGCTAGCCAAGATGATGCTGAGCACCATGCTGGTCGTCGCCCTCATCCTGGCCTTCTCCGTCTATGCCCTCTACCTGGCCAAGCAGGAGGAACTGGCCAAGCGGACCAGCACCCAGATGCAGGAGAATCTCTCCAAGCTGTTCTCCGCCAAGCTCCCCAACCAGCCCGGGCAGGCCGGATTCGACGACCTCAGTCCGATGGCGGTCGATCCCTCCCTCGATACCCTGATCTGCCGTGCCGATGGCCAGATGAGCTGGTCCAGCCTGCACAAGCCGGAGGTGATCGAGAACAAGCCCACCCTCTGTCCGGATCTGATGCGCTATCTCGGCAAGATGGATCACGACTACGTCTTCAAGCAGATCACCGTAGAGAGCGGCAACAGCTACTTCATCTACAGCCTGCGCTTCATGCGCAACCTGGGTCAGGGCCCCGTCACCTACTACGTGGTGATGATAGATTCCGCCAACCAGTACCAGCAGCAAATACGGGTCTACCTCTATCAGCGGATCCGCATCGCCCTGATCGCCTACCTCCTGCTCGGCGCCCTCTTGCTGCTCACCAGTTTCTGGAGCCTCTCCTCCCTGCGCACCATGGCGCGCCAGATAGACGAGATCCGGGCGGGCAAGCGCGACGCCCTCTCCCAGGACTACGAGCGCGAGCTGACCCCCCTGACCGGATCGGTCAACCAGCTGTTGGAAAACGAGCGTCAGCAGACCCAGCGTTACCAGCATGCCTTGAACGATCTGGCCCACAGCTTGAAAACCCGGCTGGCGCTCATTCAGATGACGACCCGGGACATCCCGCTGGGGCGGGAGCTGCACGACAACATCAACGAGCAGATCCTGACCATGGATCAGATGATCCAGTATCAGCTGCGCCGGGCCGTGACCGGGCGTAAACGCCTCGCCGGCAAGGGGACCGAACCCGTCCCCCTCATCGAGAAGCTGCTGGCCAGCCTCGCCAAGGTCTATCGCCACAAAAAGCTGCAAACCCGCTTCCAATTCGACGATGACGTCTTCTTCGCCGGTGAGCAGGGGGATCTGATGGAGCTGATGGGCAACCTGCTCGACAACGCCTGCAAGTTCGCCATCGGCGAGATCCGGGTGCAGGTACGCCGCCAGGGCTCGGGCCTGCTGATCGAGGTGGAAGACGATGGCCCCGGCATCGATCCCGCCAAGTCGCAACAGATCTTCCAGCGCGGGGTGCGCGCCGACAGCTCCCCCGGCCAGGGCATAGGTCTGGCGGTGGTCACCGAAATAGTCCACAGCTATGGCGGCGATATCCGGGTGGATGGCTCCCCTCTGGGCGGCGCCAGATTCACCCTGACGCTCCCCTGAGCCCGGACGGGGCAAGACGCCGTCGCGACCGGCAGCCGCCAGTCCAGCCAGCCCCCCCTACCAGGAATCCCCCTCGCCAGCGTCCGGTGGCGAGCTCACCTGAAACTCGCAGTGGGAACGACGGACAAAAAAAACCGGCCCATGGGCCGGTCAAGCGAGTTCAGACTCTGTCAGGTGATACACACATTCAATGAGTGACCCGTTGCACCACCTCCTGTGATGCCAACGAGTCTTGAATGCGTGGGAGCACTATAAGCGCCATCCCCTTAATCGAGACTGAATCAGAGGCTCATTCCCATGCTCTGGCGCAGATAGGCCCCGGCCCCCAGCAGACCCGGCCCCGGATGGGTGATGAGGAAGACGGGGATCTCCTTGAGATAGGACTTGAAGCGGCCCTTGTCTTCAAACGCCACCCGAAAACCGGAGGCGAGGAAGAACTCCTGGAAGCGCGGCACTATGCCACCGGCGATATAGACGCCGCCGAAGGCCCCCAGATTGAGGGCCAGGTTGCCGGCAAAACGCCCCATCAACACGCAGAACAGGCTTAAGGTGCGGCGGCAATCGAGGCACTCGCCCGCCAGGGCCCGCTCGGTGATCTCCCGGGGCGCCAGCTCCGCCGGCTCGCGGCCGTCGGACTTGACCAGGCCACGGTAGAGATTGACCAGACCCGGACCGGAGAGGAAACGCTCGGCCGAGACATGGCCCAGCTCGCCGCGCATCACCTGCAGCACCGCATCCTCTTCCTCGGTGTTGGCGGCAAAATCCACATGGCCCCCCTCACCGGGCAGGCTCAGCCACTGCGCCCCCGCCTTGACCAGGTGGGCGACGCCAAGGCCGGTCCCCGCCCCATAGATGGCCACCGGCTTGTCCGCCTGGGGAGCCTCGCCCCCCAGCTGGATCTTGTCGGCATCCGACAGCACGGGCACCGCCATGGAGACGGCGGTGAAGTCGTTGATCACCAGCAGGCGTGCCAGACCCAGGCGGGCCTGCATCTCGCCGATGGAGAACTCCCAGCTGTGGTTGGTCATGGCGACCCAGTCGCCGTTGACCGGGCAGGCGATGGCGATGCAGGCCTCGCTCACCTGCGCCAGCTGCTCCGCCAGATAGAGGCGGATCACGGCCTCCAGGCTGGGATGCTCCAGCCCGGAATAGGTCTTGGCCTGGGAAATGGTGCCGGTGGCCAGCTCGCACAGGGCAAGCCTGGCATTGGTACCGCCGACGTCGCCGACCAGGGCATGGGTATGCTGCATAATCACTCCTTCGTTACGGGTCGGGGCGACGCTGCGTCCCGAGCTTATTATTTGGCACGGATTCTACCCGAGGCGCCGCCCGACGGGGCGGCCGGAGGCGACAAACGTGCGCGGGCTCACAGTGTTGTTGCTTTGCAACATTTGTAAGCGCTTTCAGGAAGTGAGTGGAAATTTGTAACTAAAATAACGAAATAATTAGACGTGAGTCATACTTTACATGGCCGAGATTAGTCCCGGTAAACGCTTGTCTTGTATAGTCATCATCCTGGTTTTGAACCCGCCCAGCCTGCTATTTAGTGCCAAGACACTGAAGCTAAATTACAAGAAATCCTGGTGGTAATAATGAATACCCTCGATAAGATTACGAACAATTTGGAAAGTTTCAGTAAATCGGAACGCAAAGTCGCCGAGGTGATCCTCGCCTCTCCCCAGACGGCCATCCACTCCAGCATCGCCGCCCTCGCCAAACTGGCCGATGTCAGCGAACCGACCGTCAACCGTTTCTGCCGCCGCCTCGACACCAAGGGTTTCCCGGACTTCAAACTGCACCTGGCCCAGAGCCTGGCCAACGGCACTCCCTATGTGAACCGCCACGTCGAGGCGGAAGATGGCCCCGAGATCTACACCGCCAAGATCTTCGAGTCCACCATGGCCTGCCTCGATGCCGCCAAGAACAGCCTGGATATCTCCGCCATCAACCGCTGCGTCGACATCCTGACCCAGTCCAAGAAGATCAGCTTCTTTGGCCTGGGCGCCTCCTCCGCCGTCGCCCGGGATGCCCAGAACAAGTTCTTCCGCTTCAACATTCCCGTGGTGAGCTTCGATGACATCGTCATGATGCGCATGAGCTGCATCAACAGCAGCGAAGGGGACGTGGTGGTGCTCATCTCCCACACGGGGCGCACCAAGGCCCTGGTGGAGATAGCCGCCCTGGCCCGGGAGAACGATGCCACCGTGATCGGCATGACCTCCAAGGACTCCCCCCTGGCCCGGGAGTGCAACCTGGTGCTCTCCATGGACGTGCCGGAAGACACCGACGTCTACATGCCCATGGCGTCACGCATCGCCCAGCTCGCCCTGGTGGATGTGCTGGCGACCGGTTTCACCCTGCGCCGCGGCATGAAATTTCGTGAAAACCTGAAGAAGGTCAAGGAAGGTTTGCGCGAATCCCGCTTTGATACACCCCACTCCTCCTGAGTCTGTGGGGGCCCCGGGCCCCCGCTAGGTGTGCCTGCCGCCATTGTGTAGTATTGTCGTTTAGCAACAAGATCCCCTCCGATGGCGATCGGGGCTCTGCCCGCCGGGACAGTATTTCAAGTCATATCAACTTCAAACTGGAGTCTTTCATGCCAAGACGTACAAAGATTGTGACCACACTCGGCCCTGCCACCGACCGCGAAGGCATCCTCGAGGGGATCATCCGCGCCGGGGCCGACATGGTGCGAATGAATTTCTCTCACGGCAGTGCAGAAGATCACATCCAGCGGGCCGAACAGGTTCGCACCATCGCCGCCAAGCTGGGCCGCCACGTGGCCATCATGGGTGACCTGCAGGGCCCCAAGATCCGGGTCTCCACCTTCAAGGATGGCAAGGTCTATCTCGCCATCGGCGACAGCTTCATCTTGGATGCCGCCCTCGGCAAGGGGGAAGGCTGCCAGGAGCAGGTCGGCATCGACTACAAGAGCCTGCCCGATGACGTGGTGGCGGGCGACATCCTGCTGCTCGACGACGGCCGGGTGCAGTTGAAAGTGGAGCGGGTCGAAGGCAGCCGTATTCACACCACGGTGACCGTGGCCGGGCCCCTCTCCAACAACAAGGGCATCAACAAGAAGGGGGGTGGTCTCTCCGCACCGGCCCTGACCGAGAAGGACAAGGAAGACATCAAGACCGCCGCCCGCATGAACGTGGACTACCTGGCCGTCTCCTTCCCCCGCTGCGGCGATGACCTGCGCTACGCCCGCGAGCTGGCCCGCGAGGCCGGCTCCAACGCTAAGATAGTGGCCAAGGTGGAACGCGCCGAGACCGTCGCCAGCGACGAGGCGATGGAAGACATCATCCTCGGCTCAGACGCCGTCATGGTGGCCCGGGGCGATCTGGGTGTCGAGATCGGCGATCCCGAGCTGGTGGGCGTGCAGAAGAAGCTCATTCGCCACTCCCGCCGCCTGAACCGCGTGGTGATCACCGCGACCCAGATGATGGAGTCCATGATCAACGCCCCGCTGCCGACCCGCGCCGAGGTGATGGACGTGGCCAACGCCGTGCTGGACGGTACCGATGCGGTCATGCTCTCCGCCGAGACCGCCGCCGGCCAGTTCCCCATCGAGACGGTCACCTCCATGGCCAGCGTCTGCGTGGGGGCCGAGAAGCACCCGAGCCTGAACGTCTCCAACCACCGCATGAACTACACCTTCACCTCGGTGGAAGAGGCGGTGGCCATGTCCACCATGTATGCGGCCAACCACCTGGAAGGGGTGCAGGCCATCGTCGCCCTGACCGAGTCGGGCACCACGCCGCTGCTGATGTCCCGCATCAGCTCGGGCCTGCCGATCTTCGCCATGTCCCCCCATGCCAAGACCCTCGCCTGGACCAACCTCTACCGGGGCGTCACCCCTGTGCTGTTCGATGCCGACGAGAGCCGCCCCGTCTACGAGGTGTGCCGCGAGGCCCTGGACGTGCTCAAGGCCAAGGGGCTGCTCCAGAGCGGCGACATGGTGTTGCTGACCCACGGCGACAAGATGGAAACCGTCGGCAGCACCAACACCTGCAAGGTGATGATGGTCGAGTGATCCCCGCCACCGGCAACAAAAACGGCTCCCTCGGGAGCCGTTTTTGCATGGGAATGACGCCGCTCAGCTACCGCGATAGAGTTCCACCTTGTCACCGTCGCTCAGGGCCCCGGCGCCGCGCACCACCACCCTGTCCCCCGGGGTCAGGGCGCCGCTGATGGCGACCTGGTGCTCGTCACCGAACAAGATGGTGACCGGCACCCGGCTCACCGTCAGGGCATCCCCCTCCCCCTCGACCCGGTACACCACGCTACCCTCGGTGTTGAGCACCAGGGCGTCCCTGGGCAGCAGCATGGCCTGCTGCCCCCCCAGGGGCAGGGCAACCCGCACCGGCGCCCCTATGATGTAGCTGCCCTGAGTCGGCTTGAGTCTGAGCTCGATGAGCCGGGAGACGGGGTCGGCACTGGCCGCCCGCTGGTAATAGCTCGCCTCCCCCTGCAAACCGGCCCCCTCGACCTTGAGCAGGGTGTCGGGGGCCAGGCGCAGGGCCCAGTCGATGGGGGCCTGCAAGCGGATGTCCGGCGCATCCGGGTTGACCAGCGCCAGTGCCTTCTCCCCCGCATCCACATGTTCCCCCGGCTGGATGAAGTGATGGTTCACCACCCCGGCGAAGGGGGCATGGATCTGGCTGCGGCGGATCTGATCCTCTATCTGGCGCGCCGCTATCTCCGCCAGCTGCAGCGCCAGCTCCGCCTGCTCCATCTCCAGCCTGGCCTTGTCGAACTGGCTGAGGGAGGCATTGTGCTGCTTGCGCAGCTTGTCCTGGCGCTCGAACTCCGCCCTGGCAAAGCGCAGGCTGCTGGCCCACCTGGCCTGCTCGGCCCGGGCCTGCTCCAGGGAGAGGCGCAGCGCCGCGGCGTCGAGGCGCAGCAACACCTGACCCGCCTCGACCCGGCTGCCGAACTCGGCAATCCACTCCACCCGCCCGCTCTGCTCGGCGCTCAGCTCCGCCTGCTGGCGGCTGGCGACAGTGCCACTGATCCAGAGGCTGGCTCCGGCATCGCCCCGGGTGACGTCGGCCAGGGTGACCGACTTGGCCCAGAGCGGCAGGCTCGCCATCAGGGCGAGCCCCGCAATCATCTTGTTCACATCTCTCTCCTTTCCATGGACGCGTTCGTTCATCAGGCGCGCTGGCGCAGCGCCACCGCTGCCGGCTCCTGCTCCCCCAGGCGCAGGAAGGCGGGCAGCAATATGAGGGTAAACAGGGTGCTGCAGCTCATGCCGCCGACGATGACGGTGGCCAGCCCCCGGTAGATCTCGCTGCCCGCACTCGGGCTCAGCATCAGGGGCAACATGCCGAAGATGCTGGTCAGACTGGTCATGGCGATGGGGCGCATCCGACTTTGCAGCGCATCCGCCACCGCCACCGGGCGCGTCATCCCCTCCCGCTCGGCCAAGCGGGTCTGATGCACCAGCAAGATGGCGTTGTTGACCACCAGACCCAGCAGGATGACGAAGCCGATGATGGTCAGCAGATCCATGGGCAGCGGCGCCACCCGCCCGCTGATGACCAGCGCCACCACGCCGCCCACGGTGGCGAGCGGCAGGGTCAGCAACACCAGCAGGGCATCCCGGACCGAGGCGAACAGGCCCCACAGCAGCACCAGCAGGATCACCAGGGCGAACAGGAAGATGCCCCCCAGATTGCCGAGGGCCTGCTGCAGGCTGTCGGCGTTGCCAGACACCCGCAACTCGCCGCCGGCGGGGAGCAGGGGGCGGATGCGGGCGAAGCTCTTCTCCTTGAGGGTGTCGAGCACCTGCTCCATGCTCATCCCCTGTGCCGGAGTGATCTGCAGGCTCAGGCTGCGGCGCCCATCGGCGCGAAAGATGCCCGATGGCCCCAGATCATGCTCCACCTTCAGCAGCTCGCCGAGGGGCACTATGCCGCCCCTGGGGGTGGCCAGGGGCAACGCCCGCAGATCGTCCGGGTTGCCCGAGGCCTGCCCCATCAGCAGGATGTCGAAGCGCTCGTCGCCGTCGAAGTATTCGCCGACCCTCAGGCCGTCCCCCAGGGTCTGGATGATGGTCGGCATGGGGGTGCGATCCCAGCCTACCTCCGCCAGGCGCCTGTCTTGCGGCACCAGCCGCAGCTCGGGGGCGGTGAAGTCCAGGGAGGGCTCGGGCCGCACCTGGGCCCCCGGCAGATCCTGTTTCACGATCGCCATGGCCGCCCGGGCCGCGTGATAGAGCTCGGGCAGATCCCCACCCTGGAGCAACAACTCGACCCCGTTTTCGCTGCCAAAACCGCCAAACAGCGAGCCCTGGCCGCCGAAGGCCCGGGTATCCGGGATGCCCTGCAACAGATCCTGCATCAGCAAGGTCTCCAGCTCCTTGATGCGCCCCTCCTCCCTGGCCCGCACCCCGATCTGGGCCCCGCCCGGGTAGCGCATGATGTAGTAGTTCTTGAGGGCCGGCTCCTTCTCTCCTTTCATGTAGGGATCGAGCCGGGCGATCAGGGTGTCTATCACCTCTTCCCGCTGGGCCTTGAGGTTGACCCCCGGGGTGAAGCTCATCCAGACGTCGATGGCGTCGCGCTTCACGTCCGGCAGATAGTTCATCTTGGGCAGCAGGGCCCAGGTCGCCAGCACAGGCAGGCTCATCATGGTGAGGATGAGGGTCCAGCGCCGCGCCGGGGTGCGGGTCCAGTGGAGGATGCGCGCCGTGGCCCGGCGCCAGTGATCGCCATAGGGGTCCCTCAGCCCCTCTTGCCCCATCCAGCGCGACGCCACCGCCGGCAGCACAGAGACGGCCACCAGCATGGAGACGGTGACGGCGCAGGCGATGGTGAGCGCGAGGTCTGCGAACAGCTGCCCCTCCACGTCGTTGAGCAGGAGCACCGGCAAGAAGATGGCCACTGTGGTGAGGGTGGAGGCGACCAGGGCCGCCCACACCTGGCTGGTGCCCGCCAGGGCCGCCCCCGCCTTGTCGAGATCCCCCCGCTCGTGGCGCCGGTAGATGCTCTCCAGCACCACGATGGCGGCATCGAGCACCATGCCCACCGCGAACGCTATCCCGGCCAGGGAGATGACGTTGAGGGTCCTGTCCATCAGCTTGAGCAGGCAGAGAGTCAGCATGATGCTGATGGGAATGGCGAGCGCTATCATCAGGGTCGCCTTGAGCCGACGCAGGAAGACCCAGAGGATGGCGCAGGAGAGCAGCACCCCCAGCCCCAGGTTGGCGGTGACCATGTGAATGGCGCGGTTGATGTAGAGGGAGGCATCGAACGACTGCGCCATGTGCAGCCCGACGGGCTCGAGCACCTCGCGGTTGAGCTCGCCCACCCTGGCCTTGATCGCCTCCAGGGCCGCCAGGGCATTGGCGCCGTTCTCCTTGTAGATCTGGGCCGAGATGGCCTGGTTGCCATTCTGGATGCGCAGCACAGGGTTCTGCTCCCGGGTCAACCGCACCTCGGCCACGTCCCGCAGGTAGATGGGCAGGCCATCGCGCCAGTCCACCACCTTGTCCTTGAGGCTCTCCACGTCGTAGCGACCGGCGAAGCGCAGCTTGTACTCCCAGCGCCCTATGTCGAGGGTACCGGCGGAGACATCCCAGCCGGTGGCGGCCCGGCTCGCCAGCTCGGGGATCTCCACCCCCAGCTCGGCGGCGCGGTAAGGGTCGAAGCGGATCTGGATCTGGCGGGCATTGATGCCGTCTATCTCCACGGTGGAGACCCCGGGGATGCGCTCCAACTCCGGCTTGACCCTGGACTCAATCAGCGGCTGCTGCTCATCCAGGCTCCCCACGGTCCCCGGCAGCTGCTGGATGAAGAAGAAGGTGAGGGTATCGTTGCTGCTGTAGTTGTTGAGGTAGGGGCCCTCTATGTTGTCCGGCAGGCTGGAGACCCGGTTCAGCCGCGAGATGATCTCCAGCTGTACCCGCTGCATGTCGGTGCCGATGGCAAACGCCAGATCCATCTCGACGAAGCCGGGGTAGCTGTTGCTGGTGAGGCTCTTGAGCCCCTGCACCCCCTGCAGCTCCTGCTCGATGGGATCCGTTATCTCGGACTCCATCTCTTGCGGCGAGGCGGATCGCCAGGAGACGAAGATGTTGAGATGGGGACGCTCTATGTCCGGGAACAGCTGCACCGGCAGGCTGCGCATGCTGAGCAGGCCGGCAAAAAAGATGAGCACGACCGAGACCGCCACCCAGATGGGGCGTTCGATCGCCGTCTTGGCGAGGTTCATTTCATCTTCCTGATGTTGTTGTTATCGGCTCCTTCCACGAGCCTGCTTCCTGCCCCAAGGGTGAGGGGACGAATCATTAAACTGGAAATCCCATCCCTTGTAAACGCGCGAAATACAAACAAAAAAAACCGGCCATCACGGCCGGTTTTCAACAGCAGGCATGCCGGGATCAGGCGGCGTCGTCCACCCGGGCGGGGTGGCCCATGGCCTCCAGTTCGCCGGGGGCAAAGTTGTCCACCTGGATAGCCTCGCTACGCAGGGCATCGGCGGCGAGCAGCTGGTCGGCCTCTTCCTGGGTCAGCAGGGCGATCGCCAGGGCCTGGCTCACCAGCTCCGGCAGAGCCAGCTTGCGGGGCAGGCGCCCCTCTTTCTGGGCCTGGGCAAGCTTCTTCTCCAGAGGCTGCACCGAGACCATGGCGAGGAAGGCCCTCTCCATCTGGCCAATGGCATCCTGCTCATCCTGGCCCACGTAGCACAGGGCGGTGAGGCGGTCACGGAACTCGCCCGGCGTCATCATGGCCTGGCAGATGGCGTGGCAGCGATCATCGGCCGGCATCTGGTAGTGAATGCCGAACGGGAAGACCACCCGCTTGAGCAGAGCGCCAACGACCCGGTTCGGGAAGTTCTGGAAGAAGCCGTCAAACGCCTTGCCGATGAGGTGCAGGTTACGCTCCAGGGCATACTGGACGAAGGGCAGGTCGGAGACCATGCGCCCCTGATCCTCGTAGTGCTTGAGGGTCGAGGAGGCCAGGTAGAGGTGGCTCAGCACGTCGCCAAGACGGGCGGAGATCATCTCCTTGCGCTTGAGATCGCCGCCCAGCATCAGCATGGAGACGTCGGCGCACAGGGCCAGCCCCTTGCTCATGCGAGCCAGCTGCTGGTAATAACGGGCAGTTTCCCCGCTCACGGGGGCACCGTTGAAGCGGCCCAGGGTCAGCCCCTGGAACAGGGCGCCGAAGAAGTTGCCCGTGCCAAATGCCAGGTGCTTCATCAGCAGGCCGTCAAACTTCTCGAGGCCGCGCTCGGCATCCGGATCGGCCGCCGCCTCCAGCTCGGCGAACACATAAGGGTGACAGCGGGTCGCCCCCTGGCCGAAGATCATCAGGTTGCGGGTCAGGATGTTGGCCCCCTCCACCGTGATGGCGACCGGGATCCCCATGTAGGCGTAGCCGGTGTAGTTCTTCGGGCCCAGCTGGATGGCGCGACCGGCGTGGATATCCATGGAGTCATCCATGATCTGGCGCGCCATCTCTGTCATGTGGTACTTGGAAATCGCGGTGACGATGGCCGGCGCCTGACCCAAGTCCAGGGAACCGGCGGTCATGCGACGGGCCCCTTCCAGCTGATAGGTCAGGCCGCCGATGCGTGCCATGGCTTCCTGCACCCCTTCGAACTTGCCGATGGACATGCCGAACTGCTTGCGCACATAGGCGTAGGCACTGACGGTACGGCTCGCCATGTGGCCACAGGCGGTGCCCAGGGCCGGCAGGGAGATGCCGCGCCCGGCGGAGAGGCACTCCACCAGCATGCGCCAGCCGCGACCGGCGTACTCCGGACCACCAATGATCCAGTCGATGGGGATGAACACATCCTTGCCAAAGGTCGGGCCATTGAGGAAGGCCAGCCCCATGGGGTAGTGGCGATCGCCGACCCGCACCCCGGGGTGGCTGGTGGGGATCAGGGCGCAGGTGATGCCGAGATCCTCCTTGTCCCCCAGCAGTTGCTCGGGATCATGCAGCTTGAAGGCCAGGCCCAGCACGGTGGCGCGCGGCGCCAGGGTGATGTAGCGCTTGTTCCAGTTCAGGCGAATGCCGAGCACCTCCTCCCCCTTGTACTGACCCTTGCAGACGATCCCCTTGTCCGGGATGGCTCCCGCATCTGAGCCCGCTTCCGGACCGGTCAGGGCGAAGCAGGGCACCTCCTTGCCATTGGCCAGACCCGGCAGCCAGAAATCCTTCTGGGCCTGGGTGCCATAGTGCATCAGCAACTCGCCCGGCCCGAGGGAGTTGGGCACCATGACGGTGACCGCCACGCTCAGGCTCTTGGTGGCGATGCGGGTCACTATGGTGGAGTTGGCGATCGCCGAGAACTCGCGGCCACCGTAGGATTTCGGGATGATGAGGGCGAAGAAGCCCTCCTTCTTCAGATAATCCCAGACCGGCTCGGGCAGATCCTTGGTCTCGTTGACTATCTTGAAGTCGTCGATCATGGCGAGCAGGGTCTCGACCTGATTGTCGATGAAGCTCTGCTCATCGGCGCTCAGGGTCGCCTTGCCGTAGCCATGGAGTTTCTGCCAGTCGGGATTGCCACGAAACAGCTCGCCATCCCACCAGACGGAGCCCGCCTCCATGGCCTCCCGTTCGGTCGCAGACAAGGGAGGCAGTATTCTCTTGAAGATGGCAAACACCGGACGGGTTACCCACTTCTTGCGGATAGCCGGGACCCCGAGCACGACGGCGACGGTCACCACCAGCAGGACAAGCAATGTGATCATGGTTCAGTTCCCTCTATTTCACAGTTCCGTTAAGTTATTGTTTTGATTAAACGGCCAGGGATAACCTGGTCGATTCCGTCGGCGCGCCTACCCCGGCCGCCAGATAAGGAATAACGTTGCGCACCAGCCCTTCCACATCCAGGTGCTGACCAAAATCGGCCTGGGCAATATCCCGCAGCGCATCAGCGGAAGCCATGGTGAACACGACAGTGCCCAGGGTGAAGTGCAGCCGCCAGAAGAGATCCGCCGGCGTCAGCGCCGGATTGGCCTGGGAGATGGCCTGGGTGATCCGCTGCAGGGTCGCCCCATAATGGCTGGTGATGAAGCGACGCAGGTGGCCCTGACTGTCGATGTAGCCCCGCCCCAGCAGCTGCATGAAGAGGGCCGGGCCGTTGGCACGCACGGCGGCCAGCTTCATCAGGGGGTCGACAAAACTCTCGAATACCTGGAGCAGGGTCAGCTCGTCTCGCGCCATCAGGGCGGCCAGTCTGGTGTCCAGCTCCGGCATGAACAGGGAGAGATAGCGGTCCAGCACCGCCTGGATCAGCTCCTTCTTGGAGCCGAAGTGATAGTTCACCGACGCCAGGTTCACATCGGCCTCGCTGGTGATCAGACGCAAAGAGGTATCAGCGAACCCCCGCTCGGCAAACAACACCTCGGCAGCATCGAGAATACGGTTCTTGGTATCAATCTTGCTCACTGTGCACCTCACTTAAACGAATGTTTAAAAAGTACGTTTCATAGCCTGAGGTGTCAAGAGAATGTGAATCCAGGTTAGGGAAATGTTTTATTAAAAAGCGGGGAACTTTGACCAAAAAACGGACTCTATATCTATGCCACTGCAATTAAACATTAAGTCTCGCCCAACCAGCCCTGTGCTGATTGGGCATTTTTTTATGGCGAAACGCCCATCTCATCGAGCTGACGGATGCCCGTTTCGGCTTGAAAAACAAATGGAAGGCAAAAAAAACCGCCGCAGAGCGACGGTGGGGAAAGAAGGTTGCGTCATCCTGACCCAACCCATCGATGGAAGTTCAGGCTGCACATCGATGAGCACATCTTACCCAAGCCTCCCGGATAAACTTTGTCAGAGTTGCAGGCATTTGTGACAGAGTATGACAACCCCTCTGCGTGGCCCCCTCTCCCCGTTTTTGCTATGCTGGCGCTTCGCTCATCTGGCTCTGCTCACCCAGGGGAAACGCCATGAAGTACACCGTCGACACCCATACCCATACGGTCGCCAGCACCCACGCCTACAGCACCATCCATGACTACATCCCCATTGCCAGGGCCAAGGGGATCAAGCTGTTTGCCACCACCGACCATGGCCCGGACATGGCCGATGCCCCGCATTTCTGGCATTTCGTCAATCTGCACGTCTTGCCCAGGGTCGTGGACGGCGTGGGCATACTGCGCGGCATAGAGGCCAACATCAAGAATCTGGACGGGGAGATAGACTTTCCCGAACGCTACGAATCCCGCCTCGACATGATCATGGCGGGCTTCCACGAACCCGTGTTCCCGCCCTGTGACAGGGCCACCCATACCCAGGCGATGATCAACGCCATCAGAAGCGGTCGGGTCGACATGATAAGCCACCCGGGCAACCCCGCCTTCCCCATCGACATCGAAGCCGTGGTGCATGCCGCCGCGCAGTACAGGGTCGCCCTTGAGGTCAACAACTCCTCGTTCAGCCACTCCCGGGCGGGCAGTGAAGATAATTGCCGCGCCATCGTCGAGGCGGCGCGGGATCTGGGGGCCTATCTCACCTTCGGATCCGACTCCCATGTCGCCTTCAGTGTCGGCGACTTCGAACACTGCCATCGCCTGGTCACGGCAGTCGGCTTCCCCGAAGAGCGGATCCTCGCCCGCTCCCCCCGCGCCCTGCTCGCGTTTCTCGAAAGCCGGGGCCGGGCCCATATCCCGGAATTTTCAGATCTCTGATCCGCTCCGTAACACCATGAGCCGGCTCATAAAAATGATTCAGGCACATTGACTTGCCAGGACATTTTCGGGAATCTAGGGCCGACGCCGATATAGCTCAGTTGGTAGAGCAGCGCATTCGTAATGCGAAGGTCAGGAGTTCGATTCCCCTTATCGGCACCATATAAAACAAAGGGTTAGCTTCTCAGCGAAGCCAACCCTTTGTGCTTTTTTGCTCCATCCCCCTCCTTTGCGGTTTGCTACCCCTCCCGTTTGAGCCACAAGAAAGCCCATCAGGCAGGGGGGCTTGTATCGTTTGAGCTTTTGAAGCACGCCAAGGCCAGGATTGGCCCAAACATCTTCTCATCACAGAAGATTCAAATTCATTTACCGGCTCTGATTTAGCTTGGCCTTGATGTCGTGCTCAACTCAATTCGGACACGCTGTCAGGCTGATGTTCAGTCACAGCTGGCGACGATAATTCCTCGCATTCATGCGAACACCACTAGCTGTCGTCATCCAATCGGGTCGCTACGGTTCACGCCAATGGACTCATATGCCTTCTACCGCTGGAGCCATTGCCTCTCCACCGCCCTGAACCGTCTCTTCTTGAGCGCCAGCTCCCGATATTGACTGCGTCGACTCATGTATTGGGGAGGCTGGAATGAGATCAAGGTAGACAACCAAATCTTGAAATCGAAACCAAACAGCACAACCCACATCAGTCGACACCGCATACCACTCCACAATTCCCCACCCCCTAAGCGCCAAGACAAGCTCACCGAGCGCCCTAGCGACACCGAAAGGAGCACTCATTGAAAAAACCATAAATTAAAGACTTAAATCAATAAGTTAACATCAAGCACAATATAATCAGCACAAGTAAAGAGTGATGTATCAATACGAATTGTTTTGTGATTTGCAACACAAACTTCGATCATCATGAGAGATAAAGATTGTATTGGAAATCGATTTCAAGAAAATGAGCTCAGCATGATTTGTCTTGGCATCGATTGCGCAGAAGCTGTTTGAGTCTCGACGGTTCATCGCGGTGGATATTTTTCCCATTGATTGGAGTGGTCAGTATGAATGCAACAAAAAAAGGACTTTTGGCATCCTTGATCGCCGCAGCCTTGCTCGGCGGATGCGGTGGTGACGAGAACATTTCTGCTAGCAACGGCGGTGAAACGCCTCCGGGCGAAACGCCACCTGGTGAGACGCCGCCAGACAGTGGCGATGGTGCATTGCTGCTATTCGGTGTTGGGGCGAGCGCAAACGTCACCCCCAGCATTCAATCGGAGAAAGACAATTGGGATGTTCAGTCGGTAACGGCCTCCCCCGTCGCCATGACCAGCATCAGCGCCGTACTCATCAACAATGCCGGCACCGATGACACCGCCGATGTGCAGGTACCCGGCGATGGTGATGGCACCTTCATGCTCAAATCCGCCACCCCGCTGAATCTGAGCAAGTATGCTTCCGGTTTCATCGAGTTTCAGCTGCGGACCAAGAGTGCGGTCCCGGAGGCACTCTCCGTCTCCATCGACAACGAATACCCCAACCGCAGCAGCCTGCCCATTGCCGGCGCCCTGGCCGGTACCGGCGACTGGGAAACGCTCACCCTGCCCATCAACTGCATGAAGCCCTTCCCCGGTGCCACGGCCATCAACCTCGCCACCGTGGGCACGCCATTCCATCTGGCCACCAAGGATGCCTTCAGCTACGAAATCACCAACATCAAGTACCTGCTCACCACCTCGGCCAAGCCCGTTGTCGACCCGGTCAGCTGTGAAGCTCCGGGCAACGGCACCGATCCTGGCACTGACCCAGGCACAGATCCGGGAACCGATCCCGGCACCGAACCGGACACAGGCTCCGGCGTCAACAACGCCCCCGCGCTGGTGGTCACCGACACCGCACTCTACTACTCCGGTGACAAGAGCCTGGCCCAGGACCTCAGCGCCGATTACCCGGCAGCCAGCTTCGGCGGCACCCTGACCGATGAAAACCAGGTCATCACCATGGATCTGCCGGGCAATGGCGCCGCCTTCCTCGGGACCGACAGCGCCAGTGGGGATCTCTCTGCCTACCAAAACGGCGCCATGCTGCTCGACCTGAAAGTCTCCAGCTACGGCGACTCCCCCAACATCCAGATCCGGATGGACGGCACCGCCGGCCCCGATTTTGGCACCTTCTTCACCATGGACAGCAACATAGTGCCCGATGACGACACCTGGTATCGCTGCACCCTGCCGGTCACCTCTCTCATCCCGGCGGCCAACACAGACTCGGTGCAAAAGGCGCTCTACCTGAGTGGGGCATGGGATGCCATGGCCGGTCTGCGCTTCGCCTTCACCAACGTGGCCCTGAAAACGGCCATCCCAACAGACTTTGACAGCAATCAGCCTTGCCAGAAGATCAATTGATAAGGCATTGAATCTTCAAGAGAGATCGCTTGAAAACACTTTTCTACGGATTGGAGCAATAAGATGAAATTGAAGTCGCTAGCCTTGTTTGTCGGGGCATGTTGCGGGCTCGCATTGCCCGCTGTATCAAATGCAGCCGAAAGTTTTGGTTTTCATGGATATATTCGTGCCGGCTCACTATTTGACGCCAAAGACAACTTTTCCAAAGCGGGTTACGAATATGAGATGGATAAAACCATGGGGCGCCTTGGCTCCGAGTTGGATAATAGCTGGGAAGCTGGACTGAATAAGCTGTGGGATATTGGCAGTGGAAAATCCGTCAACATTCACTTCAAGGTTGAATCCGATGCCGATGGTTTGCAAACTCGGACTGCACCACGGGAAAGCGGCGTATCAGAAACCTATGTGGAACTCGGTGGCATCACGCCAACAGGAATCATGTGGGGTGGGTTACGTTACTACGATCGTGAGAACTATATCTGGACCACTGACTTTTTTTACACTGACTACTCAGGCACCGGCGCCGGTATAAAAGGCATGGAGATGGCGGGAGGGAAGTGGGACTTTGCTTACATCAACAGCAATGATACCGACCACTCCGATCGCGCCAATGGCACCGATGCCACCATGCATACCCTCCATACCAGCGCCTTGTATGGCGCCTGGGATATGGAAATCGCCCTGAAACAGATGCCCGACAATGAATTTGACGGGGACAGTAAAAAATATGCGACCAAGGGGGCAGAAGGCACCGTCATCTATTCCCGCGATGACTTCTTCTTCATGCCGGGCGGCTTCTCCAAGTTCATCGCCCAGGCGGGCCGTGGACTGGGTTCCGGCGATTTGCTGGGGGCGAACCTGACCAATACCGCCATGTATCGCAAGGGTTCCCTGTACCAGAAGACGCTGCAGGATGCGGCCGATGGTTACAAACCCTATCAATCCAAGGTGATGGATGGCGATCAATCCTATCGGGTATTTATCTGGGGCGGCTGGTATGGCGCCAACGTACACCTGCTGCCAACCCTGTCGTATCAGTACAACGACTATGAGATGGGTGGCCATGACTCCTGGTATGCCGCTTCACTGCGCCCGGTGTTCCCGGTCAATGAGTTCTTCTCCGTCCAGACCGAACTGGGTTATGTAAAAAATAACCTGATGATTGACAACATTGACCGTGGAAGTACCTCCCACAAGATCAGTGTGGTTCCCACCTTCACCGTCAATACCGGCATGGGTCCTTCGCCCGAGATCCGTCTCCTGGCGACCTATGTCGATCACAATAATGAGACCCCCTGGCAAGAAGATCGGGAAGATTTCCTGGTCGGAGTGCAAGCGGATATGTGGTGGTAAGCTAGGTTGGAACACTGTTCTGCACTATAATCTCGGGTCCCTTGGGGGCCCGCATTTTATAAGGAAACAATATGAAGAAAAGTAAGCAGTACCTGCCTTTTCTTGCCAGCTTGCTGGTGGCAGGCTGTGCCAGCATGGGCTCCGACCAACCGCCGAGGTCTGCAGCAGCGGCCCTGCAGCAACAGGTTCAAGATGACAGGATGCAATTGTCAAACAAGGTGGCGGTTGAAACATTCAGGGGTCTTACCTTCCAGCCACTTGGGCAGGAGAGCAGATGGGTTAATATTGGCGCTGACAACCAGGTTTACGCATTTGATTCGGGAAAAAGCTATGTGATGGCCTTTTCGTTGCCCACCTTCACCCAGGCCGCCCGCGTCAAAATAACCATACCGGTCGACGCGACTGTGTTTCTGCCAAGCATCTTGTTGCTGGATGAAAACTATATGGCAGTTCAAGCGATTCCCAGTTCAACCTTTACATATGATGGTCGTTCATTAATTACTGGGCAGAGCATCCAGGGGGAATTTACGATCCCGGCTCCCATTGGCGGTGCACGAGCAGCCTATATGGTGATATATACCACTGCACAGGACATGCAAGGCCATACCAGGATCAATCCTGACGATCTCCAGCGTGCCATGCAATATGATCGCACCACGGATGTCGCTCGGCTTATCAATGTTGAAGTACCCCATATGGCCACTGGACGCCTATATTTGTCGCTGGACGCAGAGACTGCCAAAAACGAGATATTGGTCACAAAAACCATATCACCCGTGATGGTCACATCGGATAAATCACTGGGTGAATTTGATTATTACCAGCATATTCGCACGGCAGTCGAAAGCAAAGACTATGAACAAGCCCTCGCCTGGGTCAAAGCCGCAGAAAAGGCAGGCTTCACCAAGGCAAGAGAGGTCTTTTTTGCCGCGCAGCAGTAGTGCATCTTCCCCTTGGCGACTCGTATCATCGCTTGTCACCACGAAGGGAAAAGAGTATCCTAACTCGCTGATTTATTAGCAAGATATTTACTTTATACTGGCCACCACCAGTCATTTTACAGTCGAATACGGAGGGGGGATGTCGAAGTCAGCTCAGGAAAAAAAAGCCACTGTCTATGATATCGCCCGTCGAGCTGGCGTCTCGGCAAGCACTGTATCCAGGATATTGAACGGCTCGGCCAAAGTCGCCGCGGATAAACGCCAGGCCGTGGAAGATGCGATTCAAGCATTGAATTTTCGCCCCAACCTGATGGCGCAATATCTGAAAACGGGTCAGTCCATGACCCTGGGAGTATTGACTCAACATGTTGAGAGTCCATTTTCCAACGAAATGTTGCGTGGTGTTGAACATACCCTGCAGGGTATGGAATATGTACCGCTGATTGTCAGTGGCCACTGGAATGCGGAAGAAGAGGTCGAACGGCTGCGACTACTGGTGGCGCGACGGGTCGATGGTCTTATTATTTTGACCGGCCACGTCAATCAGCAAACACTGCTCGAGTTTTCACAGCAAATACCTATTGTTGCCACCGGTCACAATATCATGACCGAACGGGTACACTCCTTCAGTATCAATAATCGACTGGGTGGCTATATGGCAACCCGTTATTTATTGGATCTGGGTCATCGTGATATCGCCCATATTGTCGGCTTGCCAGATCAAAACGATGCCATCGAGCGTCACCATGGTTATCGTCAGGCCCTGGTCAGCGCGGGCATCGAATATGATCCCTCCCTGGTCATCCAGGGAGATTTCGCCGAGGTCGGCGGACTCAATGCCGTCAAGAAACTGGTGGAGAGTGGCCGGAAATTCTCCGCCATCTTCTGCGCCAACGATCAGACCTGCTACGGAGCCATCCTGGGGCTCAAGCAGTGCGGCTTGCGCGTGCCCGAAGATGTCTCCCTCATCGGTTTTGACGACCTGCCCTTCTCCACCTACTCCAACCCACCATTGACCACGGTACGCCAACCCATCTACGAGATGGGGGTCAAGATGGCCAAGACCCTGCTGGGATTGATCGAGAATACGGAGCCGAACTCGGACGAATTGCCCGAGTTGAGCATAGTGGTGCGTGATACCACACTGCCGTACAAGGGATGAACGCTGACGGGGGCTGTGCTCCGCCCGACATGAGATGAAAGCGGCCTGCGGGCCGCTTTCCTTTTTCCACACCCCCTCGACACCGCCCTGCCCTGCCCAGCAAGGGGGAAGTGCTTTTCATATCGTCCCTCCCCCCTCGTCTGTCTTGGGTCCGCACAGGTACATGACGCGGCCGGGCTTTCCATCCCTTTGAATGCAGCCAACCCCGGCAGGTACCCTCCCCAATCTGGATTGGCCAGGACCAGAGACATCATGTTTTCCCCTGCATCATGCGCTATCCCATGAAGGTGAAATAACCAGCCCGCGGCGGCCTGGAACCCTCACCCTGATGGAAAAAGGCGCCTAAAAGCGCCTTGGGGAGTATGAAGAGCCCCGCCGGGCGGTGCCTTTCCCGGTGGGCGCGGCCACCGTCAAGGGGTGGCGAAGGGAGTCTCCGCCCCGGTGGCCGCACTGGCCACCGTCGTGGGGAGGGGCTCGTCCGCTTCGCACAGACGGGATCTTCTTGCCGCCTTCTGGGGGGATACCAGCTTGCCAGCCCCTGCTGTATGCGTGCGGCGGCCGCTTCCGGCGTCATGGCACCCAGCACCACGGATTGCGATACCTCCGAGAGCTCAGTGGTGAGCGATGGCTCACCCCGGGTGAGGAACTGGGCACCCAGACGCAGGGTGGAATCACAGGTATCCCGCCAGCCCATCATGGTGCTAGCCACCGGATCCTTGAGCTCGAAGAAGTGGTTGGAGAGGGAGAAGAAACCCGGCACCGAGTTGGAGAAGCGCTCGGCGAAGTCGGCGCTCGCCATCCACTCCACCAGCTTCATGGCCACCTCCTTGTTGGGGCTGGCCGCATTGATGCCGATCCCCATGTCGGTGTGATCGGTGAAGTAGCAGGTGTCCCCCTCCCGTGCGACGGGGGGCGGGAAGGCGCCAAAGTTGACCTTGCCGGTGAACTGGGCAAGAGACCAGGATCCCGCCACTATCATGGCCGCCTTGCCGGCAGCAAAGGCATCCACCGCTTGCGCCTCGGTGGTATCGGCCGGGTGCTCACCTAGGTAGGGTCGCCAACTCGCCAACTCGCGAAACGCCGCCACATAAGGGGCATCGGTCACCCGTGCCTGGCCATTGATCAGCGCCAGTCGGCCATCTTCCCCCTGCCAGTAGTTGGGGCCGATATTCTGATAGCCAAGCTCGGAGACCACCCAGCTGTCGTGGGCCGCCAGCACCAGCGGCAGATAGCGGCCATCCTGCTTCACCTTATCCAGCACGGCGAAGAAGTCGGCACGGGTCCGGGGCGGCGTCAGCCCAAGGGTGTTGAAGATGTCGACATTGAAGTAAAAACCCTGGATCACGGAGGCAATGGGCAGGCAGAAGGTCTGGGCCCCGGAGTCGGTCTGCCAGGCCGCCTTGGCAAAGCTCGGAAAGTTCTCCATGCCGGGCAGGTCCGTCAGATCCAGCAGATACCCCTGCTGGAACAGCCGCAGGGACTGATCATAGGGACGGCAGGTAATGAGATCCCCCGCCTTCCCCGCCGCCAGCCGCTCGGCAAGCCCCTGCTCGTAATCGGCCGAGCGCTGCGGTTGCAGCTTGAGGCTGATCTCGGGATTGCGCGCCTGAAAACGGGGCAGAAACTGCGCCTTCCACAGCGGCTCGTCATCCACGCGCCAGGTTTCCAGCACCAGCTCCTGGGACACCGCCGCCGTACTCAGCCCACAGACCAGCAGGGCACTCACTGATTTCCACATCGCCTCTCTCCTACACCTTGAAACGGGCCACCAGACTCTGCTGCTGGCTGGCCAACCCCGACAACAGCTCGCCACTGCTCGCCGAAACCCTGGAGGCCTGCTCGGTCTCGTGAGCCACGTCGGCGATTTCCGCCACGTGCTGGGCCACTCCCTGACTCACCGAAATCTGCTCCGCAGCGGCATAAGCCATGTGAGCCGCAATCTCCTTGATTGCCTCCATACGCGAGGCGATCCCCGCCAGGGCTCTCTCAACATCCCGGGTCTGCTGCACACTCTGCTGGGTCTGCTCATGGCTCTGGGCCATCACGCTCGCCACATCGCGAGCGCATCCCTGCAGGTTGTCGATCATCACCTGGATCTCCTGGGTCGCCCCTTGTGAACGGGTAGCCAGCGCCCGCACCTCCTCGGCCACCACGGCAAAGCCCCGCCCGGCTTCCCCGGCACGGGCCGCTTCGATGGCTGCATTGAGTGCCAGCAGGTTGGTCTGCTCCGCCATGCCACGGATCACCTCCAGAATGTTGCCGATGTTGCTGCTGTAGCCTTCCAGCTTGTGGGTGATCGCCATGGCCCCGGCGATGCCGGTTGCCAGCTGTTCGATGCCATCCCGGTTTGCCTGCATCAGATGGCGCCCACGCTGGCTCTCGTCATTGGCTTCACCCACTTCCCGGCGCACATGATCGCTCGAGCGCGCCACCTCGGTGACACTGGTCTCCAGCTCGAAGATGGCGGCCGCCACCTGATCGGTCTGAGCTTTCTGCTCCTGTACCCGCGACACCACCTGCTCGCCGATCTCGGCAGTCTTGCGCGTCTCGCTCACCAGGTGCTCAGACCCGGTCTGGACCTCCATCAAGAGCGCCTTGGTGTGGTGGGCCAGCTGATCGATGGAGTTCGCCACCTCGCCGAGCTCGTTCCTGGCCGGGTAGTGCACCCGCAGCGTCATGTCCCCTTGCGCCATCAGGGCGAGGACGCGATTGATCCGCACCAGAGGCACCTGGATGCTGCGGGCCGTACTCCAGGCGACAATGAGCGCGATGAGTACGGAACACAGGGCCACCGCCACTATCCAGGTGCGGGCGCTGTCGACCGCGGCGTCGGCACTCTGCCTGTCCTCCCGCATGCTCTGGTTGCTGATGGCGATGAGCCTGTCCAGGGCTTCCCCCAGTTGCTGGCTCTGCGCCTCCTGCTGCTCACGCAAGCTGTGCAGCTGTTGATTGATCTGCTGGTGGCGCACCAGGGTGGCGATCAGCCCCTTGTCGCCGAATACCAGCTGGGGAATGCGCGCCACATGGCGGGTGAACCTGGCCTTGACGTCATCGGGCACGACAATCCGCACCAGACGCTGGTTTGCGATGTCGATGTCTTTGGCCAGCACCGCCTGCAGCGCCACGAGATCCGTGTTGCCATCGGCGCGCAGGATCAGCTTGAGATCCCGGGCGATGCCGCTGGTGATGAGCTCCGCCTTGTTTTGCAAAGAGCGTCGCCCCGCCGCATAACGCACCAGCAGCTCCGCCGCCGAGCGGTAGTTGTCGTCCAGGCGCAGCAGGTCGCCACGCATCCGGGAGAGCACCCGCTCCAGCTCGACCGACTCTTCGTGCAGGCTCATCAACTGCTCCGAGATGGTAAACAGCCGAGGGACCTGGCCGGTGACCTGGGCGAGTTGCCGCTCACTCTCGGCATCGAGCGTCAGGGCCTCGAACGCCTTGACGTACTGCTGATAACGGGCCTTGTCATGGGCAAAACGCTGGCGGGACTGGGGAAACGTCGAGGCCTCCCGGATGGCGAGATGCGCCAGGCTGTCCCTGTCCGCCATCAGCAAGGCGGCGCGCAGCCGACTGGCGGTCAGGGCCAGGGGCGTCGCCTCCTCGGTCACCTGCTGGAAACGGCCGTGAATGGAGGCCGTCTTCAGGTAACTGATGGCCCCGAGCAGCAGCAACAACACCAACAGCAGCGTAAAACCCAATCTGATCCGCTGTACGATCGACATCCTTCTCTCCCACCTCTCCCTCCGCACATGGGCGGAGCCGGTTATCAAGGCACCAGGAGCCCGGCAGGCATCCTGGTGCGTTTACCTGACGGGGTTATCGGGTCAGCTGTCCCTGGCAATCGAGCCTGGACACCTCCCCTGTCGCCCCCAGCAGGGAAGCCGGCACCCAGCGCACGGTCGCCACGTCGATGCGCGCCTGTCCACTGGTGCCCAGGATGAAGGGGGTATTGACCTTCGCGAAGTCCATGCCCTCTTCGAGGCAGCGCAGGGGCAGGCTCAGGGTCACCCACTGCTGCGGGGGCAACTGGCGCAAAGCCGGTGCAATCTCGATGGACTTGCCACAGGGCCAGCCACACTGCATCCCCAGCGTCATGTCGCCCGCTGGCGCCTGCTGCACCCGCAGCGTCACCTGCAGCTCGCTCTCCCCCTTCAAGTAGGTGCGACGATCCGCCCCCTTGACCTGGGTGGTCTGCAACTGGATTGTGGCTCCGGAGTCGACACCCGGCTTGTCCGTCCCAAGGAAGGTGACGGCGCGCGCATCCTGCTGGCGCAGGTAGTCGATGGGCTGAACCTTGATGAAGCTCATCTCGGTCACGCCGTTGCCGGAGACTTCAGTCCCCGTCCAGTTGCTGGCATCGCCCATGCGCAGACGGTGCTCTTCACCCGCCTTGGGCCCGAACAGCTCGAGCACCTTGTCGGCGGCGCTCAGCTTGGCGGGATCGCTCTCGTTGCAGCCGAAGGTACGGTTATCCAGGACCAGGGTATTGAGGTTGCTGACCCGGGCCGCCACAGGGGAAGGCTTGCCGTAACTGAGCCCGTAACCATAGGGGAAGAGCGGTGCATTCTCCCCTTCAAGGGATTGCTCGAAGGCAGGGCGCTGCCAGCCCGGGATATGGGTGGGTGTGCGATTGATGGTGGTGGCGCACTTGCCAAAGGGCCAGGAGAAGGAGAGGCGTCCCTGGAAGTCATGGGCCACCTTGCCCTTCGCATCCTTGAACAGGAGATCGGTGATCCCCTCCCCCTCAGTGCCCGGCAACCAGGCGGCGACAAAGGCGGAAGAGAGGTTGATCTCCTCGTTGACGTAGAGCGGGCGCCCGGAAAAGAGCACGGTCACCACGGGGATATCGGCCGCCTTCAGACGCTTGAGGGTCAGCAGATCCTCGTGATAGCTGTTCTTGAGATCCCCATAGGAGAGGGTCTTGTTGTCTGGAATATCGCCGAACCACTCGGCATAGGGGTCCTCCCCCATGACCAGGATGGCGACATCGGGCTTGGCTCCCGTCAGATCCCCGGCCCCGGCGCTCACCTGCACATGATCCGCACCGACGGTGGCGGTCACCGCATCCAGCACGCTCTGGGCTCCGGGGAAATCACCGCGCCCGTTCTCGCTGCCTTGCCAGGTCAGGCTCCAGCCCCCCACCTGCTTGCCCAGATCGTTGGCGGCGCTGCCTGCCACCAGCACCCGGCTCTGCCGGCTCAGGGGCAGGATCTTGCCTTCGTTCTTGAGCAGCACCAGCGACTTGCGCACCGCCTCCCGGGCCAGCGCCTTGTGCGCCGCGGCGCCAAGTTCACCCTGTTTGCCCGCCAGCTCACGGGCCGATGGCATGGGTTTCTCCCACAGTCCGGCCCGCATCTTGACCCGCAGGATACGCGTCACGGCATCGTCAATGCGGCTCATCGGGATCTGCCGATTCGCCACGCCATCGAGCAGGCTCTGGCGAAACGCCATCCAGTCCTTGCGCGCCGTGACCATGAAGATGTCGACCCCGGCCAGCACCGCAGGCAGGCAGCTCCCCATGGTGCAACCGGCGATCTCACTGTGGCCATTCCAGTCCGAGACCACCAGGCCATCAAAGCCCATCTTGCCCTTGAGCACATCGGTCAGCAGATAGCGGCTGCCATGCAGCTTGCCGTTGTACTCGGCCCCGTCCTCTGGCAACACATCGCCGTTAAGCTCATTGTGCCAACTGTTGAACGACGCCATGACCACCTGGGCGCCGGCATCCAGCCCCGAGAAGTAGCCCACGGCGTGCAGGTTGCGCAGATCCGCTTCCGAATAGAAGTTCTGGCCCCGGTCGACCCCGTTCTGGGTTCCGCCGTCCCCCACGAAATGTTTCACGTTCGAGATGACATGGCGCTGGCCGCGCAGATCCACCGCCGACCCTTGCAGGCCGCGCACCATCTCGCCGGCATAGTGATAGACGATGGTGGGATCTTCGGAATAGCCCTCATAGGTCCGGCCCCAGCGATCATCCCTGGGCACCGCGACCGTCGGGGCGAAGGTCCAGTCCAGCCCGGTGGCGGCCACTTCCCGCGCCGTCACCTGGCCGATACGGTAGATGAGCCCCGGATCCCGCGCCGCCCCCAGGCCGATGTTGTGCGGGAACAGGGTCGCCGCGAAGACATTGTTGTGGCCGTGCACCGCATCGGTCGCCCACATGAAGGGGATGCGATAGCCCCTGCCCTCAAAGCCCGCCTCCGCCGCCAGCCAGTAGGTGTCGGCCTGGCGTGCCCAGTCCGATGCCGAGGCGTGTTTGTTATTACCGGGCCAGCCACCGCCCCCGTTGAGGACGGAACCAATCTTGTAGCGAGTGACCTCCTCTGGGGTCACTTCACGAAAGTCGGGCTGGATCATCTGCCCGACCTTCTCCTCCAGGGTCATCCGGGAGAGCAGAGCCTGGATCTGGCGCTCCATCCCCTCGTCCTTGGCAATGGCGCTGTGGATCTGCGGCCAAGTGGCAAAATAGGGCATGGTCGACAGCTCATCCGCCATCCCGGCACTCCAGATGCCGCACCCCACGAATAGGCAGGTCATAGACCTGGTGAGACCTGTAGTTTTACGCATTTTCCTTATGACTCTCCGGATATTCTCATTCATCGCCTGACGCATCGATCATGGGGATCCGTCTTGAAAAACAGCTCAAACATGAAATCGATTGCAAGAATATTTAATGGTAAACAGAAATCTCTGCACCATTCCAGCAGTATCTTTGCCCTGCCACGGTAAAAATCCCACCGAGAGAGTAAATAGTGATGTAGCTCACAAAGATCAGACTGTTTCGCGCCAGCGAAATATCCGGAGGGGGCGGGGAATATGGGAAGACATGCGGAGAGGTGCAAATAAAAAACAATAAAATCAACTAAATACGGTCAATCTATCACATCATATCGCTGCATGCTTTGCCAAGAATGGCACCGGCATGACCAAACTGGTGGAAAATGGAGGGGAATAAAAAGAACTCAAAAGAACCCCAGTTATGCACATAAATATATCAATAAACGAAAATTTGCAGCCCGCATCACAGTTCATAAAGGCAAACTTGATTTGCCGCAAAATTTACTGTTACCTGACTCGTGAAATCGATTTCCACTCAAGGGTTGTGTGTAAATCTTGACAGTGAAATGCGGACCGCTGGATGACTCGGTCATTTTCAGCGCGAGTGCAAAAATCGACGCCATTATTTCCGTCTGTGATCAAAGGGGTAACAATGAAAATATCTCGGCTTAGTGCCCTGACGCTCGCCATGTCTTGCGTCATTGGCTTGCATGGCTGCTCCCTGCCCAGCGCAGGGGCATCGGGTGCCTCCTCGGCATCTGCCGGACCTGTGGGTGAATTGCTGACCAACGGGGGCTTCCAGGGAACCGATGGCTGGTGGGCGGCCGGGGGCACCCTGAACGCCGAGAACCAGATGGGCTGCCTCACCTTCACCGAGTCGGGCGCCAATCCCTGGGACGTCATCCTGGGCCAGTCCAACCTCGGCCTGGTGCAAGGACAGCCCTACAAGCTCCATTTCACTGCCATGGCCAAGAGCAACATCAACGTCAAGGCCCTGATCCAGCATGATGGCGCCCCCTACACCAACCACATGGTGCAGGACCTCGCCCTCAGCAGCACCCCCAAGCCTTTCGATATCCAGTTCACGCCCTCCGCCACGGACGAGAAGACCCAGTTCCAACTCCAGATGGGCACCCAGACACCGACCACCGTCTGCATCGGTGAAGCCACGCTCTCGGGCCCCTCTCTGGTCAAGAAATCGGATCTGGCCAGCGTGCGCGTCAACCAGGTCGGCTACCTGAGCAAGGCTCTGAAACGGGCGACCATCGCCACCGACAGCAAGGACTCGCTCCCCTGGATCCTGCGCAATGCCCAGGGTGAGGCCATCGCCGAAGGCAAGACCACGCCCTTTGGCCTGAATGCCGCCTCCGGGGAAAATGTGCAGATCGCCGACTTCAGTCAGGTCACCGCCCCGGCCACCGGCCTGGTGCTGGAGGTCGCAGGCCAGAAGAGCCACCCGTTCAGCATCGGTGATGACATCTATCACACCATGAAATTCGACGCCCTCTCCTTTTTCTATCAACAGCGCAGCGGCATCGACATCGAGGCCAAGTATGTCCAGCGCCCCGATCTCGCTCGCCCGGCAGGGCACAAACCTGAGAAGGTGACCTGCTTCAACAAACAGGATGCCAAGGGCAACCAGTGGCCAGGCTGTGACTTCACCCTGGATGTGACCGGCGGCTGGTACGACGCCGGCGATCAGGGCAAGTACGTGGTCAACGGGGGCATCTCGGTGTGGACCTTGATGAACCTCTATGAGCGGGAGCAACTGGCGAAAGAGGGTGACAAGAGCGCCTTTGCCGACGGCAAGGCCAAGATCCCGGAACAGCACAACGGCCACAACGATCTGCTGGACGAGTCTCGCTGGATGATGGAGTTCTTCCTCGCCATGCAGGTGCCTGAAGGCAAGAAGGTCTGGGCGCCGGTGGGAGATCAGTCCAGGCAGCTCGACAACCTGACACTGACCGAGATCGATGCCTCCGGCATGGCCTTCCACAAGGTCGCCGATGAAGCCTGGACCGGGATGCCGCTGCCTCCCCACAAAGATCCGCAGCCTCGCTTCCTGAGTCACCCCAGCACGGCCGCGACCCTGAACCTGGCGGCCACCGCCGCCCAGTCTGCCCGCGTTTGGAAAGATCTGGATCCGGCCTTCGCACAGCGCAGCCTGCAGGCAGCCGAACGGGCCTGGCAGGCGGCCAACCGTCATCCGGACGTCTATGCCTATGACAACTTCGTGGGATCCGGTCCCTACGATGACACCCAACTGAAGGACGAATTCTACTGGGCTGCCGCCGAGCTGCTTGCCACCACCGGCAAGGCCGAGTACAAGCAGGCCGTCCAGCAGTCACCTCTCTATCTGGCCGCCCCCAAGGGGGATCGCAGCGCAAGCGGTGATCTCTACTGGCAGGATCTCAGCAGCGCAGGGACCATCACCCTGGCCATGGTGCCCAACACGCTGGGCAAACAGGACGTGGAGAAGGCGCGCGCCGCCATCATCGCAGCTGCTGACGGCTACCAGAAGAGCGTGGCGACGGAGGGTTACCTTATCCCCTATCAGGCCACCGAATACCCCTGGGGATCCAACTCCAACCTGATGAACCGCAGCATCTTCCTCGGGCTGGCGCACGATTTCACGGGAGAGCGCAAATACCTGCAAGCCATGTCTGACGCCATGGACTATGTGCTGGGTCGCAACCCGCTCGATCAGTCCTATGTCTCGGGTTACGGCAGCCGCCCACTGAAGAACCCGCACCACAGGTTCTGGGCTCACCCCATCGACCCTGCGTCCCCCTTGGTACCGCCGGGCGTGATGTCGGGTGGCCCGAACTCCATCAACTTCAGCGATCCCGTTGCCTCCACCCTCAAGGGCAAGTGCACCGGCCAGACCTGCTGGAAGGATGAGATTGGCGCCTGGACCCTGAACGAGGTGACGATCAACTGGAATGCCCCCTTCCTCTGGACCCTCAGCGTACTGGATGAAGGCGGATTGACCCGCTAATCGCCCTCCCGATGCTCCGTCCCCGTGACGGAGCATTTTTTCACTCTCCTGCCGACCTTGCCCCAAGGCCGAGCCCGAGCCGGTATCCACCCTTGGCTCCCCGTTTCACGCCATCACGCCATCACGCCATCACGCCATCACGCCATCACGCCATCACGCAAAGGCTATCGAGCAGACAGAAAAGGGCCTCCTCGCTCTCTTGCCTTGCACCTGACCGCCCCGTCGTGACCTTCACGGCCAGGCCATGCCTCCTGCCTGCCCATCTCTTATCCACCTGTTTGCGCTTCGGTTTTCCTCCCGCCATGCCGGAAGAGTGCACCTTATACCGTGCAGAGAGTCTGCCAGGCAGGGACGCTGGAGCGGCATGAAAACCACGACAAACTTGAAATCGATATTTCAACCAACCAAGTCTAATAAGCAAGTGATGTAACGCACCAATGAAAATCACACAAAGCATTGATATAAAACAAAATATCACTAACACAGAATTATGAAACCCACCTACTAAGTGATCGTGATCACAATTGCAAACCCCAAATCATGAAATCGATTTCCTGTTTTGTTGCACCGATCTATAGTGAGCTCAACTTAATAACTGAGGAATGATCATGAAAAAAATCATGCTGTGCTGCTCTGCCGGGATGTCCACCAGCCTGCTGGTGAAAAAAATGCTGGTAGAAGCCGAGAAACGGGGTCTGGCTACCGAGATCAAGGCCTTTGGCGCATCGGAGTTCGATGACCAGATGCCTCATTACCAGGTGGTCTTGCTGGGGCCGCAGATCAAGTACATGCAACCCGAATTGCAGGCCAAGGCGGCGGCCCACGGGATCAAGGTACAACCTATCGACATGATGGATTACGGCATGCAGCGCGGCGACAAGGTGCTGGACTACGCCCTGTCCCTGATTGGTTAAACGCGCTGACAAGGAAGGACACACACTATGAGTTCACTCTATGGGATGCTGGTCAAGTTGATCGAACAACGGATCGGCCCATTGGCAGGAAAACTGGGCCAGCAACGCTATGTGCTGGCCATCCGTGACGGTTTCATTGCCGCGCTGCCATTCATGATCGTCGGCAGCTTCATGCTGGTCTTCATCTTCCCCCCCATCTCCAGCGAGACCACCTGGGGCTTCGCCAGAGCCTGGCTCGATTTTTCCAACACCTATCGGGCCGAACTCATGTTGCCCTTCAACATGAGCATGGGGCTGATGACGGTCTTCATCTCGGTAGGAGTCGCATCCAGCCTGGCCAAGCAGTACTCCCTGGACCCTATCACCACGGGACTGCTGTCGTTGATGTCGTTCATGCTGGTGGCGGCGCAATATAAAGACGGCACCATCTCCACCGAGTATTTCTCTGGTCAGGGCATCTTTACCGCGCTCATCTGCGCCATCTATTCGACCGAGGTCTATGCCTGGCTCAAGCGCAACAACATCACCATCCGTCTGCCCGAGCAGGTGCCGATGGGGGTGGCGCGCTCCTTCGAGGTGCTGATCCCGGTACTGGCGATCATCCTGACCCTGCATCCCCTCAATATGTTGCTGCAGGAGACCACAGGCATGATCCTGCCCGAGGCGATCATGGCCATGCTCAAGCCTCTGGTGGCCGCCTCTGACAGTCTGCCTGCCGTGCTGCTCGCCGTGCTGCTGTGCCAGATCCTCTGGTTTGCCGGTATCCACGGCACCATGATCGTCACCGGCATCATGAACCCGTTCTGGATGGCCAACCTCGCCAGCAACCAGGCCGCCCTGGCCGCCGGCCAGGCCATCCCCCACACCTTCCTGCCCGGTTTCTGGGATCACTTCCTGTTTATCGGCGGTGTGGGCTCCACCCTGCCACTGGCCTTCCTGCTGATGCGCAGCCGCGCCGTGCACCTGCGTACCATAGGGCGGATGGGCGTGGTCCCCGGGTTCTTCAACATCAACGAGCCGATCCTGTTTGGTGCCCCCATCATAATGAACCCGGTCTTCTTCCTGCCCTTCATCCTGGTGCCCGTGATCAACGCCATCCTGGCCTGGTTCGCCGTGGATCTGGGCCTGGTGGAGAAGGTCGTGATGCTGACCGCCTGGACCACGCCAGCTCCCATCGGTGCCTCCTGGGCAACCAACTGGGCCTTAAGTCCGGTCATTCTGTGCTTCATCTGCATGGGGATCTCCGCCCTGATGTACTACCCCTTCGTGCGGGCCTACGAACGCACCCTGCTCAAGCAGGAGGCCGAGACGGCCGAAGCGGAAGAGGTCGCTAAGTCAGAAAAAGCAGAAACCATCACACCGATTCAGAGTCAGGCGTAAGCGCCAGGGGGGGGGGGGGGGGGGGGGGGGGGGGGGGGGGGGCGGCGGCGGCGGCGGCCGCAACGATCAAAAAACACAAAGAA
>NZ_JBSTYM010000010.1:0-150088 GCF_054052445.1 Aeromonas crassostreae | reverse complement strand
TGGTAGTGTGGCATTCGCCATGCGAGAGTAGGACACTGCCAGGCACCCAATTAGCGATGATGCGACCGCATCGTCGGCCACGCGAGAGCAGGACGCTTTTAGCAGGCAGCCAACACGAAAAACCCCGCTCATCGAGCGGGGTTTTTTATTGCCTGAAATCAGTCACTTTCAGGCTATTAGTGACCAATTCTTCGCTTTTCTTACTTCTTTTCACGACTCCTGTTCGGTGCAGGGCAACGCCATATTGACCACCCCATCTTCCAGCTGGATGTCGATCTTGAAGCCGAGTCGCTTGGCCAGATTGATCATGCCGCGATTGCTGGGCATGGTCATGCCAGAGAGCTGGCCTATCTGCGCTTCCCTGGCGTAGCGCACTATCTTCTCCATCAGCAGGGTGCCCAGCCCCAGCCCTTTCATATCCGAACGCACCAGAATGGCAAACTCGGCATCTCGCTTGTCCGGGGTCGAGATGGCTCGCACCACCCCCAGGATCTGCTGGTTGCAGGCGCCGTCCTGGCCGACCGCGACGAAGGCCATCTCCCGGTCGTAATCGATCTGGGTCATGCGGGCCAGCTCCTCGTGACCCAGCTCCCCCACGTCGGCGAAGAAGCGCTTGTACCTATCCTCATCGGAGACCTTGAGCACGAACTGCTTGTGGGCCGGTTCATCTTCCGGCCGGATCGGGCGCAGCAACACATGGCTCTGATCCTTGAGCCAGGCCCCCTCTTCCAGCTCGGTGGGATAGGGGCGTATGGCCAGAGTCGTTCCCGCTTCAGGCTCCGGCTGGGCCAGGATCAGACCGGCATCGAGTACCACCATCTCGTTGCCGCAGGCCTGCAGCGGATGCAGATCCAGCTCGCGGATTTCCGGGAAGGCGAGCAGCAGCTCGGAGAGCTGGCACAGCACCTGGGCCAGCGCCGGAATGTCCAATGGCTCCGTACTGGCTTGTTCGCGGATCTTGCGGCTCTTGAGGGCTTCGATGATCTGGTAGCGGGCCAGTGCCTGGTTGAGCGGCGGCAGGGCGGCCACCATCTCCTGAGGGGCGGCGCCGGACTCCCCCAGCAGGATCACGGGGCCGAACACGGGATCCTGCTGGATGCGGATCCTCAGTTCAAGGCCACCGCTGCGTCTGGCCATGCGCTGCACCAGCAGACCTTCGATGCGGGCGCCGGGATCATGCTGGCGCACCCTGTCCAGAATGGCATCGGCGGCCTGGGCCACCTCGGCCGAGGTACGCAGGTTCAACATGACCCCGTGTACCGAAGACTTGTGGGCGATGTCGGGGGATCTCAGCTTGACCGCCACCGGGTAACCTATCTGCTCTGCGGTCAGGGCCGCCTCTATGGCGTCCGTGACGATCCAGGTTGGCAGGGTGGCGAGACCGCTGGCCTGGAGGAGCGGCTGCACCAGATGGGTATCCAGCCTCAGCTGCTTGCGCTCCAATGCCTGCTGGATCAGCTTCTTGCAAAGCGCGAGGTCCACCTTGTCTCCCTGCAGGGAGGCCGGCGTTTCCATCAGCTGCTTCTGGTTGCGGCGGTATTCCACCATGTGCATGAAGGCGTTGACCGCACTCTCCGGGGTCCGGTAGGTGGGAATGCCCGCCTCGCTGAACAGGCGGCGTCCCTCCTGGGCCGAGAACTCCCCCGCCCAGTTGGTGAGCAGGTTGAAGCGTCTGGCCCTGGGGTGCTGCTTGAGGTAATCGATCAGGCTGCGGGCCAGTTCCACTCCCCGCGCCGTGAGGGAGGGGGCATGGATCAGCAGGATGGCGTCGGCCTCGCCCCCTTGCAGCACGGCATCGAGGGCGCGGCAGTAACCCTGGATATCGGCATCGCTGCCTATGTCCTGGGGGCGCCCCGCCAGCTTGCCGCCCCGTTCTTGCAGCACGTCAGCCGCCATGTTGGCCAGGCCGCGGCCATTGGAGATGATGGCGAGGCGCTCCCCCTTGAGAGCCAGGGAGTGGCTGAGGGTCTCCACGGCGGCGAACAGCTCATGGGTATCGCGCACCCGCAGCATGCCGGCGCGGCGAATGGCCGCGTCATAGACGTTGTCGAGGCCGTTGACCGGATCATGGCGACCGCTCTTGAGCACCAGGATGGGCTTGTTGCGCGAGGCGGCGCGGGCGGCGGAGAGAAAGTGTCTGGCATCGTGCAACTTGTCCATATAGAGCAGGATGGCGCGGGTCACGCTGTCGCGGGAGAGCTGGTCGAGCAGCTGGCCGAAGTCGATGTCACAGTGATCGCCGAGGGAGACGAAGGCGGAGAAGCCCACCTCGTGTTGCTTGGCCCAATCCAGGATGGTGGTACTCACGGCCGCCGATTGGGAGAGAAAGGCCACCTGACCCGGTTTGGCGGCGATGGGGGAGAAGCTGGCGTTGATGCCCTGTCCGGGCAACAGCAGGCCCATGCTGTTGGGGCCGAGCAGGCGGATGCCGTACTGGTGGCGCAGCCGCTGCAGCTCGCGTCGCTCCTCATCGTTGAACTCCCCGGCCAGTATGATGACGGCGCCGGTGCCACGCTGGCCCAGGGCCTCTACCAGGGGCAGTACCCGCTCGCGCCGGGTGCAGATGATGGCCAGATCCGGGGCCAGCGGCAGGCTGACCACATCCGGGTAGGCCAGCACACCGGCGATGGCCTGGCTGTCGGTACTGACCGGCAGTATGGGCCCCTTGAACTGGCCCGCCAGCAGATGGCGGATCAGCACATGGCCCGCCTTCTGGGGGTTGCTCGAGGCACCGATCACGGCGATTGACTGGGGTTTGAAGAGCCGATCCAGGCCACTGGGTTTCATGGGGAGGCATCCGTTGCTGGGCACAGAGCCTGAGTCTAACCTGTCTCGGCGGCGGCTTCTGTGACCAGATGCGCCATCAGCGCTTGCCGAGCTCGGCGGCGACCAGATAGAACCTCAGTTCCCCCTGGATGCGTCGCACCGCCGCCAGATGGCGATCCTGCAGATAGATCTCCTGCTCCTGTTCCAGGCAGGCCCTGGGCAGGCCCATGCTTTGCAGATACTTCTCAAACAGCACAGGGCTCCTGATTTCGACGAGATGATCCTTCATGGGCGACTCCTTGCTCTGGTGCGGGTTGAGGGAGCCTAGTGTAGTCAAAAGGGTCAGGGGGGCTAGCTGTCAGATCTGTCACCAAGATGGCGGCTGGGCGGCTAGCCGTAGTTGTGCTGGCTCTTGGCTGTGTCCCAGAATGCCTTGACCAGAGGCTCTTCCAGCCGCTTCTTGAGTACCCCCATGCCCACATCGAAGGGTTTCAGCGCCGGCTTGGGGTCGACGATGCGCACCTTTTCCCCCATGGGGCTGTGGTCGATAACGGCGGCGGGCACCAGGCCGACACCGCAGCCGAGGGCCACCATGGCGACGATGCCTTCATTGCCTGCCACCTCGGCATAGATGTTGGGGGCTATGCCCTTGTTGCGAAACCACTGATCGCAGCGTTTTCGTGCCAAGCCCTGTTCGGAGAGGATGAGGGGCAGCCTCTCCCAATCCGGCTCACCCTGGCGAAACCACTGGCTCAGTTGTGGCGCCGTGCGGGGGGCGATAAACACCAGGGGCACCTGCTGCAGGCTGGCGAATTCCAGCTTGGCGGGCAGGGCGTCGGGGCGAGCGGCGATGGCGATGTCCACCTCCTCGCCGAGGATCTTCTCCACCGCCAGGGCCGGGTCGCCGGTCTCCAGCTTGATTTCCAGCTGGGGGTAGCGGCGGCGAAAGCGCTCCAGCACATCGGGCAACAGGAAGTAGCTGGCGGTGACCGAGCAGAACACCCGCAGCCGCCCCTGCAAGGGTTCGTCGCTGCGTTTGAGTTCCTGCTTGAGCTGGCGCCACTCCTGCAACAGGTTGCCACCGAACTCCCGCAGCTTCTCCCCGGCGGGGGTGAGGCGCACGCTGCGGTTGTCCCGCTCGAACAGCACGCAGCCGGTTTCCTGCTCCAGGCGCTGGATGGCGCGGCTCAGGGTGGAGGGGCTGACCGCCATGGCATCGGCGCTCTTGCCAAAATGAAGGGAGTCGGCGAGGTGAAGAAACAGCTCGAGATTGCGAAGGTCCATCGTTGAAATCCTGAAAAACGGCCCATGGGCCGCATATATCCGCCCGGGCAGAGTGCCAGATGTCATGCTCCGGGTGGGAAGGCGGTCTGAGATTGCGAAGAATAACATTTCAATTCCTGCAACGTACTGTTTCGAATATATCAGTTCAAGCAATATCTGTCCCGCGCTATAGTGGTTTGGTCAACGCCCATAGCGGCACGGAATCAACCGAACGGAGCAATCACCATGGCGAACTATTTCAACACCCTGAACCTGCGTCAGCAGTTGGCCCAACTGGGCAAGTGTCGTTTCATGCAGCGGGCGGAATTCGCCGATGGCTGCGAGGTACTGAAGGGCAAGAAGGTGGTGATTGTGGGCTGTGGCGCCCAGGGTCTGAACCAGGGCCTGAACATGCGCGACTCCGGGCTGGACATCTCCTATGCCCTGCGCAAGGCCGCCATCACCGAGAAGCGCGCCTCCTGGCAGAAGGCCACCGACAACGGCTTCGTGGTCGGTACCTATGAAGAGCTGATCCCGAGCGCGGATCTGGTGCTGAACCTGACTCCGGACAAGCAGCACTCCGACGTGGTGAAGACAGTCATGCCGCTGATGAAGCAGGGCGCCGCCCTGGGTTACTCCCACGGCTTCAACGTGGTGGAAGAGGGTCAGCAGATCCGCGCCGACATCACAGTCGTCATGGTCGCACCCAAGTGCCCGGGGACCGAGGTGCGTGAAGAGTACAAGCGTGGTTTCGGTGTGCCGACTCTGATCGCCGTCCACCCGGAGAACGATCCCCAGGGTGAAGGCATGGCCATCGCCAAGGCCTGGGCCTCCGCCACCGGTGGCGACCGTGCCGGCGTGCTGGAATCCTCCTTCGTGGCGGAAGTGAAATCCGACCTGATGGGCGAGCAGACCATACTGTGCGGCATGCTGCAGGCCGGTTCCCTGCTCTGCTACGACAAGCTGGTTGCCGAGGGCACCGACCCGGCCTACGCCGGCAAGCTGATCCAGTTCGGCTGGGAGACCATCACCGAGGCCCTGAAGCAGGGCGGCATCAGCCTGATGATGGACCGTCTGTCCAACCCGGCCAAGCTGCGCGCCTTCGAGCTGTCCGAGCAACTGCGCACCCTGATGCGTCCGCTGTTCGAGAAGCACATGGATGACATCATCGCCGGCGAGTTCTCCCGCGGCATGATGGCCGACTGGGCCGAGGATGACGTCAAACTGTTCACCTGGCGCGAAGAGACCGGCAAGTCCGCCTTCGAGAATGCCCCGGCCTATGCGGGCAAGATCGCCGAGCAGGAGTACTTCGACAATGGCGTGGTCATGGTGGCCATGGTCAAGGCGGGTGTCGAGCTGGCGTTCGAAACCATGGTGGCCTCCGGCATCTATGAAGAGTCCGCCTACTACGAGTCTCTGCACGAGCTGCCGCTCATCGCCAACACAGTCGCCCGCAAGCGTCTGTACGAGATGAACGTGGTCATCTCCGATACCGCGGAGTACGGCAACTACCTGTTCGCCAACGCCGCCGTGCCGCTGCTGCGCGAGCACTTTATGCCGACCCTGCAGGCCGGCGATCTGGGCAGCGCCCGTGCCGAGAGCAAGGCGGTGGACAACCTGGCGCTGCTGGCCGCGAACGAGGCGACCCGCAACCACCCCATCGAGCAGATCGGCCAGACCCTGCGCGGCTACATGAAAGACATGAAGCGCATCGCCGTCGGCGGCTGAGTGTCAATCAGGGGCGGGGGTGACGACTCCCGCCCATCCGCCAACGGGCAATAAAAAGCCCCGCTCATCGAGCGGGGCTTTTGCATTCAGAAAGGCCGGATAAATCAGGCTTTCCACGCTTTCCAGGTGTTGATCAGACCGTTGGTGGAGCTGTCGTGGCTGGTGACCGCCTCGGCAGTACCCAGCTCCGGCAGTATCTTGTTGGCCAGCTGTTTGCCCAGCTCCACGCCCCACTGGTCGAAGCTGAAGATGTTCCAGATTGCGCCCTGTACGAAGATCTTGTGCTCGTACATGGCAATCAAAGAGCCAAGCGTCTTCGGGGTCAGGCTCTTGAACAGTATGCTGTTGGTCGGGCGGTTGCCTTCGAACACCTTGAACGGCACCAGATCCTTGACCTGCTCCAGCGTCTTGCCGGCGGCCAGGAACTCGGCCTCCACCGCTTCCTTGCTCTTGCCGAAGGCCAGTGCCTCGGTCTGGGCGAAGAAGTTCGCCAAGAGCTTCGGATGGTGGTCACCGATGGGGTTGTGGCTGATGGCCGGCGCCAGGAAGTCGCAGGGGATCAGCTTGGTGCCCTGGTGGATCAGCTGGTAGAAGGCGTGCTGGCCGTTGGTGCCCGGCTCGCCCCAGATGATGGGGCCGGTCTGATAGTCGACCTTGTTGCCATTGCGATCCACGTACTTGCCGTTGGATTCCATGTTGCCTTGCTGGAAGTAGGCCGGGAAGCGGTGCATGTACTGGTCGTAGGGCAGGATGGCTTCGGATTCGGCGCCATGGAAGTTGTTGTACCACAGGCCAATCAGCGCCAGCAGCACAGGCACGTTCTGCTCATAGGATTTGGTTGCGAAGTGCATGTCCATCTCGAAGGCGCCTTGCAGCAGGGCCTCGAAGTGCTCGAAACCGAGGGAGAGAGCGATGGGCATGCCGATGGCGGACCAGGAGGAGTAGCGGCCGCCAACCCAGTCCCAGAACTCGAACATGTTGTCGGTGTCGATGCCGAACTCGGCCACGGCCTTGCCGTTGGTGGAGAGCGCAGCGAAGTGCTTGGCCACCTGGGCCTTGTCACCGGCGATGTCGACGAACCAATCGCGGGCGGTCAGGGCGTTGGTCATGGTCTCCTGGGTGGTGAAGGTCTTGGAGGCCACCAGGAACAGGGTGGTTTCCGCATCAATCTCTTTGAGAGTCTCGGCGATGTGGGTGCCATCGACGTTGGAGACGAAGTGCATCTGCAGGTGGTTTTTGTAGGGGCGCAGCGCCTCGGTGATCATCACAGGGCCCAGATCGGAGCCGCCGATGCCGATGTTGACCACGTGCTGGATCGCCTTGCCGGTGTAGCCCTTCCACTCACCGGAGATGATTTTCTCGCAGAAGCCCTTCATCTTGGCCAGCACGGCGTTCACTTCCGGCATCACGTCCTTGCCGTCGCACTCGATGGGGCGGTCGGAGCGGTTGCGCAGGGCCACGTGCAGTACGGCGCGGCCCTCGGTCATGTTGATCTTGTCGCCATTGAACATGGCATCGATCGCGCTGCGAAGATCGGTCTCTTTGGCCAGATCAATGAGCAGCTTGAGGGTCTCCTCTGTGATCAGGTTCTTGGAGTAGTCGACCAGGATGTCGCCCTGATAGGTGAGGGAGAACTTGTCAAAACGCTGGGGATCCTGTGCGAACAGATCCTTGAGTCGAGTCTCTTTGTTCGCTGCAAAATGGGCTTCCAGCGCCTGCCAGGCCTGGGTCTGGGTTGGATTGATGTTTTTCATAGACTTCCTGAGATTCCAAGTTGTGTTTGAACCTTGCAGGCAAGGCTCCCGCCAAACCTTATTATTGTGGCTAGTATACCGAGCCGGTGAGTGGACTCATGTAACAGAGTGTCTCGCCCTGGCCGCGTCCAGTGTACATTCAAAACCCTCGAATTATGAGCCTGCCCCATGACGGCGGCATTGAGCCTGCTCATCTTTTATCCCCCCTGGCTGGTTGGTGAATGAGTGAATGAGTGAATGAATGCATGATGGCCCCTCCATTGCCTGAGCCAGATCAGCGCCATGGCTGCCCGTGGCCTGACCTGAGCCGTCCTCAACCCCATCCGGTATCGTCATCTTTTATTTGGGTATGGATGCTTGAGCTTACCCTTACAGTAAAGGTTAATGTTGGTGCATGAGTCGCATCACAGGAGACTTATCATGACCACAACCATCCAGCTACCTATCCAAGGCATGAGCTGTGCCAATTGCGCGAGCCGCATTGGGGCGGCCCTCAATCGCATCGATGGCGTCGAGGCCAGGGTCAATTTTGCCCTGGAGCAGGCCGCCGTCACCCTGCAGGATGAGGCCTCCCTGCCCGAGGTGGTGGCGAGCATTCGTCAGCAGGGCTATGAGGTGCCGGGCGAGCGAGTCGAGTTTCAGGTGAGCGGCATGAGCTGCGCCGCCTGCGCCGGCCGCATCGAGCGAGCCCTTTCTGCCCTGCCGGGCGCCCTGTCGGCCGAGGTCAACTTCGCCACCGAGCGCGCGCTGATCACCTTGCTGCCCGGGCCCCTGAGCCCGGCCGCGGTACGCGACCAGATAGTCGCACTGGGCTTTGGCGCCGAGCAGGTGCGCGGCAGCGTCTCCGCCCGTCAGCAGCAGTTGCAGGCGCGGGAGCAGCAGGAGCGACAGGAGGCACGGCACGCCCTGCATCAGGTGCTGATCGCCACCCTGCTCACCCTGCCCCTGTTGGCGGGCATGGTGACCATGGCCGGCCTGCTGAGCTGGCATCTGCCGGCCTGGGCCGAGTGGGCGCTGGCCACACCGGTGCAATTCTGGATCGGTGGGCGCTTCTACCGCGGGGCCTGGCTGGCCCTGAAGAACAGGGCTGCCAACATGGATGTGCTGGTGGCCACCGGCACCAGCGCCGCCTACTTCTACAGCCTCTATCTCTGGCTGAGCCTGGGGGCGCAGGCCTCGGGTCACCTCTATTTCGAGGCCAGCGCCCTCATCATCACCCTCATCTCCCTCGGCAAGCTGCTGGAGGCCCGCGCCCGGCGCAGCACCCAGTCGGCCATTCGCGAGCTGATGGCGCTGCGCCCCGAGCGTGCCACGGTACAGCGGGGTGGGGACTGGGTCAGCGTGGCGGTGGACGAGGTGCTGCGTGGCGATCTCATCCGGGTATTGGCCGGCGAGCGGGTGCCGGTAGACGGCACCATCACCCAGGGCAGCAGCGAGCTGGATGAATCCATACTCACCGGCGAGAGCATGCCGGTGCCACGGGGCATGGGCGAGCCCGTGCTGGGGGGCGCCATCAATGGCTCCGGTGTGCTGACCATAGCGGCGACGACGGTGGGGGAGGATTCCAGCCTCAACAAGATCATCGCCCTGGTCGAGCGTGCCCAGATGGGCAAGGCGCCCCTGCAACAGCTGGTGGACAGGGTCTCCGCCGTGTTCGTGCCCCTGGTGATGGCCATCGCCCTGCTCACCCTGCTGCTGTGGTGGGCCTGGGCCGGAGACTTCGGCCATGCCCTGCTGGCGGCGGTGGCCGTGCTGGTCATCGCCTGCCCCTGCGCTCTCGGCCTGGCGACTCCGGCGGCCATCGTAACGGGCACCGGGGTGGCGGCGCGCCACGGCATCCTGATCAAGGACGTGGACACCTTGCAGAAAGCCCATGGCATCAAGGCGGTCATCTTCGACAAGACGGGTACCCTGACCGAGGGCAAGCCGGTGTTGCAGAGCTGGAGCGGTGACGCCGACTCCCTGCGTCTTGCGGCGGCGTTGCAACAGGCGAGCGAGCACCCCCTGGCCCGCGCCATGACTGCCAGCCAGGCGCAGGCCTCCCTGCCCGAGCCGCAAGGGGTCGAGGTGCGGGTCGGCAGCGGCATTGTGGGGGAGGTCGAAGGGAAAAGGGTGGCCATCGGCAATCCGGCCCTGATGGCGAGCCTGGGGCTGACCGTCGACCCCATTGAGGAGACGGATGGCGCGACCCGGGTCTGGGTGGCCATCGAGGGCCGGCTGGCCGGGGTGGCCGCCCTGGCGGACAAGTTGCGTCCAGAGAGCCGTCAGGCGGTGGCGAACCTGCGGGCGCGCGGCATCGACAGCTGGCTGGTGAGCGGTGATGCCCCCGGCCCCGTTGCCCGGATTGCCGGCGAGCTGGGGCTGACTGGGGCATTCGATTCCGTCTTGCCCGCCGGCAAGGTCGACAAGGTCGAGGCGCTGCGCGAGCAGGTGCAGGGGCGGGTCGCCATGGTCGGTGACGGGGTCAACGATGCCCCCGCCCTGGCGGCGGCCGATGTCGGCATCGCCATGGGGTCCGGCTCGGATGTGGCCATGGAGACGGCGGCCATCACGCTCATGAGAGCAGATCCCCGGCTGGTGGCCGATGCCATCGACATCTCGGCGGCGACCTGGCGCACCATACGTCAGAATCTGTTCTGGGCCTTCGCCTTCAACGTGATAGGCATTCCCCTCGCGGCGCTCGGCTACCTCAGCCCCGAGCTGGCGGGGGCCGCCATGGCCCTCAGCAGCGTGACCGTGCTCAGCAACTCCCTGCTGCTCAAGCGCTGGTGCCCCAAGGCCGGGCAGGCATGAAGGGGCGGGGAGCCAGCAAGAGGACCCTCGCCCCCTCGGCAGTCACAGACAGGAAGCGGCAGCGGCGGGCCATGGCGGACGCCCTGCATCATCCATTGTTCGGTAGCTAGTCCAGGCCCGGAAGCGGGCCCGATATCAGGAGTCATAGATGAACATCAGCAAGGCCGCCCAGGCCACCGGCCTCAGCGCCAAGACCATACGTTACTACGAGAGCATCGGCCTCATCACGGCGCCCCTTCGCAGCGATAACGGCTATCGCAGCTACGGGGAGGAGACGGTGCGCGAACTGCACTTCGTCAAGCGGGCGCGGGAGACGGGCTTCAACCTGGAGGAGTGCCAGGAGCTGCTGGCCCTGTACCGTGACAAGCACAGGAGCAGCGCCCAGGTGAAGAAGCTGGCCCAGGAGAAGATCGTCGACCTCAAGGCCCGCATCCAGGGCTTGCAGACCATGTTGAGCAGCCTGGAGGGACTGGTAACCTGCTGCCACGGTGATGACAGGCCAGAGTGCCCCATTCTCGACGAGCTGGAGCGGGGCTGAGTCGGGGTCGCTCGCCGCCCCTTGGCCCGACCCAGGCTGATGGAGTGGTTAATAAGTGGCCATTTGTTGTTGGCTGCCGGGGGCTGGGATAGACTAGGCGGCTATCGCAAACGGAGTACCTCCCCCTTGAGCCAGAGTGTGACACGACAGGTCAGGCAGGCCATCATGGTCCAGCTCTATACCCATGCCTCGTTCAGTCTGCCCTGTCTGGCGCTGTTGGCCCTGGCGTGGTCCATGCTGTTCCATGACTATTTGCCCGCCCTTGAGGCGTGGAGCTGGTTCGGCCTGGTGCTGCTGTCGCTCTGCGCCCGGGTCTGGCACCTGCGCTGGCGTCGCGCCAGGCTGGACAGCACCCCCCTGGCCCAGCTCGAGATCGAGCTGTTCGTCGGCGTCACCATCACCTCCATCATCTGGTCCCTCGGCGTGCTGCTCTACATGGGGGCGTTGCCCGACGCCTATCGCGCCGCCATGATGATGCTGGCCAGCCTGATCCTGACCGGCAGCGCCATCATGTTGTTCGGCAGTCGGCGCGCCTTCTATGGCGCCGTCTTGCCCCTGGGGCTCACCATCTTGTTCGAGCTGGGCCAGGGCAATGAGCAGGAGCGGATCGTCGCCTGCATGCTGGCCGGCTACCTGTTCATCTTCCTGCCGACCCTGCTGCGTCGCCTGCGCCGGGATCAGGCCGCGTCTCTGTACCACAGCTTCTCCAATGCCAATCTGGTGGCCGAGCTCAAGCAGGTCTCCGAACACCTCAAGCTCGCCTCCCGTCGGGACGGCCTGACCGGGATCGCCAACCGCGCCCATCTGGATCACTGTCTGGCCAAGGCGTGGCGCCGCTGCCATCGGGCCCAGGCTCCCCTCTCCCTGGTGCTGGTGGACGTGGATTACTTCAAGCAGTTCAACGACCACTATGGCCATCAATCCGGTGACGAGTGCCTGCAGCAGGTAGCGGCCCTGCTCGCCAAGGTGCCGCGGCGCGAAGACGATCTGGCGGCCCGTTACGGGGGCGAGGAGTTCGCCCTGCTGCTGCCTTGCACCAGCATGCAGGGCGCCTTGCAGGTAGCCGAGCAGGTGCGCGACGCCCTCAAGCAGATCCATATTCCCCATCAGAAGTCCCTGGTCAGCGGCCGGGTGAGCTGCAGTTTCGGAGTGGCGACCCTGGTGCCGGATAACCATGCCACTATTGCGGATTTAGTGCAGAAAGCGGATGCGGCCCTCTATCAGGCCAAGCATAATGGGCGGGATCGGATCGAAGTCGCCTTGATGGGAAAGGTGGCTTGACTCACTCCTGACAGATTAAAGAGGTCGTCTATGCAATGTCATCGTATCGAAGAGCTGCTCGAGCTGCTGCAACCCGCCTGGATCAAGGAGCAGGATCTCACTCTGATGCAGTTTGTTGCCAAGCTGGCCGGGGAGGCCGGTTTCGAGGGGCCGCTGTCGGAGCTGACCGATGACATGCTGATCTATCACCTCAAGATGCGTGAATCCGACAAGCAGGCCATGATCCCGGGGCTGGCCAAGGATCATGTGCCCGATTTCAAGGAAGCCCTGCTCAAGGCGCGCGGCATCAAGTGATCCCGAGTCCGGATTGAGGGGACGAAGAGGGTTCAATAGAATCTTGCTAAGAGGCAGGTCGTCAACCGGCGATGTGCCTTTTTTGTTGCCGTGAATTGCGAGCGCGCTCCAATATTCGACACATTAAACCCACACTGTTATCAGGCTGTTTAAGATATAATCCGCGCCATAACAACTGACGGAGTGATGGGTAGCAATGGCCGAGCAGGAGAAGATCGACATCAAGGATGTCACCGACAAGGGCGTGACCGGGACCTTCAACCCGAATGCCTTCAAGTCCGGCGATGACAGGTTCAATCCGGGCAATCGCATCTATGTGAGGGCCCAGACCGGGCGCTGGCAGCGGCTGCGCAAGCTGATGGGCTGGTTCTTCATGGTGCTGTTCGTCGCCCTGCCCTGGCTCCGTTACGATGGGCGTCAGGCCATACTGTTCGATCTTGAGCATCAGCAGTTTCATATCTTCGGCGCCACCATCTGGCCCCAGGATCTCACCCTGCTGGCCTGGGTGTTCATGATAGCCGCCTTCGCTCTCTTCTTCGTGACCACCTTCCTCGGTCGGGTCTGGTGTGGCTACCTCTGCCCGCAGACAGTGTGGACCTTCATGTTCATCTGGTTCGAGGAGAAGTTCGAAGGCTCGGCCAACAAGCGCCGCAAGCTGGATGCCGCCCCCTGGAGCACCGACAAGCTGTTGCGCAAGGGGGCCAAGCACCTGGCCTGGATCCTGCTGTCGCTGGGCACAGGCCTCACCTTCGTGGCCTATTTCCAGGATGCCACCCAACTGGTGCCCCAGTTCTTCAGCGCCGCCACCTCGGGCTGGGTCGCCTTCTGGGTCATCTTCTTCGCCGCCTGCACCTATGGCAACGCCGGCTGGATGCGCGCCATCATGTGCATTCACATGTGCCCCTATTCCCGCTTCCAGTCCGCCATGTTCGACAAGGACACCTTCATCGTCGGCTATGATGCCAAGCGCGGCGAGAACCGGGGCCCCCGCGCCCGCAAAGCGGATCCCAAGGCGCTGGGGCTGGGGGACTGCATCGACTGCGATCTCTGCGTGCAGGTCTGCCCGACCGGCATCGACATCCGCGATGGCCTGCAGTACGAGTGCATCAACTGCGGCGCCTGTGTCGATGCCTGCGACAACACCATGGAGCGGATGGGCTATCCGAAGGGGCTGATCAGCTACACCACGGAGCACAAGCTGGAACACGACAGCACCCATGTGGCGCGTCCCAAACTGATTGGCTATGGCCTGGTGATGGTGATCATGCTGGGGGTCTTCGTCTACAACGCCATGTCCATCATGCCCATGGGGCTGGACATCATCCGTGACCGCAACCAGCTGTTTCGCGAGAACAGCGAGGGGCTGATAGAGAACACCTACACCCTCAAGATCCTCAACAAGACCCTACATGACCAGGGATTCCAGCTGGATGTGGAAGGCCTGCCCGAGCACCAGTGGTTCGGCCCGCGGGAGGTGACCCTGAAGGCGGGTGAGGTCTATACCCTGCCCATTAGCCTGGCGGTGGATCCCTACAACCTGAAGCGGCCGGCCCTGGATATCCAGTTCGTGCTCAGGCGCACCGATGCGCCGGCGGAGGATGGCAAGGCCGAGCTGCGCCAGGCCAGCAAGTTCATCAGCCGGCTCTGATCCCGGGAGGCGCCGGGCGCGAGGCAGATGGCGGGCCAGTTTCGCCAATCATTTGCCGGGGGAGTGATAGAATGGGGCGCATCGGCGCCCCTTGTTCATGGTGGATTTCATGCGTTTCAACTATTCCGACCTCAATCCCGATCTCATCCTGGATGCGCTGGATCTCAGCGGCCTGCGTATCGACTCCGGCCTCATCGAGCTCAACAGCTACGAGAACCGGGTCTATCAGTTTCAAGACGAGGATCGCCGCCGCTATGTGGTGAAGTTCTATCGCCCTGGCCGCTGGAGCCGGGCCCAGATCCTGGAGGAGCACGGCTTCGCCGCCGCCCTCAGCGAGGCGGAGATCCCGGTGGCGGCGCCCATCGCCTTCGCCGGCGAGACCCTGCTCGAGCATCAGGGTTACCCCTTCGCCATCTGGCACAGCGTGGGGGGACGTCAGTTCGAGGTCGACAATCTGGATCAGCTGGAGTGGGTGGGGCGCTATCTCGGCCGCATCCATCGCATCGGGGCCGCCCGTCCGTTCCAGCACAGGGTCCGGCTCGACGTGGAGAGCATGCTCCACGAGCCCCGGGCGCTGCTGGCGGCGGGGGAGTGGCTGCCGAGCGGCCTGGCCCGGGAGTTCTTCGGCCTGCTCGATGAGCTGACCAAGCACGTCACCGACGCCCTGCGCCTCGACGTGGCCCAGATAGCCCTGCACGGGGACTGCCACCCGGGCAACATCCTCTGGCGTGACGGCCCCCTGTTCGTGGATCTGGATGACAGTCGCACCGGTCCCGCCATCCAGGATCTCTGGATGCTGCTCTCGGGGGAGCGCAGCGAGCAGCTGATCCAGCTCGATACCCTGCTGGCGGGCTACGAGGAGTTCATGACGTTCGACCACCGCGAACTGGCGCTCATCGAACCCCTGCGCGCCATGCGCATGGTGCACTACATGGGCTGGCTGGCCAGGCGCTGGGAGGATCCCGCTTTCCCCCGCCACTTCCCCTGGTTCAACACCGAACATTACTGGCGCAGCCAGATCGCCAGTCTCCATGATCAGCTGGCGGCCCTGCACGCCCCGCCCCTGGCACTGATGCCGGGCTGGTGACGTCCGTCTCGCGGGCCTGGACGCGCCCGCCTTTGCCATTGACGCCGGCAGGGGGACACAATAGGCTTGGACTGCTTCGGTTCTCCGGGCGTGCCTCACTGCTTCCCCTTAACAGGAAACATCATGAAAAAAATACTGTGCTTTCTTGCTGCCATGCTGATGATGCCCATGGTCCACGCCGCCCCTGAGTTCAAGGAAGGCGTCAACTATGACGTAGTCAAACAGACCGGCAGTGCCCAGCCCGAGGTCATGGAGTTCTTCTCCTACTTCTGCCCTCACTGCTACAAATTCGAGCCGATCGTTGCCGATCTGCAGAAGAGCCTGCCGGAAGGAGTATCCCTCAAGAAGAACCCGGTTGCCTTCCTGGGCCGCGAGATGGGCCCCGAATTGCAGCGTGCCTATGCGGTGGCCAACCTGCTCAAGGTGGAAGAGAAGGTGACTCCGGCCATCTTCGAGACCATGCACGTCAAGCGTCAGATGCCCCAGAGCCGTGACGATGTGCAGCAGATCTTCACGGCCAACGGCGTGCCGGCCGAAGAGTTCGGCGGCGCCGTGGACAGCTTCGCCGTGTCCGGCATGGTCGCCCAGTTCGACCGCAACACCGAGACCTACAATGTGCGCGGCGTCCCGGCCTTCCTGGTCAACGGCAAGTACATGGTGAAGATCGAATCCATCACCTCCCAGGAGCAGTTCAATCAGCTGGTGAAGTTCCTGCTCGCCAAGAAAGACTGATAGACGCCCCCGTGACAACACGCCCGCCGGTGCAAACCGGCGGGCGTTTTTTTATGGCGATGGGGCAAGGAAGGCACAGGCACGGCTGCGCTAAATGTCAGATCTGACAGTCCCGCTGCGGGCGAGAGACGCTGGGCAGCCGGGTGCGGCGGCTGAGCTCCTCCGCCAGCCAGACCAATAGCAGGATGGCGAGGATCAGCGTGGCGGCCTGATCGTAACGAAACAGGCTGAGGGAGACATAGAGCTGCTGCCCCAGACCGCCGGCGCCGACGACCCCGAGTATGGTGGCGGCCCTCAGGTTCATCTCGCCGCGATAGAGGCCATAGGCCAGCCACTGCTGCCACACCAGGGGCAGCAGGCCATAGCAGAAGCTGGCCAGCCGGCCCGCCCCCGCCAGTTGCAGGGCGCGGCGCGGCGCCTGGTCCGCATTCTCCAGACTCTCCACGAACAGGCGGGCCAGCACCCCTGTGGTGTGCAGGGTCAGCGCCAGCACCCCGGCGACCGGACCCAGCCCCACGGCGATCACCAGCAGGCTGGCAAAAATCAGTTCGGGCACGGAGCGCAGCAGGTTGAACAACAGGCGCAGCGGCCAGAGCTGGCGGGCCAGTACCGCCAGCGGCATGGCCAGCAGGGCGCTGAGCAGGGTGCTCAGTAGTGCCATCTGCAGGGTGTCCACCACTCCCTTGGCCACCAGGGCGAGGAAGGGGGCAGACCAGTCCGGCTGCAGAAATTCGGCCAGGAAGCGCCCCATGCCGCCGAGGGAGAGGCTCAGGCTGCGCCAGTCGAGCAGGACAAAGGCTCCCAGGCTGGCGAGCAGCAGCAGGGCGCAGAGCAGCAGGCCAGGGGCACGGCTTTGGCGCAGCCAGGCGCTCAGGCCATCGGCCAGCACCACCAGGGCCACGAAGGCGAGCAACAGGGTCGCCACCTCGCCGCCGGCGAACATGCGCAGGGAGAGCTCGAGCTGCTGGCCCAGGCCGCCGGCGCCGACGAAGCCCATGATGACGGAGGCGCGCAGGGCGCACTCCCAGCGGTAGACGGTGTAGGAGAGCAGCTCCTGGCGCACCGCAGGCAGCACGCCATAGCAGAGCGCCTGCAGCCGACCGGCCCCGCCGAGCAGCAGGGCTCGGGCCGGTTGCAGGGCCCCGCTCTCCATGATCTCGTTGTAGACCTTGGCCAGCATGCCGCCGTAGCTGACCGAGATGGCCAGGATGGCGGCCATGGGGCCCAGCCCCGACAGGCGCACGAACAGCAGCGCCCAGATGAGCTCGGGCAGGCTGCGCAGCAGGATGGCGACCAGTCGACACAGGGCGCGCAGGCCGTTGCGCAGCGGAGCGGGCAGGGCGCCTATCCGCGACAGGGAGAGGGCGCGGGAGCCCAGCAGGGCGAAGGGCACCCCGAGCAGCAGAGCCCCGAACAATCCCAGGGTGGCGACCGCCAGGCTCTCCAGGCTGGCTCTCAGGGTCAGGGCGAGAAAATCCTGATCCAGGCGCGGTGGCCAGCTCTGGGCGGCGAAGTGGCCCATCTGCCGCCAGCTGGCGGGGTCGAGCAGGGCGAGCCAGCCGTCGGCATCCTGCCAGAGACCGTAGAGTGCCAGCAGCAACAGCCAGGGCCAGGGGCGACGAAGGGCCTGGTCGAGACGGGGAGCGGACGCTAGCACGGTCGGGCCTGCTCTGCGTCCTGGCTGGCGGGCGACTCGTTGCCATAGAGCTCGGCGAGCATGGCGGGGGAGACCGCCTCGGCGGCGCAGTCGAACAGGATGCGCCCCTGGCGCAGCCCTATGATGCGAGGGAAGTGGCGCAGGGCCAGATCCACCGCATGGAGGTTGGCGATGAGGGTGCTGCCGCGCGCCCCGGCCTGCTGGTGCAGGGTGAGAATGCTGGCCTCGGCCAGCACGGGATCCAGGGCGGAGACGGGCTCGTCCGCCAATATGAGCGGCGGATCCTGATAGAGCACCCGGGCGATGCCGACCCGCTGGCGCTGGCCACCGGAGAGCTCGCCGCAAGGCTGGTGCAGCTTGTCGGCCAGAGACAATCGAGCCAGTTCGGCGCGGGCACCCTGCGGATCCCGGGGACGCAGCAGGGAGAACAGGGCCCGTGGCAGAGACCACTGGCCGAGCCGCCCCGCCAGCACGGCGGTGATGACGGGCTGGGAGTCGGGCAGGGGCGGGGTTTGCCAGATCATGCCGATGCGGCTGCGCAGCCGTTGCCGCTCTCGGCTCGACAGTTGCCAGGGATCCTGCTGCCACAGGTGCAGGGCCCCCGCCTGATCGGCCCTGAGTTCGGTGGCGAGCAGGCGCAGCAGGCTGGTCTTGCCCGCCCCGCTCGGCCCGATCACGGCGACCCGCTCACCGACCCGGATCTGCAGGCTGATGTCTGCCAGCACGGGCAGCTCACCGAACTTCAGGCTGGCCCGACGCAGGTCGACGGCGATCACTTCAGCAGGCCCGCCTGGATGGCGGCGGCTTCGATGCCCTGGTAGTTCTCGGGCCTGGTCTCGATGAAGCGGCTGGCCCGCTGCAGCTTGAGGATCTCGGCCTGGGCCGGCACGCCGGGGTCCAGGGCAAGGAAGGCTTGCTTGAGCCTGGCCTGCAGCGCCGGCTCCAGGTCGCCGCGCACCGTCCAGTTGTAGTCAAAATAGGTCGGCGTGGTCCAGATCACCTTCACCTTGCTGGTATCGACCTTGCCCTCTTCCAGCAGCTTGTCCCACACGGAGGCGTTCAGGGCGCCGGCGGGCACCTTGCCGGAGGCGACCCAGGCGACGGTGGCGTCATGGGCGCCGGAGAAGGCGACATGGGCGAAATCCTGCTCGGGCTTGATGCCCTGTTCGGCCAGGAAGTGGCGTGGCATCAGGTGGCCCGAGGTGGAGGAGGGGGAACCGAACGCGAAGTCCTTGCCCTTCAGATCGGCGAGGGTCGCTATGCCGCTGTCGGCGTTGGCGATGAACTTGGAGGTGAACTGGGCATCTTCCGCCCGCTGCACCAGGGGCACCACCTTGTCGGCGCGGCGATGGGCCTGCACATAGGTGAAGCCACCCAGCCAGGCCATGTCTATCTTGCCGGCGGCCAGGGCCTCGACCACGGCGGCGTAGTCGTTGACCGGGACGAAGACCACCTCGCGCCCGGTCTGCTCGGCCAGGTAGTCCCCCAGGGGGGCAAACTTGCGTTGCAGCTCGGTGGGCGCCTCATCCGGGATGGCGGAGACCCGCAGCGGCTCGGCGGCCATGACCCCCAGAGTGGCAAACAGGGCGGTGAGGGGAAGCATCCATTTCTTCAGCATAGGGTTTTCCTTTCATGGGGGCGGGTAGCAGGAAGGCCCGCGCCGGGGCGGGCCTGGTATCGGCATATGGTATTCATCCCGGGGCGCGGACGCCAGCGCGGCCCGCTCCGGGCTCAGCGGGGCAGGTGGAAGGCCTGCTTGAGGTGACGGACGAAGTCGGCATCCCGGCACAGGGTCTTGCCCGGGCTGTCGGAGATCTTGGCGACCGGGCCGCCATTGCACTCCATCAGCTTGAACACGATGTTCATGGGGGTCACCCCGGGCAGATCGCAGGTGAGCTGGGTGCCGATGCCGAAGCTGGTGTTGATGCGGCCGCGGAAGTGGCGAAACAGCGCCACCGCCTTGTCGAGGTTGAGGCCGTCGGAGAAGACCAGCGTCTTCCCGGCAGGGTCGATGCCGAGGCGCTGATAGTGGCTGATGGCCTTCTCTCCCCACACCACGGGATCGCCGGAGTCGTGGCGCAACCCCTGGTAGCGGCTCGCCAGATCGAAGTCGAAGTCATGGAGAAAGGCATCCATGGTGATGCAGTCGGTCAGGGCGATGCCGAGGTGGCTGCTGAACTCGTCCAGCCAGCTGGTGAGGGCGGCGCGCTGGCTCAGGGCCAGGGGGAAGCCGAGCTGCTGGTGGGCCTGGAACCATTCGTGGGCCTGGGTGCCGACCGCGGGCAGTCGGTACTTCTGGGCCAGCTGATAGTTGCTGGTGCCGCGAAAACAGGGCAGACGCTCGAGGAGGCGGCCCACCACGGCATCCTGGACGGCGTGGGAGAAGCGGCGGCGGGTGCCGAAGTCGATGAGGTGGAACTCGCTCATCTCCGCCGGGCTCAGCGTCCGCTCCAGCTGGTCTATTTTCTGATCGAGCCGCGCCAGCGCCTGGGTCACCCCGAACTGGGGATAGCGGAAGCGGTTGCGCATCTCGCTGATGGTGGCGAGCACGGGGATCTCCCACAGGATCACGTCCTGCCAGGGCCCCTCGACCCGGACATTGATGCGGCCATCTTGCTCGAACACCTTGAGCAGGGAGGCGTCCAGCGGTTTGCGGCGCAGGTGATCGAGATAGTCGGCGCCAAAGAAGGGGCGCTTGGCCAGGAAGTCGGCTTCCGCCCTGCTCAGACGCAGGGAGCCGGCCAGGCGCAGCTGTTCCTCGATCTGACCCATCATGGGCAGCAGATCTTCCTCGTTGCGGCTGTGAAACTCGGCCACTACCTCGGCATCGGGATAGCGGTGATAGACGGCCTGCTGCATATGCAGCTTGTAGGCATCGGTGTCGAGCAGGCTGGTGAGAATAGGTTGCATATCAGGCTCCCCGCAGACTGGTGGACACCATGATGCGCGCCTGCTGCCGAGGTAAGGTGCAGGCGCCGCTGTCGGGTTGGCGGATGAGAATAGGTTGCATATCAGGCTCCCCGCAGACTGGTGAGCGCCATGATGCGCGCCTGCTGCCTAGGTATGGTGCAGGCGCCGCTGTCGGGTTGGTGGGTGAGAATAGGCGGCATATCAGGCATCCAGCAGGCGTTGTACATCGATCAGGGTCTGGGCCAGCTCGGCCCCGGCTTCGATCATCTGGGTGTGAGCGCTGGCAACCGTATCCGGGGCTATGCCACGGCAGGCGGCCAGATGCACTATGACCCGAAAACCGGCCTGGCGCAGTTGCAGCACGCTGGTCTTGACGCAGTAGTCGGTGGCGAGGCCGCCGGCCAGCACTGTGGTGACGCCGCGGCTGTGGAGAAATTCGATGAGGCCGGTGCTGCGCCGCCCGGCCAGATCGTGGTAGCAGGCGCCATAGGGGTGCAGGTCGGGCTCAATTCCCTTCCAGACGAAGAAGTCGTAATCGATGGGGGCGGGCAGGCCGTCGAGCAGCTCGAAACCCGGGGTGCCGGGCACGCAGTGGCTGGGCCAGCTCAGGTCCGCATTGGCATGGGGCAGGGGGATGAAGGGCGGGCTTGTCGTCCAGATGGCGTTCGCCGAGTGGGCGTCCTTGCTGCCGACGCGCACACTGGCCAAGGCGGCCTGGGCATTGAGGGCGGCGACTATCTCATCCCCACCGGGCACGGGCAGCTCCTGCGGACAGAGGGGGGTGAATCCCTTCTGCGCGTCTATATCCAGGCTGGCGATGATTCCCATGATTGACTCCTGCACATATTATCTATGTGATATTATCTACCAAACATTAATGGAAGGCGAGCGAGACGATCGAGATGCCAAGCATGAGTCTGGACATGGTGGTGCTGCGTTTGAACGAGGAGCGGGGGGGGGGGGGTGGGCGGCCCGCGCCCCCCCCCCCCCCCCCCCCCCCCCCCCCGCCAACGCCAGCCCTTTGCCCACTGCTGGCAACTGCCGGCCCGACGCATCGATGAGGGTCGTGACAGGGATCTGGACGATGCCCTGCAGCGCTTGCTGGCCGAGTGGGGGCTGGGGGTCTGCTACAGCGAGCAGGTCTGCACCCTGGGGGATCAGGAGCGGGATCCTCGTGGCTGGTCCACCACCCTGGTCTATCTGTGTCTGGTGGGGCCCGATACGGTGCCGAGCCGGGGCCGCTGGCATCCCCTCACCGCCCTGGAAGGGCTGAGTCTGGCCTTCGACCACGCCCGTCTCATCGGCAAAGGGCTGGAGCGGCTCAAGATAAAGAGCCGCTACAGCACGCTGCCGGTGCAGTTGCTCGGCGCCGAGTTCACCCTGTCCGAACTGCAACGGGCCTACGAGATCATCTTGCAGACGCCCATGAACACGGCGGCCTTTCGCAAGCGGATCCATCGCGCCCATATCCTGGCCGACACCGGCCGCAAACGCACCGGCAAGCAGAGGCCCGCCAGCCTCTACCGGCTCGATGCCCCGCCCTGCATCCTGTTCGATCAGCTGATGCATGGCGCCGAGGCCTGAGCCGCTCGCGGGAGCGCCGTGATAGGAGAGGGGATGTGCCGAAGCCATGGGAGCGTCATCAACCGACTGGAGGTCGAACCATGAAGGAATCAAGACCCACGCAGGCCAGGGTGCTAGTCAGCGCCTGCCTGTTGGGACAACCTGTGCGCTATGACGGCCAGAGCAAGGGGATCGTCAGCGACTGGCTGGTGGCGCTGGGGGCCGAGGGGCGCTCGTTTGCCTTCTGTCCCGAGGTGGCAGGCGGTCTGCCCACCCCGCGCCCGCCGGCCGAGCGGCAGGGGGAGCGGGTGATCACAGTGACAGGGCTCGATGTCACCACAGAGTTCGACCATGGCGCCGAGTTGGCCCTGGCGCTCTGCCGGCGCGAGGGGATCCGCTTCGCCCTGCTCAAGGAGGGGAGCCCCTCCTGCGGCAGCGGCCGCATCTACAATGGCCGCTTCGAGGGCATCTCCATGGCGGGGGAGGGCAAGACTACGGCCCTGCTGCGCCGCCACGGCATCCGTGTCTTTTCCGAGGATCAGCTGGCCGAGCTGGCCCGCGCGCTGGGCTGAGCCCGCCTCTCCCATTGCCCGGCGCCGCCGGGCCTCACCCAGACTGGCCTGGGCGGCTGCCATCGGCCAGCAGCCGGGTCAGGGACTGATCCTTCTCGCGCCAGATCCCGTTTAGCCACTGCTGAAACCCTTGCTGGAATTCGGGGTCATTGAAGTAGTCCCCCACCAGACGAGGCTCTATGGGCAGGAAGCGCACCCTGACCCGAATGGTCTCTACCCGCCCGCACATGAAGTCCCAGAAGCTCGGGATCCCCCCCGGATAACCTATGGTCACGTCGACCAGCTGGTGCAGCTTGCCGCCCATGGCCGCCAGGGTGAAGGCGATGCCACCGGCCCTGGGATGGAGCAGATGGCGGTAGGGGGCGCCCTGCTTGTCATGCTTGCGGGGGGTGAAGCGGGTGCCCTCGACGAAGTTCATCACGCTCACCGGGATATGGGCGAACCTGGCACAGGCCTGTCGGGTTGTTTCTATGTCTTTTCCCTTCAGATGTGGCTTTCTTTCCAGCAATTTTCTCGAATATCGCCGCATGAAGGGGAAGTCCAGCGCCCACCAGGCCAGCCCGAGAAAAGGTACCCAGATCAGCTCTTTCTTGAGGAAAAATTTCAGGAAGGGGATCTGCCCATTGAACACCCGCTGCAGCACCAGGATGTCGACCCAGGACTGGTGGTTGGCGATCACCATGTACCACTGCTGCAGGCTGGCCTTGTCCAGCCCTGTCACCTCGAACCGGGTCCGAGTGAGGCTTTGCTGAACCAGGTTGTTGAACCGGATCCAGCAGCCGGCGCAGCCATCGAGCAGGGCGGTACATCCTCTGCGCCAAGGGGCGAGGGGCACCATCAGCTTGAGCAGGGCCAGCAACAGCACGGGGATAAACCAGAACAGGGTATTGATGAAATAGAGCAGGGTCGAGAGGCTGCCGCGCAGTCGCTCTATCAGCTTGTTTTGCATGGGGGTCGCGTCCGTCTTGCCGACTAGGGTGTGATTAAGTGGTCAGATGTGTGCCCATGTTAGCAGCCGAGTCGGGCCAGGACCAAGGGGGAGGTGGTTGGGGGCTGTGCCTGCCTCGGCAGGTTCAACCGCTGCGCAGCCGGTTGAGGAGCCGGTCCATGGCACGGTAGCCCAGGGCCTCGACCAGGTGCCCCTTCTCTATGTCCGCCTTGCCCGCCAGATCGGCCAGGGTACGGGACACCCGCAAGATGCGGTGCCAGGCCCGGATGCTGAGTCCCAGCCGCTGGATCGCCGTCTCGAGAAAGTCGGCATCTTGCGGTGATAAGTGGCAAACGTCCTCTATCTCCCGGCTATCGAGCAGGTTGTTCAGCTTGCCGCCCCGGGCCAGCATGCGTTCACGGGCGGCCAGCACCCGCTCGCGGATCTGTGCGCTGGGTTCACCGTGCTGCACCTTGCCGGTCAGGCTCCCCTTGGGCAAGAGTGGAACCTCCACCGTCAGATCGAATCGGTCGAGGAAGGGGCCCGAGAGCCTGCCAAGATAACGGAGTATCTGATCCGGGCTGGCCCGGCTCAGGCCGTCGCCGAAATGGCCGCAGGGGCTGGGGTTCATGGCGCCAATGAGCTGGAAGCGGGCGGGAAAATCCACCTGGCGGGCGGCTCGGCTGATGGTGATGCGGCCGGTTTCCAGCGGCTCGCGCAGGGCATCGAGCACCTTGCGCTCGAATTCAGGCAGCTCGTCGAGAAACAGCACCCCGTTGTGGGCCAGGGATATCTCCCCGGGTCTCGGATGGCTGCCGCCCCCCACCAGGGCCACCGCCGAGGCGCTGTGGTGTGGGGTTCGATAGGGTCTGTGATGCCAGTGGCCGGCACGTGGGGTGAGGCCGCCGATGGAGTGAATGGCGGCGGTCTGCTGCGCCTCCTGCTCGCTCAGCGGCGGCAGAATGCCGGGCAATCGGCTCGCCAGCATGCTCTTGCCGGTGCCGGGCGGGCCGATGAACAGCAGATTGTGGCTGCCGGCGGCGGCGATCTCCAGCGCCCGTTTGGCCTGGGACTGGCCGATCACATCCTGCAGATCGGCCACCAGGGGGCCCTCGCTGTCCGGCTGGGAGAGGGGCAGGGGCAGCTCGTACTGGCCCGCCAGCCAGGCGGTCACCGCCAGCAGCTGGTGGGCGCAGCGCACCTCGGCATCCTGGATGAGGGCGGCTTCGGCGCCGTTGGCGCTGGGCACCAGCAGGGTGCGGCCGACATCGCGGCAGGCGAGTACGGCGGGCAGTACGCCGTGGATGGGGCGGATCTCGCCGGTCAGGGCCAATTCGCCCAAAAATTCATGATCGAGCAGGTATGTTGCCGGTATCTGCTTGGAAGCGGCGAGAATGCCGATGGCGATGGCCAGATCGAATCGGCCCCCCTCCTTGGGCAGGTCTGCGGGGGCCAGATTGACCGTGATGCGTTTGGAGGGAAACTCGAAGTTGCCGTTGAGCAGGGCGCTGCGCACCCGATCCCGCGACTCCTTCACCGAGGTTTCCGGCAGGCCCACCATGTTGAAGGCGGGCAGGCCGTTGGAGAGGTGCACTTCCACCGTGACTTGAGGTGCCTGGATCCCCAGGCTGGCACGGCTATAAACCACAGCTAATGACATAAACCCCATCCTTGAGTTGAGTTATGTTCTGACTAACTGCAATTTGTCAGTTTTTTATGCCAGCCTTGTTCGACTGATATAGTTAAAATTAGTGGCTTGTAATGCAATAAATGCTTGCCTGATAAAAACCATCATGCTAGTTCTAATAGCCATTCGCGGTGCAAACCGCCTCAATTTCACAGGATTTCCGGTTGTAACTATGAACATGGCTTCCCGTTTCGTCAGCATTATTGTGGTCCTAGTGGTGATTATTATCACACCGCTCGGGGCTCGTTTGGCTGCACGGAACAAGGGATAGACCCACCACCGGACAGAACGAAACAAGACGACCCCCGAGCCTCACGGCCCGGGGGTTTTTTTTCGACCAAGGAACAGGATTGTTGACATGAACGGCGCGCAGTTTTTGGTACAGGCTCTCAAGAAACAGGGTGTGACCCAGGTGTTTGGTTACCCGGGCGGGGCCATCATGCCGGTCTATGACGCCCTGTATGACGGTGGTCTGGCCCATCAGCTCTGCCGCCACGAGCAGGGGGCTGCCATGGCCGCCGTGGGGTATGCCCGTGCCTCCGGCCAGGTGGGGGTCTGCATCGCCACCTCGGGCCCGGGGGCCACCAACCTGGTCACCGGTCTGGCGGAGGCGCTGCTCGATTCCGTGCCGCTGGTGGCCATCAGCGGTCAGGTCGCCTGCGCCGCCGTCGGCACCGATGCGTTTCAGGAAGTCGACGTGCTCGGCATGTCGCTTTCTTGCACCAAGCACTCCTTCATGGTCACCGACCCCGCCGATCTGGGTCGGGTCATCGCCGAAGCCTTCGCCATCGCCACCGAGGGGCGTCCGGGTCCCGTACTCATCGACCTGCCCAAGGATGTGCAACTGGCCGCCGTTCCCTGCCAAAGCCCGCTGTTTGCCGTGGAGGAGCCCGAGCCCCTCAATCCGGCCGAATTGACGGTTGCCCGCACCCTGTTGGCCGCTGCCGAGCGCCCGGTGCTCTACGTCGGTGGCGGGGTGGGCATGGCCAATGCCGAGCAGCAGCTGCGCGACTTTGCCGCCGCCACCGGCATGCCTGCGGTCACCACCCTCAAGGGGATTGGCGCGCTTGACCCCGACAGCGCCGTCTACCTCGGCATGCTCGGCATGCACGGCACCAAGGCCGCCAACTACGCGGTGCAGCAGTGCGATCTGCTGGTGGTGGTGGGCGCCCGTTTCGATGATCGGGTGACCGGCAAGCTGGAGGAGTTTGCCCCCGAGGCGAAAGTGATCCACCTCGATGTGGACGCCGCCGAGTTCGGCAAGCGTCGCGCCGCCGAGGTGGGCATCACCACGGATCTCAAGCGGCTGTTGCCCGCCCTGGCCATGGCGCTGGCCATCGATCCCTGGCGTGAGCACTGCGCCGCCATGGCCCGGGAATATGCCTTTCGCTACGACCACCCGGGGCAGCCCATCTATGCCCCGGCCCTGCTCAAGCAGCTCTCGGCGCGCCTGCCCGAGACCAGCGTGGTGGCCTGCGACGTGGGTCAGCACCAGATGTGGGTGGCCCAGCACATGCGCTTCACCAGCCCGCGCAATCACCTCTCCAGCGCCGGCCTCGGCACCATGGGCTTCGGCCTGCCCGCCGCCATCGGCGCCAAGATGTCGCGCCCCGATGACGAGGTGGTGCTGGTGAGCGGCGACGGCTCCTTCATGATGAACGTGCAGGAGCTCGGCACCATACGCCGCGCCCGGCTCAAGGTGAAGATGGTGCTGCTGGACAACCAGCGCCTCGGCATGGTGCGCCAGTGGCAGGAGCTGTTCTTCGACGGCCGTTACAGCGAGACCAACCTCTCCGACAACCCGGATTTCGTCGCCCTGGCCGCCGCCTTCGGCATCCCCGGCGAGACCATCACATGCAAGGAAGAGATAGCCCCGGCCCTGGATCGCCTGCTGGCGAGCGAGAGTGCCTACCTGCTGCATGTGGCCATTTCAGAGGAAGAAAATGTCTGGCCCCTGGTTCCGCCAGGGGTCGCCAACCACAAGATGATGGAGCAACGCCAATGAACCAGCTCAACACCAGCACCCTGCAAATCCACGCCCAGCCCAGACCCGAAGTGATGGAGCGGGTGCTGCGGGTGGTCCGCCACCGCGGCTTCGCTCTCTGCGCTCTGAACATGGAGCAGGATTGCCAACAGCTGCGGATCACGGTTACTGTCGAGTCGGTGCGTCCCATCCAGCAGTTGTGGAGCCAGCTGAGCAAGCTGGTGGATGTCTCCCGGGTCGATGCACTGGAACAGCAACCCCGGATCAGCGCTTAAGGAGCAACGCCAATGTCACAGCCTTCACACCCGCAATTCATCTGGTTCAACGGTAAACTGGTGCCCTGGCAGGATGCCCAGGTCCACGTCATGAGCCATGCCCTGCACTACGGCTCCTCGGTATTCGAAGGGGTGCGCGCCTACGACACCCCCAGGGGCACCTGCATCTTCCGCCTGCAGGAGCACACCCGCCGCCTGTTCGACTCCGCCAAGATCTACTGGATGGACGTGCCCTACAGCGAGTCTGAGGTGAATGAAGCCTGCCGCACCGTGGTGCGCGAGAACGGCCTGAAGAGCGGCTACCTGCGCCCGCTGGCCTTTGTCGGCAACGTGGGGCTGGGGCTGCATCCGCCGCTGGATGCCAAGGCGGACCTGATTGTCGCCGCCCTGCCCTGGGGCGCCTATCTCGGTGAAGAAGGGCTGAAAAACGGGGTGGATGTGTGCGTCACCTCCTGGAACCGGCTTGCGCCGAACACCATTCCCACCGGTGCCAAGGCGGGCGGCAACTACCTCTCTTCCCAGCTGATCAGCCGGGAGGCCAAGCGCAACGGCTTCGCCGAGGGGCTGGCGCTGGACGTGAACGGCTACCTGAGCGAGGGGGCCGGTGAGAACCTGTTCCTGGTGAAGAACGGCGTGCTGTTCACCCCGCCCGCCACCGCCGCCATCCTGCCCGGCATCACCCGCGACACCATCATGACCCTCGCCCGTGATCTCGGTTACGAGGTGCGCGAACAGGCCCTGCCCCGGGAGGCGCTCTATGTGGCGGACGAGATCTTCATGACCGGCACCGCCGCCGAGGTGACCCCGGTGCGCTCGGTGGATCGGATGACGGTGGGCTCTGGCAGCCGCGGCCCGGTGACCGAGCAGTTGCAGAACGCCTTCTTCGGCCTGTTCAGCGGCCAGACCGAGGACAAATGGAACTGGTTGACCCCGGTCAACGATTGAATCAGCGGGGGCAGCATTTGCCCCCATGCAACGGCCAGACCGAGGACAAATGGAACTGGCTGACCCCGGTCAACGACTGATTGAGAACGAGCGGGCGACCCGTCGCCCGCTCGCGCCAACAAGAGTCGGCTATGGCAAGGGCAGATCCCTTGCCACAACCGATTTGAAGCGACAGCTTCGCACCATAAGTTTGCCCAGTCGGGCTCATGTATTCAGGGAGTAGAGACAATGCCGAAGTTGAGATCCGCCACCACCACCCACGGACGTAACATGGCCGGGGCCCGCGCCCTCTGGCGTGCCACCGGCATGACAGATCAGGACTTCGGCAAGCCCATCATCGCCGTGGTCAACTCCTTCACCCAGTTCGTGCCCGGTCACGTCCACCTCAAGGATCTCGGCCAGCTGGTAGCCCGGGAGATCGAGGCCGCCGGCGGTGTCGCCAAGGAGTTCAACACCATAGCCGTGGATGACGGCATCGCCATGGGTCACGGCGGCATGCTCTATTCCCTGCCATCCCGCGAGCTTATCGCCGATTCGGTGGAGTACATGGTCAACGCTCACTGCGCCGACGCCATGGTCTGCATCTCCAACTGCGACAAGATCACCCCGGGGATGCTGATGGCCGCCTTGCGCATCAACATACCGGTGATCTTCGTCTCCGGCGGCCCCATGGAGGCGGGCAAGACCAAGCTGTCCGATCAGATCATCAAGCTGGATCTGGTGGACGCCATGATCCAGGGCGCCGATCCCAAGGTCTCCGATGCCCAGAGCGATCAGATAGAGCGCAGCGCCTGCCCCACCTGCGGCTCCTGCTCCGGCATGTTCACCGCCAACTCCATGAACTGCCTGACCGAGGCGCTCGGCCTCTCCCAGCCGGGCAACGGCTCCATGCTGGCGACCCACAGCGATCGGGAACAGCTGTTCAAGCTGGCCGGTCAGCGCATCGTCGCGTTGGCCAATCGCTACTACCAGCAGGATGACGAGAGCGCCCTGCCGCGCAACATCGCCACCAAGGCGGCGTTCGAGAACGCCATGGCCCTGGACATCGCCATGGGTGGTTCCACCAATACGGTGCTGCACCTGCTGGCGGCGGCCCAGGAGGCCGGGGTGGACTTCACCATGGCCGACATCGACCGCATGTCCCGCAAGGTGCCCCAGTTGTGCAAGGTGGCCCCGTCCACCCAGAAGTACCACATGGAAGACGTGCACCGCGCCGGTGGCGTGGTCGCCATCCTGGGCCAGCTGGAAAAAGCGGGTCTGGTGCACGGCGACGCCCGCAACGTGCTCGGCACCTCTCTGAGCGAATTGCTGGAGGCCTATGACGTCAGCCGCTGCGACGACAAAGCGGTGCACGACTTCTATCGCGCCGGCCCGGCCGGCATTCGCACCACCAAAGCATTCAGCCAGAGCTGCCGCTGGCCCGAGCTGGATCTGGACCGTGCCGAGGGCTGCATCCGCTCCCTGGACAACGCCTACAGCCTGGAGGGGGGCCTGGCCGTGCTCTCCGGCAACCTGGCCCTCGATGGTGCCATCGTCAAGACCGCCGGGGTGGATGACGAGAACCTCCGCTTCCGTGGCCCGGCCCGGGTGTTCGAGAGCCAGGACACGGCGGTCGCCGGCATCCTGGACGGCACGGTGAAAGCCGGTGAAGTCGTGGTGATCCGCTACGAAGGGCCGAAAGGGGGCCCCGGTATGCAGGAGATGCTCTACCCCACCACCTATCTCAAGTCCATGGGGCTCGGCAAGGCCTGCGCCCTCATCACCGACGGTCGCTTCTCCGGCGGTACCTCGGGTCTCTCCATCGGCCACGTCTCCCCCGAGGCGGCTTCCGGCGGCACCATAGGGCTGGTGGAGGATGGCGACATGATCAACATCGACATCCCGGCCCGCAGCATGGTGCTGGAGGTGGCCGACAGCGTGCTGGCCACCCGCCGCGCCGCCGTCTCGGCCCGTGGCTGGAAGCCGCTCGATCGCCAGCGTCAGGTCTCCTACGCCCTGCGCGCCTACGCCATGCTCGCCACCAGCGCCGACAAGGGCGCGGTGCGCGACCGCAGCAAGCTGGAGGAGTGATGATGAACACGACGACACATACTCTGTTCACCGTCTATCAGCCGGTTGCGGTGCGTGCCCTTGATGAGCGGGAGGCGTAACCATGGTCTCTGCGGCGGATTATCTACGCAAGGTGTTGCTCTCTCCCGTCTACGAGGCGGCGCGGGTGACACCGCTGCAAACCCTGAAAAAACTCTCCGAGCGACTCGGCAACCAGGTCTCCCTCAAGCGGGAAGACCTGCAGCCGGTGCACTCCTTCAAGCTGAGGGGGGCCTATCACAAGATCGCCACCCTGAGCGCCGAGCAGAAATCCCATGGCGTGGTGGCGGCTTCGGCCGGCAACCATGCCCAGGGGGTGGCGCTGTCGGCGGCCAAGCTCGGCATCAAGGCCATCATAGTGATGCCCAAGACCACGCCGGACATCAAGATAGATGCGGTGCGTCGCCTGGGCGGCAACGTGCTGCTGTTTGGCAACAGCTTCGACGAGGCCTACGGCGAGAGTCGCCGCCTGGCAGAAACCGAGGGCTACACCCTGATACCGCCGTTCGACGACGTCGAGGTGATCGCGGGCCAGGGCACCATCGGCAAGGAGCTGCTGGAGCAGGACACCCACCTCACCCACGTCTTCGTGCCTGTGGGGGGCGGTGGCCTGGCCGCCGGGGTGGCGGTCTACATCAAGCAGCTGCTGCCGGACGTCAAGGTGATCGGGGTGGAAGCCGAGGGCTCCGCCTGCCTCAAGGCGGCCCTTGAGGCCGGTGAGCCGGTCAACCTGGAGCGGGTCTCCCTGTTTGCGGACGGGGTGGCGGTCAAGCGCATCGGCGAGGAGACCTTCCGCCTGTGCAACCAGTATCTGGACGAGGTGGTGACCGTCTCCAACGACCAGATCTGCGCGGCACTGAAAGACATCTTCGACGACTGCCGCGCCATCGCCGAGCCCTCCGGCGCCCTGTCCCTGGCGGGCCTGAAAGCTTACAGCGAGCGGGAGCAGGTGAAAGGGGGGCGGATGGCGGCCATTCTGTCCGGCGCCAACGTCAACTTCCACAGCCTGCGCTACGTGTCGGAGCGCTGCGAGATCGGCGAGAAGCGCGAGGGCATGCTGGCGGTGACCATCCCCGAGCGCAAGGGGGCCTTCCTCGATTTTTGTCGCCAGCTTGGGCCCCGCATGGTGACCGAGTTCAACTACCGCTACGCCGATGCGGTGCAGGCGTCGCTGTTCGTCTCGGTGCGCCTCACCGGCGGTGACGAGGAGCTGGGCCAGATCATCGAACAACTGGGTGGCAACGGTTACCCCGTGGTCAACATGACAGAGAGCGAGCTGGCCAAGAACCATGTGCGCTACATGATTGGCGGCCGCCCGGCCCGGCCCCTCGGTGAACGTCTCTACAGCTTCAAGTTTCCGGAGCAGCCGGGCGCCTTGATGCGCTTTCTCGAGACCCTGGGTTGTCGCTGGAACATCAGCCTGTTCCACTACCGCAACCACGGAGCCGACTACGGCCGGGTGCTGTGCGCCTTCGAGCTGCCGGACCAGGACGTGGCCGCCTTCCACGACTACCTCTACGAGCTGGGGTATGACTGGAAGGAGGTGAGCGAGGATCCCGCCTATCGCCTGTTCCTGGCGAACTGAGCACGGATGGCGTGGCGCGCAGAGGGGGGGCACTTGCCCCCTCTCTCATGGCGGCGGGCCCGGCTTGTGCCAACTGGCTCACACTCTGACCCACCGGATCGTTTGAGACCGCGCCAGGATGGGATAGGCTGGAACGCTCGGCCCTGCGCGGCTCCCTGCTAGCGGGGGCCATGGGCCGACGTTCGCCATCACAGACTCAAGGAAGAGGCATTCACATGACAAGATCCCTGCTGGCGCTCCTGATGGGCGCCACCGGTATGAGCGGGCTGGCCCAGGCCCAGGGGCTGGACAACAGCTGGTATCTGGGGGGCAAGGCCGGCTGGTCCCACTATTTCGGGGCCGATTTCGAGCCCGGGGTCGAGCGGGCATTCGAGCTGGTGGGCGCCGATGAACAGGGTGACGCCCTCGGCCTCGGCCTGTTCGTCGGTTATCAGCTCAATCCCAACCTCGGCTTCGAGCTTGGCTACGACCACCTCGGTCGCTATCGCCTCAGCGGTCGCCAGCGCGAAGGCAGCCTCAGCGCCGGCCTGACCGGCGAGGCCAAGGGCCAGCTCGTCCAGGCCAGCATGCGCATCGGCTACCCCGTCACCCCCAGCCTGGATCTCTATGGCCGCCTCGGCGGCGCCTATGGCTGGACCGAGAGCGACGTGAGCGCAGAGATCACCACGGACAGCAGCCAGTTTCGCGACTCGGCCAATGGCAACAAGTACCATGGTGCCGCCTTCGTCGGCGCCCTCGGCGGCGAATATGCCCTCAACCCCAGCTGGGCTCTGCGCCTCGAGTATCAATACACCACCCCCCTCGGCAACACCTCTCTGGATGAGTCCGGCATAGAGCTGGACAACGGCCTGCTCGCCCTCGCCATCGTCTACCGTTTCGGCCAGGGGGAGGACGTGCAGGCCGAGATCAGCCCGGCGCCCGCCCCCGTGCCCCCCGCCACCGTCATCATCCGCCAGCGATTCTCCCTGAGCTCGGATCTGCTGTTCGCGTTCAACGAGGCGCACCTCAGAGCGGAGGCCAATCAGGCGCTGGACACCCTGTTCCAGCAGATAGTGGCGGCCAATCCCAGGGATGGGGTGGCGACCGTGGTGGGGCACACGGACCGGCTGGGGGCCGATGATTACAACCAGAGCCTGTCGGAGCGGCGAGCCCGGGCCGTGGCCGATGGGCTGATCGCCCGGGGCTGGCCGGCGGACAAGGTGCAGGTGACGGGACGTGGCGAGCAGGAGCCCGTCACCGGCAATCGCTGCAACGGCGGCAGCAAGCAGGCACTGATCCCCTGCCTGGCCCCGGATCGGCGGGTCGACATCCAACTGGACGGGGTGGGGGAGCCACCCCAGCCATAAGGCGCGGCGCCGATCCGCTCAGGCCGGGGCCGGTCGCCGGGCGAGTCGGTGATAACCCGCGGCGATCAGCACCAGCAGCAGGGCGCCGGGCAGCACTGTCTGCCAGAGGAAGGGCCAGGATTGATCCGTGAGCAGCACCAGCAGCGGGTTGGCCCCGGCGGGGGGATGAATGAGCCGCAGCCCCTGCATCAGGGCGATGACCAGCCCCACGCCCAGGGCCAGTTGCAGCGCGAATGGCAGGGGAAACTCTTGCACCAGCAGGCCCACGGTCGCCGCCAGCAGGTGACCCCCCAGCACGTTCTGCGGCCGCGCCAGCGGGCTCTGTGGCAGGGAGAAGAGCAGCACGCAGCTCGCCCCGAACGGCGCCATCAGCAGGCTCAGCTGCCAACCCAGATCCAGCCAGCCCAGCAGGGCGATAGCCAGAGCGGCTCCCAGACCCGCCAGCAGGGCACCCCATCCTCTTGCCATCATGGTTTCCATCTCTGTCTCCTTGTCGGTGCGGGTCACTTGACCCGAACTGAGACATTAGGTAGACAGATCGGTGTACTTCAAGGGGAAATCGATGATGAGCGAGAAACGACAGCAGCTGATGGCGACCGCCTATCGCCTGTTCAACCGCCATGGCTTTCACGCCACCGGCATAGACCGCATCTGGGCCGAGGCGGGCAGCACCAAGCGCACCCTCTATCGCCATTTTCCCAGCAAGGATGCGCTGATCGAGGCGGTGCTCACGGCGCGGGATGCCGAGTTCTTCGCCCTGCTTGACGCCAGGCAGGCCGGCCGCTCTGGCCGGGAGGACAGGCTGATGGCCCTGCTCGATGGCTTTGCCGACTGGTTCGGCCGCAGCGACTTCTACGGCTGCAACTTCATCAATGCCAGCGCCGAGTTCGGGGATCCGCGCCACCCGGTGCGCAAGCTGGTGGCGAGCCACAAGCGGGCATTGCGGGACTGGGTGCAGCGGCGTCTGGAGTGCGATGAGGAGGTGGCGAGCCGGCTCTGCCTGCTGCTGGAGGGGGCCGTGGTGATGACCCACAGCTATCAGGAGACGGGGGCGCTGGCGCGGGTCATCCCCATGGCCCGGGCCCTGCTCGGCCTGCCCCGGGAGGACAATGGCGGTGAGCCATGGCAGTATCACAAGCAGGATCAATGAGGTGACGACAAGGAGGCCGGCATGGGCAAGGTGGCATTACAACGGGGCGAGCCCGGCAGGGTGGCCCGCCTTGCCGTCCAGCTCCCCCTGGACTTGGTCAAACTGACCAACTTGTGGTCTAAATGACTCTTCTTTTGCCGCATATGCTGGGTGAATGAAGAGTCTTCTTATATAAATCAATCTGTTACGTTTTGGCACAGGGATTGCGATTCATCACACCTCAAGGGGAGAGCCATGGGGGCTCCCGGCAACAAGGATGAACGAGATGAAACAGATGATGGGGGTCATGGTGCTGGCAGTGGGGCTGGCGGGGTGCAGCTGGCAGGACGACGAGATCATTCGGGGCCAGGGGGCGACCGTCATTGCGCAGCTGCCCCTGGGAGACAGGGTCGACCGGATACTGGCCGTGGTGCCGGCGGATGTCAGGCTGGTGCCAGGAGTGGAGCGCGGGATCCGCTTGCAGGGTCAGGAGAATCTCTTGCCCTATCTGACCTTCAACGAGAGTGGCCGCAAGCTGGAGATAGAGGTCAAGGAGGGGTACCGGCTCGACCCCGGCGAGCGGCTCGAGGTCACCATCACCCTGCCTGCGCTGCGCGAGCTGGCCCTGGCCGGGAGCAGCCAGGGCGAGGTCGGCGCCTTCGAGGGGGATGCGCTGACCCTCTCCCTGGCGGGATCCGGGGGCATACGCACCGATCGGCTGGCGGTAAGGCGTCTGGAGGGCAACATCGCCGGCTCGGGGGATCTTGCCCTGGGGCAGGGCCATGTCGACAGCCTCACCCTCAATATCGCAGGCTCGGGGGGCATAGCCGCCGGGGAGCTGCGGGCCCGGGAGGTGGAGGTCAACATCGCCGGCAGCGGCGATGTGGCGGTGCGCGCCGCGCAGAGGCTGACGGCCACCATAGCGGGCTCCGGCAACATCGACTACTGGGGGGATCCCGAGCTGGAGAGCGAGATCGCGGGGTCGGGACAACTGGTGCGCAAAGGGGGCTGACCCCGCGCCACTTTGCAGAGACGACACGGGCCCCGACGGGCCCGTTTCGTTTATTGTGCCTGTCCGTCAGGGGAGGGGGAGCCCGGCCTGCGTCGTCCCCCACCCCGCCGGTGGTTCAGGCGAGGGGAAGCTGCAGCTCCCTGTCGGCGTTGAGCCGCATCAGCAGCCACTGCATCCCGGCGAGATGCTGGTGGTCATGACTGACCAGCAGGCGCACCAGGCCATCCAGGGTGAGCTCCCCATAGTTGCCGTAATGGGCCCGTCGCCCCCAGGCCGAGGGGGGCAGCCCCTGGAGCCAGGTGACAGTGTGAGTGCGGGCGGCGCGAAAGCGGGCCAGCTGCACGACGGGATCCTGCTGGGGATAGTCATTGTCCTGGGCCAGCTGGTAGCCATCGAGGGAGGCCAGCTCGGGTCGTGTCTCCTCCAGGGTGCGCAAGAAGCGCACCTGATAGCCTTGGGTCTCTATGTCCAGCAGGTGGCAGAGGTGGCCCAGGGCCGAGAAACGCTCGGAGGGGATGCCGGCCCAGTTGGCCGGCTCCCAGTTCAGGTGATCCTCGGGCACCTGGTCGAGCAGCTGCTGGAATCGGTCAGGCATGGCCAGCAGGGTGGTGAAGATGGGCATGTCAGCCTCCGGTGGTGATGGCGTTGGCCAGCAGGGTACCGACCGCCGCGACCAGCAGGGTGGTGAAGATGGGCATGTCAGCCTCCGGTGGTGATGGTGCTGGCCAGCAGGGTACCGACCGCCGCCACCAGCAGGGTATTGGCGAGCACCAGCCAGAAGGCGAAGCGGATCAGGCTCTGCTCCTCCTCATGGCTCCCCTTGGCCAGGCCGATGAGCAGGGCGACCATGGGCAGTGAGCCCAGGGCGGCATGACCGGCGGCACTGTTCTGGACGGCGGCCATGATGGGCAGCAGCGACTGTGCGAGGGGCAGGTGGGCGATGGAGGGCATGACGATGGCATTGCCGCCGACGTTGGAACCCGTGATATAGCCAGACAGAGCGCCGAACAGGGCGATCAGGGGGCTCAGCAGGCTGGCATTCAGCTCGCTCAGGCCCTGGTTGATGCTGGTCAGGAAGCCGGCCTTGACCAGCAGCTGGGACATGAAGAGGAAGAAGAGGATGGTGAGCAGGGGGCGCTTGGCCCGGGTGAACCAGGCCTGACCCAGCTGCTGGCTCCCCTCCCGGGCGATGAGCAGCAGGCTGACGCCAAGCAGCGCCAGACCGGGGGAGGCGAGGGGCTTCCAGCTCACCTGGTAGCCCTGAACAATCAGCAGATCGGCGATGCCAAACAGGGCGTTGAGCCCCTTGAGCAGCAAGATGGCCGCCAGCAGGGCGAGGTAGGGCCAGGCCTGGCGGGGAAAGCGGAGCCGGGCCTGCTCCTTGACGCGGGCCCAGGCCAGCCCGGCCAGCAGGATGGCGCCACCGGCGCCGACTCCCGCTATCTCGGGTCCCGCCGTGCGGCTGATGAAGTGCAGCAGCACGATGAAGAGTCCGGCCATGGCGCAGCCTGCCAGATAGACCAGGGGGTTCTTCTGCCCCATCAGCCAGAGGGCCAGACCGATGGCCAGCATGAAGACAGGGGCGCTGGTCCAGGCGGCCCAGGCACCGAGCGTCTCTGCGGGCAGACCCGCCAGGGCCGCCCCGATGACGGTGGCCAGCCCCAGGGTGCCCCAGGGCATGATGCACATGCCGGTGAGGGCGATGCGCAGCGCCACCTGGCGATCCAGCAGGGCCAGCAGCAGGGGAACCGTGGCGATGAGCGACACCCCGAAGCCGGTCATGGACTCGAGCAGGGGAGCCAGCCCGAGCACGACGAAGACCGCGAGGGCGGCCCCCCGCCAGCCGAGCCCGCTCACCCAGCCCTCCAGGGCCTGATTGGCCTTGATGCGTTCCAGATAGATGACGAACAGCAGGCCAGGGGCTATCACGCAGGCCGTGCTCAGGAAGAGCACAGTGCTGTCTTGCAGCACCCGCACCAGGGTGGCGGGGAGGAAGGGATCCGCCAGGCCGCCCAGCCACAGGGCCAGGGCCAGCAGGGAGCCCAGCAGGGCTGCCTGCACCGGCGGGCGTTTCAGCCCCATGATGAGGGAGATCACCAGCAGTATGGGGGAGAGTTGAATGAGGGCAATCATGATGGGATCTCACAGTGGGAGTCAGGGTGGCGAAAGAGTCTTGGCGATTTTCTAGCACGCTGGCAGATGAGATTCAAGGCGCTCCATCTTGTGCGTGGTTAGCATAAATATTTGTTTTTAATTGGATTAATGAAGATTAATGCTGGTGGAGTTGATCCGTGGGCGCCATCCATCGGCGCCCAGCTCGGCGTGCTGGCGGCGATGCCGTGGGGGCTTGGCTGGGGACGGGGTGAACCATATCTGCTGTGCCCGCTCGGGCTGGCAAGATTTAATGTCAGGCAAAATATCTGCGAGGGGGGCAACAAAAGGGCGCGGGAGGCCGGGGAAGAGAGGGAGAGTGGCAAAGAAGAGGCGGGCAGGGGTGAGCAGAAGCGGGGCGCGGGGCTGCCCTCGGAGCCTCGGTATGTGGGGTGATCAGGAGTGATCGAGCAGGTGCTCGGCGTGAAAGCGCAGGTGCGCCTCGATGAAGCTCGCCACGAAGTAGTAGCTGTGGTCGTAGCCGGCGTGACGATGAAGCGCCAGGGGCCAGCCCTTGGCCTCGGCGATCTCCGCCAGCGTCTCTATGCCGAGCTGCTCGGCGAGGAAGGGGTCGTCCAGGCCGACGTCGACCCGGGTCGGCAGGGGCTGGCAGTCGTGGTGGCGCAGCAGCTGGCAACTGTCCCACTCCTGCCACAGCAAGGGATTGTTGCCGAGGTAGGCCCCCAGCGCCTTCTGGCCCCAGGGGCTGCGGCTCGGGTGGCTGATGGGGCTGAAGGCCGACACCGAACGGTAGCGGCCGGGCTCGCGCAGGGCGGCGATGAGGGCCCCGTGGCCCCCCATGGAGTGGCCGCTGATGGCGCGGCGACTCGAGATGGGGAAGTGAGTCTCGATAAGGTCTGGCAGCTCCCGGGTGACATAGTCATACATCTGGTAGTGCGCCCGCCAGGGTGACTGGGTGGCGTTGACGTAAAAACCCGCCCCCTTGCCAAGGTCATAGGCGGCATCATCCGGCACCTGTTCACCCCTGGGGCTGGTGTCCGGCGCCACCAGGGCTATCCCTAACTCGGCGGCGATGCGTTGGGCACCGGCTTTTTGCATGAAGTTCTCGTCGGTGCAGGTGAGGCCCGACAGCCAGTAGAGCACGGGTACCTTCTGGCCGGTCAGCGCCTGGGGCGGCAAGTAGACGGCGAAACGCATCTCGCAGCCGAGCAGCGCCGATTCGTGGCGATACTGCTTGTGCCAGCCGTCGAAGCTCTTGTTGCTGGCGATGATATCTAACGACATCTGATCCTCCTGCGCCATGGGCGCCTGGGATGAAGAAGAGAGGGCGGGAGCTGCCCGCCCTGCCTGACTCAGTAGTGGATGACGGTGCGGATGCTCTTGCCTTGGTGCATCAGCTCGAACGCCTCGTTGATCTGCTCCAGCCCCATGGTGTGGGTGATGAAGTCGTCCAGCTTGAACTCACCCTGCATGTAGCGCTGGACATAGCTCGGCAGCTCGCTGCGACCGCGCACCCCGCCGAAGGCGCTGCCGCGCCAGACCCGGCCGGTCACCAGCTGGAACGGACGGGTGCTGATCTCCTGGCCGGCGCCGGCCACCCCTATGATGACCGACTCGCCCCAGCCCTTGTGGCAGCATTCGAGCGCCGCGCGCATCACCTTGACGTTGCCGATGCACTCGAAGGAGAAGTCGACGCCGCCGTCGGTCATCTCGACGATCACCTCCTGGATGGGTTTGTCGTAATCGTTCGGGTTGATGCAGTCGGTGGCGCCCAGCTTGCGGGCCAGTTCGAACTTGCTCTCGTTGATGTCGACGGCGATGATGCGACCGGCCTTGGCCAGGCGCGCCCCTATGACGGCGGAGAGGCCAATGCCCCCCAGCCCGAAGATGGCGACGCTCTCACCCTCTTTGACCTTGGCGGTGTTCATCACGGCGCCTATGCCGGTGGTGACGCCGCAGCCCAGCAGGCACACCTCTTCCAGCGGGGCGGCCGGGTCCACCTTGGCGATGGAGATCTCCGGCAGCACCGTGTACTCGCTGAAGGTGGAGGTGCCCATGTAGTGATAGATGGGTTGGCCGTCTTTCGAGAAGCGGGTGGTGCCGTCCGGCATCAGCCCCTTGCCCTGGGTGGTGCGGATCTTCTGGCACAGGTTGGTCTTGCCGGATTTGCAGAACTTGCACTCGCCGCACTCCGGGGTGTAGAGCGGGATCACGTGATCGCCGACCTTGACGCTGGTGACCCCCTCGCCGACGGACTCGACGATGCCGCCCCCCTCGTGACCCAGGATGCAGGGGAAGACCCCTTCCGGATCTTCACCGGACAGCGTGAAGGCATCGGTATGGCAGACGCCGGTGGCGACGATCCGCACCCGCACCTCACCGGCCTGGGGGGCCATGACCTCCACCTCTTCGATGGAGAGGGGCTGGCCCGGGCCCCAGGCGATGGCGGCCTTGCACTTGATGCTCTGTACCTGTGCCATGAAAGGATCCTCTTGTGATGGTTGTCTGGAAATGTATCAGCGTAATTTGAACCTGCCTGAGTGTAGTTTCCCGTTCATTTGGTGATAATGGGGTTAAATATCAAATCACTTTTACTCATAGGTAATAATGTTCGGCTGGGAAGGGATATGTGAGTTTGTCAGCGTGGCGGAGCAGGGGGGCTTTACCCCGGCGGCGCGCCAGCTCGGGGTGTCGGTGGCTCAGGTCAGCCGCCAGGTGGCGCAGCTGGAAGACAGGTTGCAGGCCAAGTTGCTGCTGCGCACCACCCGCCAGGTGCGGCTCACCGAGCTCGGCGAGATCTACTATCGCCACTGTCGCCAGCTGCTGGACAACCTCTACGAGGCCGAGCTGGCCCTGGGCCGCCATCAGGCCCAGCCCCAGGGGCTGCTGCGCATCACGGCCCCCGTCTCCTACGGCGAGAGCCGCATCGCGCCCCTGGTGAACGACTTCATGGTGCGCTATCCGGCCCTGGAGGTGACCCTCAACCTCACCAACCAGCTGCTGGATCTGGTGCATGACGGTTACGATCTGGCCATCCGCCTCGGCCACCTCAAGGATTCCAGCCTGGTGGCGCGGCGTCTGGCGGGGCGGGTGCCCTATGTGTGCGCCTCCCCGGACTACACGGCGCGCCGCGGCATGCCCAACAGCCTCTCCGAGCTCTCCCGTCACGCCTGCCTGCTCGGCAACGGTGACGAGTGGCACTTCACCCTGGATGGCCGCCCTTACAGCGTGCGGCTGCGCGGCCTGCTCAGGTGCAACAGCGGCCACGCCCTGATGGACGCGGCCCTCAAGGGGATAGGCATAGTGCAGCTGCCCGACTACTACGTCGGCGACCATCTCGCCGCCGGCCGCCTCATCGAACTGCTGCCGGATCTGCGGGCCCCCGAGGAGGGGATCTGGGCCCTCTACCCGCAGAACCGCCACCTCTCCCCCAAGGTGCGGCTGCTGGTGGACTATCTGGCCGAGCGGCTCGGGGAGCCGGGCCAGCCCTCCCTGATGCCCCCCATCGGCTGAGCACCATGAAAAAGAGGGCCCGACGGGCCCTCCTGGATCATGGTTGCAGCAAGCGCCTCATTCCCGCTCCTTCACATAGGGGGTGCCGAGGGCCCTGGGGGCCACGGCCCGGCCGATGAAGCCCGCCAGCAGGAACACGGTCAGCACATAGGGCAGCGCCTCTATGGCCTGCACCGGGATGGGGAAGTCCCCTATGCTGACCCCCTGCAAGCGGATGGCGACCGCGTCGAGGAAGCCGAACAGCAGGCAGGCCGCCATGGCGCTCCAGGGGCGCCACTTGCCGAACACCAGGGCCGCCAGCGCCATGAAGCCCTTGCCCGCGCTCATGTTGGGGATGAACTGGGCAGTCTGGGCCACCGCCAGATAGGTGCCCCCTATCCCCGCCAGGAGGCCGCCGATGATGAGCGCCGTGTAGCGCATGCGCACCACCGAGATACCGGCAGTGTCCACCGCGGCCGGGGCCTCGCCCACCGCCCGTAGCCGCAGGCCGAAGCGGGTGCGAAACAGCACCCACCAGGCGAGCGGCACGGCGGCGAACGCCAGGTACTCCAGCAGGGAGTGACCGCTCAAGAGCTCGCTGTAGAGCTGACCGAGCACGGGCACGTCATACAGCTCCCTGGCGAAGGGCAGATCGATGGGGGCGAAGCGGGCGGCGCCGGAGAGCGCCGGTGTCTGCCCCCCCTGATCGAACCAGTAGCGACCCAGGGTGATGGTCAGACCCGCCGCCAGTATGTTGATGGCCATGCCGCTCACCACCTGATCGCCCCTGTGGGTGATGGTGGCGAAGCCGTGCAGCAGGGCAAACAGGATGGCGATGCCGGCCCCGGCCCCCAGGCCAATCCAGGCGGAGCCGGAGACGGCGGCGGCCGCACCGCTGGCGAACGCCGCCGCCAGCAGCTTGCCCTCCAGGGCGATATTGACCACCCCGGAGCGTTCGCAAAACATGCCGGCCATGGCCGCCAGGATCAGCGGCGGCGCGGTGCGCACCGTGGCGTCCAGCATCAGGATCAGTGTCTCAAACATGATGTGGACTCCCTTCGACGCGCAAAACATTCCTTTCATCCATGGCCGCCAGGATCAGCGGCGGCGCTGTGGGTATGGTGGCATCCAGCATCAATATCAGTGTCTCAAACATGATGTGGACTCCCTTCGACGCGCAAAACATTGTTGTCATCCATGGCCGCCAGAATAAGCGGCGGCGCGGTGCGTATGGTGGCGTCCAGCATCAATATCAGTATCTCAAACATGATGTGGACTCCCTTCGACGCGCAAAACATGGTTGTCATCCATGGCCGCCAGGATCAGCGGCGGCGCGGTGCGCACCGTGGCATCCAGCATCAGGATCAGGGTTTCAAACATGGTCAGACTCCTTTGACCGGAAGGGACGGACGTCGGGCAATGGCCAGATAGGCCTGCTCGATGCGCGGGCGCAGCATGTGCTCCAGGGCGCCGCAGAACAGGATCACCAGACCCTGCAGCACCACCACTATGTTGCGATCCACCCCGAACTCGAAGCTGAGCTCGGCGCCCCCCTGGTAGAGGAAGCCGAACAGCAGGCTGGCGATGATGACGCCGACCGGGTGGTTGCGCCCCATCAGGGCCACTGCGATGCCGGTGAAGCCGAATCCCTCCACGAAGTTGAGCTTGATCTGGTGCAGCTCCCCCTGCAGCACGTTGAGGGCGAAGAAGCCCGCCAGCATGCCGGAGATCACCATGGCCAGGATCACCACCCCAGGGTAGGAGATGCCCGCATAGGCGGAGGCCGAGGCGCTGGCCCCGACGGCGCGCACCTGGTAGCCCCAGCGGGTGTGCCAGATGAAGAGCCATACCAGCAGCGCGCAGACGAGCGCCCAGAAGAAGCTGATGTTGAGCGGGCTGTTGGGCAGGGTCATGCCGACACCGGCCGCCAGCTCGCTCATCTTCGGCAGCCAGCTCGCCACGGCGAACACCCGGCTCTCGGTGGCCATGGATCCCGGCGGCTTGAAGACGTCGACCAAGAGGTAGGCCATCAGGGAGGCGGCGATGAAGTTGAACATGATGGTGGTGATGACGATATGGCTGCCCCGTTTGGCTTGCAGCCAGGCGGGGATGAAGGCCCAGGCCGCACCGAACAGGCCGCCGGCTATGATGGCGAGCGGCAGCAGCAGGGCGAACGGCAGCAGGTCCCCGAGCAGCAGGCAGACCAGGCCCACACCCAGGCCGCCGATATAGGCCTGCCCCTCGCCACCTATGTTGAACAGGCCGGCGTGGAAGGCCACCGCCACCGCCAGTCCGGTGAAGATGAAACCGGTGGCGTAGTAGAGGGTGAAGCCTATCCCCTCGCCGGTGCCGAAGGCGCCGTACCACATGATCTCGGCGGCATCGAGGGGCTTGATGTCCAGGTAATAGAACAGGATGGCGGAGACCAGGAAGGCCAGCCCTATGTTCATGGTCGAGAGGACGCCGACCGATACCCAGGCCGGTACGCGTTGTTGACTCATGGTTGGCTCTCCTTGCCTGCCCCGTGGGTGGGGGATGTGATCGCCACCTCGCCCGGAACGATATTCGCCATCATCAGGCTAGCGATTGTTGCGCTTGCTGCGCTGGTTGATCCCATGTTCATGATGTGGCTCCTTGCGATGGGCTTGCCGCCACCTCGTCCGGAACGATATTCGCCATCATCAGGCCGATCGTTGCGTTTGCTGCGCTGGTTGATCCCATGCTCATGATGTGGCTCCTTGCGATGGGCTTGCCGCCACTTCGTCCGGCACTATGCTGGCCATCATCAGACCTATGGTGCGTTCATCCGCACTGGCGCCATCCAGCTCGCCGACGATGCGGCCGTCGCTGATCACCAGGATCCGGTCCGACAGGCTCATGATCTCGTCCAGCTCCACCGACACCAGCAGCACCGCCTTGCCCTGATCCCGCATGGCGATGATCTGCTGGTGGATATATTCGATGGCGCCTATGTCGACGCCCCGGGTCGGCTGGCCGATGAGCAGCACGTCCGGGTCCTGCTCCACCTCTCGGGCGATCACCAGCTTCTGCTGGTTGCCGCCGGAGAAGTTCGCTGTCTTGTGGTCCGGGCTGGGCGGGCGCACGTCCCACTTCTCCATCTTGTCCTGGCAGTCCCGGCGGATGGCGCCCTTGTCCTGCAGCCAGCCCTTGTTGTATCGGGGTCGGCGGTGATAACCCAGGATGAAGGCCTCCTGGGCGTCGAAGCGGTTGATGAGCCCCATCTTGTGCCTGTCTTCCGGCACATGGCCCAGGCCATAGTCGCGCACCTGCTCCGGGCTGGCCGGATGCTGGCCATCGATGCGATGGACGCTCCCCTTGCCATGGAGGGTGAAGCCCCCTTCGCTGGGGGTCAGGATGCCGCCGAGCAGGCTGAGCAGCTCGGACTGGCCGTTGCCGGAGACCCCGGCCACCCCGACCACCTCCCCGGCCCGTACCGCGAAGCTGACGGACTTGAGCCGCGGCACGCCGTTCGGATCCCGGTAGCCGAGGCCATCCACCTGCAACCTGGGGGCCCCCGGCCGGGCCGGGCCCTTGTCGACCCTGAGCCGCACCTTGCGCCCCACCATCAGCTCGGCCAGCTGCTCCTTGTCGGTGTCCTGGGTGGCCACGTGGGCCACCATCTCCCCCCGACGCATGATGGAGACCCTATCCGTGATGGCCAGGATCTCCCGCAGCTTGTGGGTGATGAGCATGATGGTGGTGCCCTGATCCCGCAGTTTTTTCAGCACCTCGAACAGGTGATCCGCCTCCTGCGGGGTCAGCCCCCCGGTCGGTTCGTCCAGGATCAGGATGCGGGCGCCGCGATAGAGCGCCTTGAGGATCTCGACCCGCTGCTGCAGCCCCACCGGCAGATCCTCGACCCTCTCGTGCAGGGGCACCTCGAGACCATAGTCCCGCGCCAGCTCGCCGAGCAGTTTCTCGGCCGCCGCCAGGCTCTTGCCCAGGTGCCAGCCGTGCTCGGCGCCGAGGATGACGTTTTCCAACACCGTGAAGTTGTTCACCAGCATGAAGTGCTGGTGCACCATGCCTATCCCTGCGGCGATCGCATCCTGGGAGCCATGGGGTTTGAAGGGGTGGCCGTCGATGAACATGTCACCGCGATCGGCGTGGTAGAAACCGTAGATGATGCTCATCAGGGTCGATTTGCCGGCGCCATTCTCGCCGACGATGCCGTGAATGCTGCCCTTTTGAACCTGGAGATCGATCTGCTTGTTGGCGTATACCTCGCCAAACCGCTTGTCGATACCGCGCAATTCGATGGCGTAGCGATCCGTCTGGTCCATGATGCAGTCCTTGCTAATCATGACGCGTCTCTCCCCCTGGCCGGGCAGGCCCGTTCAGAGGGAGTGAGACCGAAAACCGGCCCGCGAGCGGGCCGGTGTGTCTGGTAGCCAATGGGCTATCAGTAGTTGCAGGTGCCGTCGCTCATGTAGTCATGCACCTTGACCTTGCCGGCGATGATGTCGGCCTTGATGGCGTCCGCCTTGGCCTTCATCTCAGGGGTGATCAGCGCCTCGTTGTCCTTGTCCAGCGCCCAGTCCACCCCGCCTTCGGCCAGGCCCAGGGACTGGATGCCCGGCTGCCAGCTGCCCTTGGTGGCATCATCCCAGGTCTTGTAGGCGGCCAGGCCCACCGACTTGACCATGGAGGTGAGCATGGTGCCCGGCTGCAGGTGGTTCTGGTTGGAATCCACGCCGATGGCCAGCTTGCCCTCGTCCTTGGCGGCCTGATAGACGCCGATGCCGGTACCGCCGGCGGCGGCATAGACGACGTCGGCCCCCTTGGCGAACTGGGACTTGGCGAGCTCAGCCCCCTTGGCCGGGTCGGCGAAGGCCGCCGGGGTGGAGCCCGTCATGTTCTGGAACACCTCCATCTTGGGATTGACGTACTTGGCGCCCTGCTCATAGCCGCACTGGAACTTGCGGATCAGCGGGATATCCATGCCGCCCACGAAGCCGACCTTGCCGCTCTTGGACGCCATGGCCGCCAGGGCGCCCACCAGGAAGGAGCCCTCATGCTCCTTGAAGACGATGGATTGCACGTTCGGCTTGTCGACCACCATGTCGATGATGGTGAACTGCACCTCGGGGAACTCGGTGGCGACCTTCTCTACCGCTGAGCCCATGTTGAAGCCGACCGCGACTATGGGGCTGTTGCCCCGGCTGGCCAGACGGCGCAGCCCCTGCTCGCGCTGGGCCTCGTTCTGGGGCTCGAACTCCCTGACCTTGACCCCCTTGTCCTTGTTGTAGAGCTCGACGCCGTTGCGAAACACGGCCTCGTTGAATGACTTGTCGAACTTGCCAGCGGTGTCATAGATGACGGCGGGCTGGGAAGCGGCCTGGGCCGAGAGGGCGGCCAGGGTGAAGGCGGCCACACTGGCCAGTTTGAGTAGCTGAGTCACGATCTTGTCCTTGATTGTTATTGAGGGTCCGTAACCTGCTGGCGCAGGCAAGCGTGCACGCAGGCTAACTGTATGTGAGTGAGGTTGGGGGTCAAGGCGGGCATCACAGAAAAACGTTTGCGCTAACGATTTGATACATAAGCGAATGACTTTATAAGTTGTTGTTTATAGACGACTTTATGGTTTTTTGTGCTGCAACAAGGCGGCCTCAAATGACATTTTCATTACGAATCATGAAGTTGTGCGCAAGCGTTTTCCAAGACCGGGGCGAGAGTGAGCTTCTATTGACGCCAGCATGGCCCAGTGGCCGCCGCGCGACCCGCCAGGGGGAGGGGGCCGCCCTCGGGCGCGGGACGGGGCCTCACCGTGAGGAGGCGGTGATGCACCGGGATTTGGTCTGCGGCGCCACAAGCCGTATAATCGCCGCCTGTATAAATAAACAGGAGTGGTGATGGACGTTTCAACCCTGCTCGACGGGCTCAATGACAAGCAAAGAGACGCGGTGGCGGCCCCTCGCAGCAACCTGCTGGTGCTGGCAGGCGCCGGTTCGGGCAAGACCCGGGTGCTGGTGCACCGTATCGCCTGGCTGATGCAGGTGGAGCGTTGCTCACCCTTCTCCATCATCGCCGTGACCTTTACCAACAAGGCGGCGGCCGAGATGCGCGGCCGGGTCGAGAAGGTGATAGGGGACGGGGTGCGCGGCATGTGGATAGGCACCTTCCACGGCATCGCCCACCGCTTGCTGCGGGCTCACCATCTGGATGCGGGCCTGCCGCAGGATTTCCAGATCCTCGACTCCGACGACCAGTACCGCCTCATTCGCCGGGTGCTCAAGGCGCTCAATCTGGACGAGAAGCACTGGGCCCCCCGCGCCGTGATGGGCTACATCAACGGCAAGAAAGACGAAGGCTTGCGCCCCGGCGACATCGACCTCTATGGCGACCCCGTCACCCGCACCTATCAGCAGATCTACAAGACCTATCAGGAGACCTGCGATCGCTCCGGGCTGGTGGATTTTGCCGAGCTGCTGCTGCGCGCCCACGAGCTGTGGCTGAACAAGCCCCATATCCTCGAGCACTACCGGGATCGCTTCCAGAACATACTGGTGGACGAGTTCCAGGATACCAACGGCATCCAGTACGCCTGGCTGCGGATGCTGGCAGGGGACACAGGCCGGGTGATGATCGTCGGCGACGATGACCAGTCCATCTACGGCTGGCGCGGTGCCAAGATAGAGAACATCCAGCGCTTCCTGACCGACTATCAGGGCGCCGAGACCATCCGCCTCGAGCAGAACTACCGCTCCACCGCCAATATCCTCAAAGCCGCCAACAGCGTCATCGCCAACAACTCGGAGCGGCTCGGCAAGGAGCTGTGGACCGAAGGGGCCGAGGGGGAGCCGATTTCGCTGTACGCCGCCTTCAACGAGGTGGACGAGGCCCGCTTCGTGGTCGGCCGCCTCAAGGATTGGAAGGAAAAGGGCGGCCTCCTGGCCGACTGCGCCATCCTCTATCGCTCCAACGCCCAGTCGCGGGTGCTGGAAGAGGCGCTGATGCAGGACGCCATGCCCTATCGCATCTACGGCGGCCTGCGCTTCTTCGAGCGGCAAGAGATCAAAGACGCCATGGCCTACCTGCGTCTTATCAACAACAGGGGCGACGACGCCAGCTTCGAGCGGGTGGTCAACACCCCGACCCGGGGCATCGGCGATCGCACCCTGGAGATACTGCGCAACAACGCCCGGGATCAGGGGCTCAACCTGTGGCAATCAGCCAAAGCCTTGCTCAATGACAAGGTGCTGACCGGCCGCGCCGGCAACGCGGTGCGCGGCTTTGTCGAGCTGATCGACGCGCTGGAGGAGCAGGTCTCCCTGCTGCCGCTGCACCAGCAGGCGGATATCGCCATCCAGCATTCCGGCCTCAAGGCCATGTATCTGGCGGAGAAAGGCGAGAAGTCCCAGGCGCGGGTAGAGAACCTGGACGAGCTGGTCACCGCCTGCCGCCAGTACCAGCGCCCGGACGAGCTGGAAGACATGAGCGATCTCTCCGCCTTCCTCGCCCACGCGGCGCTGGAATCCGGCGAGAATCAGGCGGACGAATATGCCGATGCGGTGCAGCTGATGACGCTGCACAGCGCCAAGGGGCTGGAGTATCCCCTGGTGCTGCTGGTCGGTGTGGAAGAAGGCATGTTCCCCAGCCAGCAATCCACCGAGGAGTCGGGGCGGTTGGAAGAGGAGCGGCGCCTCTGTTACGTCGGCATGACCCGCGCCATGGAGAAGCTCTACATCTGTTATGCGGAGAGCCGCCGCATCTACGGCCGCGAGATGTTCCACAAGCCGAGCCGCTTTATCCGCGAGATGCCCGCCGAGTGTCTGGAAGAGATCCGGCTGCGCACCCAGGTCAGCCGCCCCACCCAGTACGGCCGCTTTAGCCAGAACGAGGTGCAGCAAAGCTTCGACGCCAGCGGCATCAAGCTTGGCCAGCGGGTGCTGCATCCGAAATTTGGGGAAGGCATAGTGCTGAACTTCGAAGGTGTGGGCCAGCAGAGCCGGGTGCAGATCCAGTTCGACGAGGTCGGCGCCAAGTGGCTGGTGACGGCGTATGCCAGATTGGAAGCGCTGTAAGGCGCAGCGCACCCGCCATCAATAGCAAAAGGAGCCGTTGGCTCCTTTTTTGTCAGGACTGTAGGTTCGATTAGCGAAGCGTAATCGGACGTTCGCGTCATGGGTAAATTGTGTGCCTGGGTGTTGGCAGCACGGCTGGCGCCGTGCAGGACGCGAGGGCTGGGCCCTCGATAGGGTTTCGCCCGCCCTTCGGGCTTGGGCGAGTAACTTTTCTTTGCGTGGCCAAAGAAAAGTCACCAAAAGAAAGGCCACCCCCGCCAATCCGACCGCTTCGCCAGTGCCCTCGGGGCCGCGGCCACCTCGGGCGGGCCCCCCCCGCCCGCCCCACCCGGGGGGGGGGGGGGGGGGGGGGGGGGGGCGGCGCCACGGGGGGGGGGGCCCCCCCCCCCCGGGGGGGGGGGGGGCGGCTACGCCATCATCCCTGATGGCGTCCCTGACGTTGCCTCTGACCCTCGGCGGATTGGAGGGGAATCAATACCGTGCCTGCTTTTGACTTGGAAGCATCTAGGATAGCCACTTTAACCAGAATGAGGGTGGCATGATCTCCGACGGCGGCGACATCAAGCTCGGCCAGCAGAGACGGGGACGGATCCATGCCAAGTGGCTGGTGACGGCGCATGCGAGATTGGAGGCGCTCTGATTTTTCCCTCCCTTTGATGCAGCCAACTCGGCTTTAAGCCGGACTGGTTTTTATAAATTTCGTCACGGTAATATTAATGACGCGATCGTCCGAATACGCTTCGCTATTCGAACCTACAGCTATCAAGAGATGTAGCTGTGCATACAAGAATCTGTCCTTACTGCACAAATTCAACATATAAATATTTACTTTATTGGCATTGTGGCTAGAAAATAATGTATATTAGATGGCATGCATTGAAACTAATAGTTTACTAGGGTTAGGGTGAAATGATAATAAATGAGCCCAAAAAAACTGGTGTAAGGTTATGGGTTGAAATTCTTGTCTTTATTTCATCCTACTACCCCCTTTTCCTTATATTATTCATTCGCGATATTGGTTCACAATCTCATAGCATAAAAATTGGTATTGCACCGTGGAATTCATCCGTTAGTGTATGGGCCATGTGTTTTCTTTTAATTTCCTCATTTGCAATGTTAATCACCGCAAACTTTATGCGATTCTTTTTAAAAAGCCATTCCAATGGGGTTGAAGTCCGTGTGGTTAAAGTTAATCAAGTTCGAGGAGATATGATTAACTATACAATCCCATTCCTAATTGGTCTTTTCGCATTTGATTATAAATCTTGGCAATCAATTACCTCCTTGGTTTATATTTCTTGTCTTTATGTTTTCATTTTTACACAAAGAAAAAACAATACTACTAAATCCGATGCTGTTGTTATTAGGGATTAGGCTGTATGACACCACATTGAAGTGGGTTGGTCAGGATAGAGAAGAAGAAAAAACTGTAATTTGTCTGGGGTGTATGTCAGTCTCAGATATAAAGGTTGAGTTTTCTGAGAATGCCGGGATTAATTTTATATATTCAATTAAAATGGAAAAGTAGAAATGCATAATGTTCAGCTTGAATTAGATCAGCAAGCTTTAGATGCAAAGCTGAGGGCATTGAAAGATCTAGATTTGGAAGAGGCCACCATAAATATTTGGGTCGCAGATGTAAAGACTAACAACTCGAAGAAGCGTTTCTCGAACGTAAAATTGCTCAATATTGAGCGTGTTCACAAAGAGCGATTTAAACAGTATGTAGTTGATTGTATTGAAGGCTATGATCATATCGATGAGTTGAGACCAGTTACAACAATTCAAGATAACCGTTTTTTCTACACTGAGAGTAGTGCCACAGATTTATCTCAACTCAAAGATATTGTTATTGAGGGAGGGGTAGGTGCAGTTACTGAACATGCGGAATTAAATAATTTCAATTCCTATGCGATCCAACTAACATTTGGCAATCCAGAAAGAAGCTTGTTTGCTTTTAGATATATTAGTGGGGCGTGGTCTTTAAATAGATCATCAGGAAATTTTTTGATTTCATTCTTGAGAGATGACACTTTAGTTTTTGAAATAAACAATCAACCAAGATTTCAGATAACACCATACATTGATTTCATTCAATTTGAGGATGATGTGTTTATTGCAGATTTAGTTCAATTTGAAACAGCAATGAACTATCATGAAAGACTGAAAGAAAAGAAAAAGGATGCCATTGCGGCTCTATGTGATAGCCCAGCTGTAAATGCCCGCTTTAGTCCTACACTCACTACCGTTATCGGAAATGATAAACGGCTAATGCGTCAGTTAGCATCCGTACACAGCAAGGGTCATTATTCTGATCCCGCTTGGCTCGGCAGGCTAAGAGAAGTAGCCCAAGAGGCAGGGAATTGGCAAATAGAATTTGACGAGAATGAACAAATCATTATTAAAGAAGATAAAACATACATAAAGGAGATATTGACTCTATTACAAAATAAACGAGTGAGAACAGTTGTTGATGGAGTCATGTTTGATGTAGATGGAGAACTAATTGCAGTTCCTGTCGTGCAAGCTGGCTGACGTAGAAGGGCCGTAGGTTCGATTAGCGAAGCGTAATCGGACGATCGCGTAATCGGACGCTTACAACGGAACAACCCTTTTAGGTGTTCACTCCAATCCCCCCAACACCCCATCCACCGACCCGCACCAATCCGGCGGATAGACGCCGCTCGCCACGTAACGATGGAAGGTGGAATAGGGCCAATCGGCCAGCCGGGTGACATGACCATGCTTGAGGGGGTTGATATGGACGTAATCCATATGGTGGCGGTAATCCTGCGCATCCCGGATCAAATGTTCCCAATAATGACGTTGCCAGATGCCCCGCTCCCCGTGGCGTAGCCGGGTCTGGCTGCGGCGCTCCGTCACCGGCAAGGCGCGGGAAAAGTGGCTCTTGATCAGCCGCCAACGCAGGGGGAAATCGCTGTCTCCCTCCGGCAAAGAGAGAATGCAGTGGAGATGGTCGGGCAACACCACCCAGGCGTGGATGGCGAAGGGGTGAGCCTGTTGCACCTTGGCAACGCTGTGGCGCAGCAGGTCGATCTGCTCCACCAGCAGCCGGTTGTTGCGCCGCTCCAGCAGGTTGACGGTAAAGAACCAGGTTCCGCCGGGCCACCATGCCCGCCGCCAGTTGGCCATGCATTTCCCCTATCTTCGGCAGAAAAGCCAAGCATAGCCTTGCCGCTATATACCCAATCACGCGAACGCCCGATTAAGCGATCGTGCATGACGCCATTGTCCGATGATGGGATAGACCGACGACGAGATTGCCCGATGACGCGAACGTCCGATGACGCGATCGTCCGATTACGCGATCGTCCGATTACGCTTCGCTAATCGAACCTACATGCAGGCGGGTTCCGACAGGAAAAAAAACCAGGCTCCCGCCTGTCGGGCTCACCGCAACTGAAACGCCTTGACGATAAATTCGATAAAGAGCCGCACGTTTCGGGACTGCTCCTTGTGGAAGGGGTAGACGGCGAACAGGGCGTGGGGGTCGGGTTGCCAGTCGGGGAGCAGTTTGACCAGGGTGCCGTCCGCCAGTTCGCTCGACACGAACTCTTTGGGCACCAGTATCACCCCAAGCCCCTGCACGGCAGCCTGTTTCAGGGCTATGCCGTTGTTGGCGCAGAAGCTGGCGGGCTTCAATTCCACCGCCACGCTCTCCGCGTCCCGGGTGAAGAACCACTTGTTGGGGGAGGAGGATAGGCTGTAGAGCAGGCAGTTGTGGCTCTTGAGATCCTCCGGGTGGGTGGGCTGGCCCGCCTCCTTGAGGTAGTCAGGGGCGGCGCAGAGCACTCGCCGTACCTCGCACAGGGGTTTGGCGCGCAGTGTGGAATCATCCAGGGTGCCTGCCCCCCGGATCACCAGATCCAGCCCCTGATCCACCAGGTCCATGTAGGCGTCGCTCAGGATCACCTCGATGCTGATTTCCGGGTAGCGGCGCTGGAACTCGCAGACGAGGGGGTTGATGCGGATCAACCCGTAGGACATGGGCATGCCGATCCTCAGCCTGCCCCTGGGGGTGAAGGAGGCGGCCATGATGGACTGGTCGGCGGCCTCCAGGCTGTCCAGCACGGCGCATATCTGGCCGTAGTAGGCCATGCCGGATTCGGTGACGCTCAGCCGCCTGGTGGTGCGGTTGATGAGGGCGAAGGAAAATCTGGAGAAAATCTGGGACACCCACCTTTTTGAGTGAGGCGCAGCCGAGCTGGTTGTCGATGTTGTGGCGGACTGAGAGCGAAAATGTTCCTGGATCTGGGTGGGCCAGGGCTGCGCTGGCGCTAAAACTCTTATTCAGACACAGTCATGCCCGGCATCGGATGACATGCCGGGGTTTGATTTGAAGAGGAGGAGGGACGAAATCTAGGACACCCACCTTTCTAGCAGAGGCGTATCCGGGCTGGTTGTCGATGTTGTGGCGGGTGTGAGAGCGAGAAGAAATCTGGGACACCCACCTTTTTGAGTGAGGCGCAGCCGAGCTGGCTGTCGATGTTGTGGCGGACTGAGAGCGAGAATGTTCCTGGATCTGGGTGGGCCAGGGCTGCGCTGGCGCTAAAACTCTTATTCAAACACAGTCATGCCCGGCATCGGATGACATGCCGGGGTTTGATTTGAAGAGGAGGAGGGATTCAAGGAGGAGGCTGGTGACATCGTTGCTGACCACAGTGCTGCGCAAACTGCCGGCAATGCTCCCTGTCACCCACGGCTCTGATGCCTTGTCGCCGAAACAGTGTCACTTGTCTCAACCATTGTGCGGCATCAAGGCCCAGCCGTTGCAGGATAGGCGCAAGGTGAGCCGGTATATGGCCCCTCTTGTCGGCTCTGATGGCGCGACCCGTCCAGTCGACCAGCATCAGGTAGTCAGCGAAGGCATGGGGCAGGCCATCCGGTTTTCCCTGGCTGGCAAATGGTAGCAATAGCGGAGGCAAGGCGTCGCTTGCTGGTGTTTCATCCAGTCGCTGCTTGATGCTGGTGTAGTCGCTCTGTTCGGGCTTGTCGGCAATCGCGGCCCGTATTGGATTGAGGTCCACGTAGACCATGCAGGCCAACAGGGCAGACTCGGTGAGCAAGGCCTGACTCTTGAAGCGCCCTTCCCAGAAATGCCCCTTGCAACCATCCTCCCGATTTGCCTGGCGGGCCAGGGTTTCATTGAGCAATCGAACAAGCCAGCTGATGGAATGCAGCCGTTCACGCCATTGGGTTATCAGCTGTTGCACGACTGCCAGTTCAGGCTCAATCAGAGATTCCCCTTGATACCAGCGCCGTACCAGCAGCGGCCATTGGAACAGTGCAGCCCAGCGCTCTGCCACCTCCCGTTCGCTCCAGCTGGCGGCAGTGTCTGGTTCGACTTTGAGCACCAGATGGTAATGGTTGCTCATCACCGCGTAGGCGCAGACGCTGATGGCAAACAGCCGCGACAGCTGGCCCAGCTTGCCGACCACCCACTGACGACGATGCTCGTAGCTCTGGCCGGAGTGGGCATCTTCACCACACAAGAAAGCCCGCCGCACACAGCGACTGACCACATGGTAGTAAGGCGTATCCTGCAAACTGATTTGACGTGAACGGGCGATGGTCATGGCACCCTCCTGCGATTCCCCTTTCAGTCAAGAACAGAGCTAAAGCGCTGTCAAAAAGGTGGGTGTCCCAAGACGCTGTTCGATCCCCATGTCACGGGCCGCGCCCCGCACTATGTCCACGCCGTCGGCGAGGGGGTCGGCTTGCTGCAGGTTGCGGGTTGCAGGCACTCTCTGATCGCGAATGGCCAGGGTGGTGAAGATGGCCTCTATCCCCCGGCGGTTCCCAGCAGATGGAGGAAATCTGGGACATCGGAGGAAATCTGGGACATCCATCTTTTTGTGCGTGTCGCAGCGAGGTTGGCTGTCGATATCAAAAAGGTGGGTGTCCCAAGATGAAAAGTGCCGGCGAGATCAGGCCCCCTGCCAGCGTTTGAACAGCACGCTGGCATTCACGCCGCCAAAGCCAAACCCATTGGAGATGGCGTGCTCGATCCGCATGTCACGGGCCGCGCCCCGCACTATATCCACGCCCTCGGCGAGGGGGTCGGGTTGCAGCAGGTTGCGGGTGGCGGGCACTCGCTGATCGCGAATGGCAAGCGCAGTGAAGATCGCCTCTATCCCCCCGGCGGCCCCCAGCAGATGGCCGGTGGCAGACTTGGTGGAGGTCACCGCAATCTGGTTGTCATCGCCAAAGACGCGTTTGATGGCGGCCAGCTCCCCCCTGTCACCCACTGGAGTCGAGGTGGCATGGGCATTGAGGTGCTGGACATCCGCCCCCTGAATGCCGGCCTGAGCCAGGGCAGCCATCATGGCGCGGCGAGCGCCGTCTCCATCCTCCGGGCCGGCGGTGAGGTGATAGGCATCGGCGCTGGTGCCATATCCCACCAGTTCCACTATGGGGGTGGCGCCCCGGGCCAGGGCGTGTTCCAGGGATTCAATCACCAGGATCCCGGCCCCTTCGCCCATCACAAACCCGTCGCGGTCGACATCGAACGGACGGGAGGCCGCTTCGGGATCATCGGCATAGGCGGATGACAGGGCGCGGGCGGCGGCAAACCCGCCCAGGCTGACGCGGTCTATGGTGGCCTCGGCCCCGCCACAGATGGCGATGTCGGCCTCACCGCAACGAATGAGGCGGGCGGCGTCGCCAATGGCCTGCACCCCGGCGGCGCAGGCCGTGACCGGTGCCCCGAGCGGCCCTTTGAAGCCGAAGTTGATGGAGACATGGCCCGCCGCCATGTTGACCAGGAAGGAGGGGATGGTGAAGGGAGACAAGCGGCGCGGCCCCCGCTCATCCGTGGTGCGCACGGCCTCGACGATGGCGGGGAAGCCGCCGATGCCCGAGGCGATGATGGTGGCGGTGCGCTCCTGCTCCGCCGCCGTCTCGGGGGCCCAGTTGGCTTGCAACAGGGCCTCCTTGGCTGCGGCAATGGCAAACAGGATGAAGCGGTCCATCTTCTTCTGCTCCTTGGTCGACACCACGGCATCGGGGTCAAACCCGGCCACGGGATCCTCGGCCAAGGTCGGAACCATGGCGCCCACCTTGGCGGCCAGCCCTTCGGTGAAGGCCTCCGGCAGGCGGCGCAAGCCGGACTGGCCCGCCAGCAGCCGCTGCCACACGGTTTCCACCCCATATCCAAGCGGGGTCACCGCTCCCATTCCTGTCACCACGATGCGAGTTGAGCTCATGATTCTGATTCCTGTTTCGAAGGGTTATCGCCGCTCATGACGCCATTGGCATGGCGCAGACGCTGCTTCATGCCGTCGCTGGCGGCCGGTCCTGGCACCAGAGTGTGGCGCGAGGGTGAAATCTCCTGACCGGTGCGCCTGTCCACCAGCATGGGCTCGACCAGCTCGCCCGTCTGGGCATCCATCAGCTGGATGCTGGCTCCCTCGGGGGCCAGGTGGTTATTGCCCCAGGTGAGCAGCGCGATCAGCACTGTGCTGAGATCCTGGCCGCGGGGGGTGAGCGCATATTGATAACGAGGGGGGCGATCGGAGTAGAGCCGCTTCTCCATCAACCCCCCCTCGACCAGAGCGGTCAGGCGTCGGGTCAGTATGTTGGGGGATATGCCAAGGCTCTTTTGAAATTCATCGAAGCGCGACAGGCCATGCATGGCATCGCGGATAATCAGCAGACTCCACCATTCGCCGACGTGATCCAGGCTGCGGGCAATGGGGCACTGCTGTTCACTCAGACTCTTCTTGCGCATATGGGCTATCAGGTTACTTGCATAATGGAAGTAACCATACGACCCCTACTTCCATTATGCAAGTGACTCGTGCCGTCCGGTGGTGGGCGATGCTATGCGACACCTTGGAGAGGGGATATCTGGGACACCCATCTTTTTGGACAAGGCATTACCGTCAGATGACGGAAATATGGCGCGAGCACATCTCGGAGAAACAGGGGGAGCCAGAAACCCGGCCGCCATGCCGAGGGTGCGACGGCCGGGTGAATTGTAAAGAGTAGGGTGACAGTTGGAACTGGGTATCAGCCTAGTCTAATCAACTCGATGGGCGCATAACGCTCTTGCGTGTTGGCCAGCAGCACGCACTTCTCATGCTCCGCCTCATAGGGAGTCATGTTGTCGGTGCGAGCCTCCTTCAGGGTGTCGACGGCGCCGGTGGCGGCAATCATGACGCGCTGGCCAAGGGTCAGCACATTGCGGTTTCTATCATAGATCTTCATGGCATTCTCCTTTTCTGATGTGTGTCCCGACCCTGTGCCGAGGACAGCGGACCCAGACTACGCCTCCAAAAAAGTGGGATGCGTGTCACAGATCAAAAAAAGGGCAATCTGGAGGGGCAATCTGGGACACCCATCTTTTTGTGCGTGTCGCAGCGAGGTTGGCTGTCGCTATCAAGAAGGTGGGTGTCCCAAAATGAAAAGGTAGGGGAGAGGGGGGGGGTGGGAGCAGAGAAAAGCAGAGAAAAGGCGGGACGCCCACCAGAACGACATCTGGCGCGCCGCCCTGCCGGGCGACAAGTCGGGCCCTGGCGGCCTAGCGGCCAGAGAGGTGACCGAGAGGGGAAGCGGCCCGGCCCTGGATCCTTAAGGGTTTGATCTGGCTTGCTGTTTTTGTGAGCGATAGCTCATATAATCGCCGCCATGAAAATGATTCGGATGGATTCGATGGTCACGGCGATGGCGGCCCTGCTCGCGCTGCTCTGCTCCGCTCTGGCATGGGCGGCCCCCACCCCCTTTGTGGCGCTCCCGGCCGCGTCGGCGAGCCAGAGCAGCATGGAGCCGCTGCTCTCCTGGTTTCGCGGCGAGTTCAGCAATGCCGAGCAGGCCGGCTATGACCCGCGCTTCGCCAATGCCACCCTGAGGCTGACAGAGATCTGGCCCGGCGGGGCCGGGGTGCGCTGGGTCTATGCCGAGCAGAACCTGGCCGGGCGCCCCGAGCGACCCTTTCGCCAGCGCATCTACCGTTTCAGCGCGGGCCCAGGAGGGCGGGTTCTGATGAGCGAGCTGACCATGCCCAGGGCCAGCGACTTTGCCGGTGCCTGGCGGGATCCCGACCTGCTCGCAGGCCTCACCCCTTCCCAGCTCTCCCTGCGCGGCGGCTGCGACATCTGGTTGCATCGTCAGCCTTCCGGCGACTATCGGGGCCGCAGCGACATAGGCCTTTGCCCGACCGAGTTTGGCGGCGCCGCCACCCTGGTGCAGTACGTCTGGATAGGCAAGGACAGGATCCGGCTGCTGGACAGGGCCTACGACGAGGCGGGCCAGCCACGCTGGGGCAGCCCGGGGGAGGGCTATCTCTACCTGCGGCTGCCCGCCACCGGCTGAGTCGGCTCGGGCAGGGCCCGGGTCCGGGCGGCGCCCGCCAGGGCGCGATAGAGCAGCAGGTAGCCCAGGGCGCACACCAGGCTTGCCATCAGGAAGATCTCCTGCACCGCTACCCTGTCTCCCAGCAGGGCGATGATGAGCCCGGCCAGGGGCAGGCTGAGCTGATTGAGCAGCACCATCAGGCTGATCACCCTGCCCCGCTGTTGTTCCGCTATCCAGTGCAGCCGCTCGGTGCGAATGAAGACATTGAACAGGCCGCACAGACCGTAGCTGAGGCCGCATCCCAGCAGATACCAGCCGAAGCTCGGGGCCATGGCCATGATGAGGCCCCCGGCCAGGATCAGCAGGAAGGCGAGCTGTCCAATCCAGTAGACGGCGACCCGGCGCAGCAGCCAGGGCATCAGCAGGAAGGCGCCGATGGAGATGCACCCCATGGTGAGCTGGACGCTGGCCAGGGTCTGATCGCTCTGGCCAAACAGCCCCAGCGTCATGGGGGCGGCGGTGGCGAGCGCCAGGCCGACGATCAGGTTGACCAGCATGGCGAGCCCCACCAGGCGCAGCAGTATGGGCTGGGCCAGCAGGGCGCCGAGCCCGACCCTCAGCTCGGGCAGCAGGGCCCGGCGTTGACTCTGGCTGTGGGCGGCGGGGGCGGCGCCCCGGGTCAGCCCCAGCACGCCGGTGGCGCTCAGGGTGAAGCCCAGGGCGCATCCCCACAGCAGCTGGGTGGCCGGCAGCCAGATGAGCAGGGCGGCGGCCAAGGCGGGGCCGAGCACGCTGGCCCCGTTGTTGGTGACCTGCAACCAGCTCTGGGCCTTGGCCATGTCGGCGGGGGGCACCAGATGGGGCAGGGTGGTCTCGAGGGCGATGAAGGCCTGGGCATAGCAGAAGGCGCACAGCGCCATCATCACCATGATGGGGGCCATGCCGCTGCCGGGCCACAGGGTCATGATGAGGGCGGTGACGACGCAGGCCGCCGCCCTCAGACCATCGGCCAGTATGTAGACGCGCCGTCCACCGACCCGATCGGCAAACACCCCGGCCAGGGGCAGGGAGATGAGGCGGGGCAGCCATTCGATGAAGAAGGCCAGCCCGGAGAGGGCGACACTCCCCGTGCTGCGATAGACCAGCAGGGGCACGGCAAACTGGAGGATCTGATCGCCGAGCCCGGACAGCATGCGGGAGCCCAGAAAGACGGAGAAGCGCATTCCCTGCATGGCCTGCCCCCTCAACAGTGAACGACCGGCTGGTCGCAGGCGATCTGGGTGTCGGCCTCGATGGCGTCGGCCAGGGTGTCGAGCCAGGCCAGCAGGGTCGGGTAGTCGGCATGGTGCAACACTATCTGGCCCATGAAGCCGCCATTGTCGGTCACCCTGGCGCTGACCCGCTCCCCCACGGCCTTGCTGTAGCTCCCCTGATGCAGGGTGATGCCCAGGGCCTGGGCGAGGCGCGGGATATCGGCCTGGCGGCTCAGGGTGCCGCTCTGGCGCGGGCGCAACATGCGGATCCCGCTATAGCCCAGCTGGCGGGGCAGGGCGCTGTGGGTCTGCCCCGTGCGGGCCCAGTGCAGCCAGCGCTGCCAGGGGTCGAACGCCTCGAAGCTGAGGGCGGCGAGATCCCAGATGTGCATCCCCGCCGGTCGCATGTTGCTCTCCACCGCGCTGGCTCCCTGTTCGCGCAGGAAGAGCTCGTTGTGATAGGCCCCCCACTCCTCGGCCAGCAGCCGACGCATGAAGCCCCCGGCCTGATTGAGCCAGCGGGTCTGCTCCGGGGTGAGCCTGGCCGGCACTATCTGCTGGTACTCGGCGCGGTACTCCCCCTGGGTGGTGTGCTTCTCGGTCAGCCAGCGGCAACCGGCCACATAGTCCCAGCTAAATTCCCGCGCCCCCTCGATGAGGGGCTCCATCATGATGCCGCTGGCGTGATAGGGGGCGAGCTCGGCCCAGACGGCGGCGCAGTCGGTGTGCTGATGAACCGCCATGCAGCCCCGGCTGTTGCCCTCGGCCACCGGCTTGATGAAGCCGCTGCCGCCCAATGCCTCCCGGGTGGCGATCAGGGATTCGAGGCTGTCGATGGCCCGGGCCGTCAGGGGCAGATAGTGATCCGGGGCGGGCACCTCGGCCTCCATGGCCCGAAAGCGCCCCTTGTCCAGGCCCGCCAGGGCCGCCTCTGGCCGGGCGCCGGGCAGCCGGTAGTGCTGGGCCAGCAGGGCACCGAGCGGTACCCCCCGATCGGAGAAGGGGAGTATGCCGAGCGGTGTCATGGCCGCCTCGGCCAGGACCTTGCACACCCGCGCCAGGGCGGGGCTCTGGCCGAGCTCCGCCTGGATCACCAGGTCGGCGGCCTGCCAGTCTTGCAGGCTGGCCCGCTCCACCACCAGCACCAGCTGGCAGTCGAACCGGTTGTGGGCCAGCTGGCGGAGCTTGGCAACATCATAGATGCGCACATTGTTGTAACCGACGATGACGAAGCAGGGGGTCATGCTGATGCCTCCATCCGCGCGGGCGGGGTCGAAATGTATTCCACTCGGGTCTGCTCCAGCAGGGCGCCGAGGGCGAGAGGCAGGGTCTCTGCCCGGCCCTGCACTATGCCGGACAGGGGAGTGGCGCCGGTGGCGTAGCTGATGCTGCCGGGGCGCGCCGCCACAGGCGTCGCCTGATGCCAGCTGTGCAGCAGGGTGCCCCAGCGGTCGTGGTCGAAGTGGATGCGCTGGGCCTCGCCCCTGTGGTGGGCCGGGTAGACGAACCAGCCGTAGTGGGTGTCGGTCAGGGGGACGGCCTGCTGGGTGATCTCCCCGTGGAGCTGGTATTGCAGGTCGATGTGATAGAGGTTGAGCCCCGTCCTCAGGGCGAAGGTATCGGCGACCCCGGCCCCGCCGACCCGGCAGGCGGTCTCGAGGAAATGGACCCGGCCCGCCTCATCCTGGATCAGCTCGAAGTGAAAGCAGCCCTGGGCCTGGCCCAGGGCGGCCAGGGTCTGGCGCAGCAGCACTTCCATCTGCGGCTGGGGGGCGATCTGGACCGAGCCCAGGGGGGCGCCCCCGGCGTAGTCGAGGCAGTTGCCCACATAGCGGCTGGTGATGGATTGCACGACCTCGCCATCGCGCAGGAAGCCGTCCAGATGACAGATGCTGCCGGGGATGAAGGCCTCGACGAAGTAGTCGTCCGGGCGAGTCAGCTGGCCGATGGCGTCGAGCAGCCTGCGCCTGTCTCCCATCACTATCCCTGTGCTGGAGGCTTCCAGCCTGGGTTTGAGCACGAAGCAGCCGGGACTGTCCGGCAGGTGGGCAAAGGCCGCCAGAGACCAGAAGTCGGGTTGGGGGATACCGGCGTCGCGACAGTGCAGGCGCATGGCCCACTTGTCGCGCAGGGGCAGTATGGCCGCCGGGCTATCCCCGGGGATGGCGAAACGCTCGCGCAGTTGGGCGGCCGCCAGCAGCTCGTACTCGGAGCGGGCGATCAGCCGATCGGCCCGTTGCAGCAGGGACGCGCACTGGCGGGCCAGCGCCTCGGCCTCGAAGCTGGCGACCTCATGATGGTGACTCCCGGGGGGAAGGTCTGCCGCGCCGCCGGGCAGGCAGAGGTAATCGACCCGGTGCACGCCGTGGTCTATCACCTGGTCGTAGCGGATCTTGCCATAGGGCAGCCGGTGCAGGATGACGATGTTCATGGGTGATACTCCACCTGGAAGTGGTGCGCCGTGCTGGCGGCGAAGTCGGAGAATCGGGCAACTCTAATCTCGCCCTCCATGGGGGGGCAGGGAAGGACGGTATTCATTTGGCATTACTTTGCCGGTAAAGTGGCCGGTAAAGTTGCGCAAGGAGGCAGCCATGATGATCCCAGCGTTGGCATTCAGGCCAGGGGAGCCCAAGGTGGTTCAAATCACGGACCACCTCGGCCAGTTGATCCGGGAGGGCGTGCTGCCCATGGGGACGCGGCTCCCCTCCATCCATGCCCTGACGCGCCAGTTCGGGGTGAGCAAGTTCACCGTGGTGGATGCCCTGGACCGACTCAAGGGCCAGCAGCTGGTCCATGCCAGCCAGGGGCGGGGCTATTTCGTCTCCCGCCGTGGCCCGGTGCCGGATGGCGACAGCCTGGGGCAACTGCTGCCCCAGGATTTTCTGAGCGTCTCCCGGCGCGCCCTGATCGGCGAGCAGGGGGCGAGCCGTCCCGGCTGCGGCTTCTTGCCCGCCGATTGGCTCGATGGTGACAACCTGCGCCAGGCCCTGCGCCAGGTGAGTCGGCAGCCCAACCTCAGGCTGGCCGAGTATGGGGATGCCGCCGGCTATCGCCCCCTGCGCGAGACCCTGAGGGACCGGCTGGCGGTGCTCGGCATGGCGCTGACCCCGGGCCAGTTGGTGACCACGGCCAATACCATGCAGGCGCTGGATCTGCTGCTGCGCCTGCTGTTGCGCCCCGGGGATACCGTGCTGGTGGATGACCCCTGCTACTTCAATTTCCACGGCGTCCTGAGTCTGCATGGCGCCCGGGTGCTCTCCCTGCCCCGCACCCCGAATGGCCCCGATCTGCCCCTGCTGGAGCGCTGGCTCAGGGAGGAGAAGCCGCGGCTCTATCTCACCTCAGGCCTGCTGCACAATCCCACCGGCCAGTCGCTCTCGCCCGCCCAGGCGTTCAGCCTGCTGGCATTGCTGTCCCGCTGGGATTGCCATCTGATCGAGGATGACCTCTATGGGGATCTGCTCGGGGAGGGGGTGCCCCGGCTGGCCAGCCTGGGGGGCTGGGATCGGGTGACCTATGTGTCGGGATTTTCCAAGCTGCTCAGCGCCAACCTCAGGCTGGGCTTCGTCGCGGCCAGCCCGGCCCTGGCCGCCAGCCTCGCCGGCCTGAAACAGGTGTGCGGCGGAGTGACCATGGAGATAGGGGAGCGGATGCTGACCGGGCTGCTGCGAGATGGCCACTACGACCGGCAGCTGCGGCGGATCCGCCAGCGGCTGTGCGATGCGGGGGGGCGCGTCGACGACTGGCTGGCGGGGCTGGGCTGTGGGCTGGAGTTCGATGGCCAGGGGGGCCTGTTTCGCTGGGTGCGGCTGCCGGACGGGGTCAACAGCGAGACCCTGGCCCAGTCGGCCCTGGCCGAAGGCATCGCCCTGGCGCCGGGCTCCCTCTTCACCCGGAGCGAGGAGGGGCAACGCCATATGCGGCTCAACCTGGCCCACACCGATCACCCCGAGCTGATGGCGCGGCTGGGTCGGCTGCTGCAAGAGGCGGGGTCAGGGCCGGCTTAGCCCTCTTGAGGGGGAATATCGGCCGCGCCGTTGCCCTCCTTAAATGAGCTGCTCGGCCATGCCGCCCGGGAGGGAGAGGCTGCGACCGGACGCCCAAACAGCAGGTCGGGGCCTGGCCCCTGAGGGAGGGCCGCGCCGTTGCCCGCTTTAAATGAGCTGCTCGGCCATGCCGCCCAGGATGGAGAGACTGACGGCGCCAAACAGCAGGCCGGTCACCAGGTTGAGGGGACGCTGCACCCGGCCGAGCAGACGCTGGGCCCGCGGGGTGGAGAGGCACCAGGCGAGCAGGCCGAACCAGGCGAGGGAGAGCAGGAACAGCTCCAGGATCAGCAGGCCCCGGGTCAGGCCGCCCACCTGGGGGGTGACCATGGCCGCCAGCAGGCCGACGAAGAACAGCAGCGCCTTGGGATTGAGCAGATTGGTGGCGAGCCCGCGCCGAATGCCGAGGGCCAGTCCGCCCCGTTCGCCCCCCGCCTGCAGACGGTCGGCCTCGCCACCCTGCCAGGCGGCCCTGAGGGCACCCCAGCCGAGCCAACCCAGATAGAGGGCGCCGACCAGCCGCACCAGGGTGAACAACCAGGGGTGGCTGGCGATCAGCAGGCTGATGCCGGTCAGGCTGAAGGTGGCGTGCAGCAGGATGGCGAGGGCGATGCCGATGGCGGCCCCCAGGGCGGTGGGCCTGTGCAGGCTGGTGCGCAGGATCAAGGCAAAATCGGGCCCAGGGCTTGCCAGGGCGATGAGGTGGAGGAGTCCCAGGGTGATGAACAGGCTCTGCATGGGGGCGCTTTCCTTTATGGTGCCGGCGATGAGGAGGAGAGCTTGCCAGCTCAGGGGAGGCTGCGGCTTGTAAAAGATTGCATCTGCTGACGGAATTGCGCCGGCGTGATGCCGAAGGCCTGGCGAAAGCCGTGGTGGAAATGGCTCTGATCGAAGAAACCCACCGCCAGCGCCACCTCGCTCACCGCCATGCCCCGGGCGAGCAGGGCCTTGCTGCGCTCGAGCCGCAGCCGCTTGAGCCAGGCGTAGGGGGTCATGCCGCTCTTCTTCTTGAACTGACGCAGGAAGGCGAAGCGATCCAGCCCGAACAGGGCGGCGAGATCCTCCAGGTTGTGGGGTTGATCCAGTCTGTCCAGCAGGTGCTCGCGCAGGAATCTGAGCTGGGGATCCGACAGCCTGTGTTCGCCGGGCGTCAGGTGCAGCAGATCCCCGAGCAGGGTCAGCAGGGTGCTCTGGGCCAGCAGGCCGTCGGCCAGGGGATCTTCCAGGTACATGTGCAGGCGGGCGAAACCGGCGTAGAGATCCGGGCGCCGCTGCAGGGCGCGGTCGAAGAAGTGTTCGCCACCGGGCAGCCAGTTTGCCAGGGTGGCGGGATCGATGGAGAAGACCCGCACCTCGTACCCCTCCGGCAGCAGGCTCAGGCCGTCGTGCATCTCGTCGGGATTGACGGTGGAGAGCTCGCCGCGCACCAGGGCGTGGCTGTTGCCCTTGTGGATGAACTTCTGGCCGCCGCGCTGCACCAGGCCGACGTGATAGTCCAGATGGACGTGACGGCCATAGCTGAACTCCCTGTGATGGGAGTGGGACAGCTCCAGCCCCGGCAGGTGGGGGGAGTGCCAGTAGTGAATGGGGGCTATGGGTTTCATCCCCTATCAATACCCCAGATGAAGGCGGGACGCTTGTAGATTATTGCAATCCCGGGGCGAGGCCAGACGGCACACACCCGGCCAATGCCGGGTGTGTCTGCCGGTTTATCGGGCCGCCGGCTGGGGCGGGCGCCGGCTGCTGCGCAGGCCGTCCAGGCTGAACAGCACCAGGGCGCTCCAGATGCAGGCGAAGGTGATGAGCTTGTCGGTGCGCAGCGCCTCGCCATACAGGGTGACCGCCAGGATGAACATCAGGCTGGGCCCTATGTACTGGAAGAACCCCAGGGTGGAGAACTTGAGCCGGGTCGCGGCGGCGGTGAAGCAGAGCAGGGGGGCCGTGGTGACGGCGCCGGCGGCAATCAGCATCAGGTTGAGGTAGAGGCTGTTGTCGGTCAGGTGACTGGTGGGACTGTCGGCGATGCCCCACAGATAGATGGCGGCCGGGGGCAGCAGGATCAGGGTCTCCAGCAGCAGACCGGTGAGGGCATCCAGGGCCAGCTTCTTGCGGATGAGGCCATAGAAGGCGAAGGAGCTGGCCAGCACCAGGGCGATCCAGGGCAGGGAGCCGAACGCTATCAGTTGCACCGCCACGCCGATGAAGGCGAGGCCCACGGCCCACCACTGCAGGCGGCGCAGCTTCTCCCCGAGAAACACCATGCCGAGCAGCACGTTGAACAGGGGATTGATGTAGTAGCCCAGGCTCGCATCCAGCATGTGGCCATTGTTGATGGCCCAGATGAACAGCAGCCAGTTGCCGCCCACCACGGTAGAGGTCAGGGCCAGGGTCATCAAGACCCTGGGTTGGCGCAGCACGGCGCGCACCTTGGACCACTGGCGACCCAGCAGCACCAGGATCACCAGCAGGGCACAGGACCAGATGATGCGGTGGGTGAGGATCTCGGCGGCGGGCACCTCGGCGATCAGCTTGAAGTAGACGGGGGCTATGCCCCAGAGGGTATAGGCGCACAGGGCATAGAGGATGCCCTGGCGCTGGATCTGTTGTGGCATTGGATGACCTTCGCTGGACGGCGGATGTGACTGACATCGCCAAACCCGCAGTGTAGCCATCCCGGCGACGGGAAAGAAGCGATTAAATAGTGATTAACATGCAACTTATGGCCGGGGATCCGGCACTTCGCCTCACCCCCGGCGGATCTTGCCGATATCCAGCAAGACCCACAGCATAAGCACTATGGCCGAAATCCAGGGGCCCCAGGTGACATAGGCCTCCCCCTGACCCAGCAGGAAAAACAGCAGTGGCAGCCCTATCACCAGCAGCAGCACGCTTCCCACGAGAAAAAGCATTTTTATCTTGATATTGAAGGGTTTGTGTAGCTGATGATTATATCAATCGACTCGAATGAGGGAAGGGGAAAAACGAGAAAGGGGGGCGAGCCCCCCTTCCATGTCCATTCCGGCGCCAGGCTCAGGACTCGAGCTGTATCCAGGTGCTCTTGAGCTCCGTATATTTCTCGAGGGCGTGCAGGGACTTGTCGCGGCCGTTGCCCGACTGCTTGAAGCCGCCAAAGGGCATGGTCATGTCGCCGCCGTCCCAGTTGTTGACGAACACGGTACCGGCGCGCAGGGCGCGGGAGCCCTTGATCGCCTTGTTGAGATCTGCGGTCCAGATGGCGGCGGCCAGGCCGTAGTCGGTGTCGTTGCCAAGGGCGATGGCCTCTTCGAGGGTATCGAAGCCGGTGATGGCGAGCACGGGGCCGAAGATCTCCTCCCGAAAGAGGCGCATCTGGGGGGTCACCTCATCGAAGATGGTGGGGGCTATGTAGAAGCCACCGCTCTCCTCCCGGGTGCGCTCGCCCCCCAGCAGCAGCCTGGCCCCCTCCTGCTTGCCTATCTCGATATAGCGCAGTACCTGTTCCATCTGGATGCCATCCACCATGGCGCCGATGCGGGTGGCGGGATCCTGGGGATCCGCCGCGACCCACTCCCTGGCATGGACCAGCAGCCGCTCGATGAAGTCGCTCTTGATGCTGTTTTGCACCAGCAGCCGGGAGGCGGCGGTGCACACTTCCCCCTGGTTGTAGAAGATGGCGGCGGCGGCGCTTGAGGCCGCGGCGTCCAGATCCGGCGCATCCGCCAAGATGATGTTGGGGCTCTTGCCGCCGCACTCCATAAAGGCGCGTTTCAGGTTGGATTTACCGGAGCACTGCACCAGATGCTTGCCGACCCGGGTGGAGCCGGTGAAGGTGATGCAGTCCACATCCATGTGCATGGCGAGCGCCTCGCCCACGGTATGGCCAAAGCCCGGCAGCACGTTGAACACGCCGTCCGGGATGCCCGCCTCTTTCGCGATGCCGGCGATGCGCAGGGCGGTGAGGGGGGATTTTTCCGACGGCTTGAGGATGACGGAGTTGCCGGTGGCGAGCGCCGGGCCCAGCTTCCAGCACGCCATCACCAGGGGGAAGTTCCAGGGGACGATGGCGGCCACCACACCGAGCGGCTCCCGGGTCACCAGAGCCAGGGCGCCCTCCTCGACCGGGGCCACCTCGTCATAGAGTTTGTCGATGGCCTCGCCGTTCCAGGCGATGCAGTTGGCGGCGGCGGGGGCATCGTAACCCATAGCATCCGAGATGGGCTTGCCCATGTCCAGGGACTCCAGCAGCGCCAGCTCGACCCGGTGGAGCCGCATCAGCTCGGCGAAGCGCTGCAACACCAGCTTGCGCTCCTTGGGGGATTGCCCCGCCCAGCGCCTGTCGTTGAAGGCGGCGCGGGCGGCGGCGACCGCCAGCTCGGCATCGGCGGCATCGCAGGCGGCGACGTTGGCCAGCAGCTGGCCATTGGCCGGATTGATGCACTCGAAGGTGGCACCAGTGACCGCATCCCGGTAGCTGCCGTCGATGAACGCCTGGGTGGGGAGGGTCAGCTGGGCCTGTCGGTATTGCCACTGGGCCAGGTTCATATCACTCATGTTCGCTCCTTGAACGTGCAAAGGTCATCCGCGTATCAATATGCTAAACATTTCGCCGCCTGTAAATCCGGCTTGTAACAACTTCTTAAACAGCGGGTGGCCAGGATAGCCGCCGACCCGGATCAGAAGGTGGCCGGTGTGTTGGCGGAGATCAGCACGCACTCCTGCTCGTCGACGTTGCGAAAGCGGTGCGGGGTGCGGCTGTCGAAGTAGTAGCCATCGCCGGCCCCGAGCAGGTGGATCTGCTCGCCTATGGTCACCTCGACCCGGCCCTGGATGACGATGCCGCACTCTTCGCCGTCGTGGCTGAGCATGTCATCGCCGGTGTCGGCGCCGGGGGGCAGTCTCTCCTGCAACATGCCGATGGCGCGATTGGCCCGGCTGTGGCCCACCAGGCGGTAGCTGATGGGGTGGCTGCCGAGATCCGGCATGTCGGCGGCGCGAAAGACCACCTCGGAGTCGAGGGCCGTCTCGTCGGTGAAGAAGCTGGCCAGGGACATGGGAATGCCTTCCAGCACCTTGCGCAGGGAGGCGACCGAGGGACTGACCTGATTTTTTTCTATCTGGGAGATAAAGCCGTTGGTCACCCCCGAGCGCTTGGCGAGTTCGCGCTGGGACAGGGCCGCCTTGGTGCGGACCGCCTTGAGGCGTTGACCTATATCCATCCTTCTGTTCTCCTCGAGTGTTTACTATTATTGAATTTGTGTTAAATATCTTATACCACCCTGGTCGGGGTGACACCATCACTGGGCAGCATAGCGCCCTTTTTTATGGATACAGGTGTTTAATTTAATAGGCGATCACCCTGAGTAGCTAAACACCTTAAGGATGAGGTGACCATGAAAGTTGTCAGTGACATCAATACGCCGGCGGACATGTCCGCCTTCTGGATGCCCTTCACCGCCAACCAGCAGTTCAAGGCGGCGCCACGGATCCTCAAGTCTGCCGAGGGCATGTATTATCGCGCAGAGGATGGCCGCAAGATACTGGATGGCACCGCCGGCCTCTGGTGTTGCAACGCGGGCCATGGCCGACGGGAGATTGCCGAGGCCGTCTCCCAGCAGATCGCCCACCTCGACTTCGCCCCCACGTTCCAGATGGGTCATCCCCTGCCGTTCGAGCTGGCCAACCAACTGGTGGAGATAGCCCCCAAGGGCTTCGGCCACGTCTTCTATACCAACTCAGGCTCGGAATCGGTGGACACGGCCCTCAAGATCGCCCTGGCCTGGCAGCGGGCCCGCGGTCAGGGCACCCGCACCCGGCTCATCGGCCGCGAGCGCGGCTATCACGGGGTGGGCTTCGGCGGCATCTCGGTGGGGGGCATTCCCGGCAACCGCAAGTGGTTCGGCTCCCTGCTCGGCGGGGTGGATCATCTGCCCCACACCCTCAACATCGCCAAGAATGCCTTCACCAGGGGCTTGCCCGAGGAAGATCTCACGCAAGCCGACGAGCTGGAGAAGATCGTCTTCCTCCATGACGCCAGCAACATAGCCGCCGTCATCGTCGAGCCCATCGCCGGCAGTACCGGCGTCATCATGCCTCCCAAGGGTTACCTCAAGCGGCTGCGGGAGATCTGCACCAGGCACGGCATACTGCTGATTTTTGACGAGGTGATCACCGGTTTCGGCCGCCTCGGCTCCCCCTTTGCGGCCCAGGAGTTCGATGTCATCCCCGACATGATCACCTGCGCCAAGGGGCTCACCAACGGCGCCATCCCCATGGGGGCCGTGCTGGTACAGAACCATATCCATGACGACATGATGGCCGCCGGCAAGGGCGCCATCGAGCTGTTCCACGGCTACACCTACTCCGGCCACCCGGTGGCCGCCGCCGCCGGTCTGGCGACCCTGGAGATCTACCGCAACGAGAACCTGCTGACCCGGGCCGCCGAGCTGGCGGGCTACTGGGAGGAGGCGGCCCATTCCCTCAGGGGCTGCAAGCATGTGAAGGATGTGCGCAACTACGGCCTGGTGGCGGGCATAGAGCTGGAATCCATACCCGATGCGCCGGGCAAGCGGGCCTACGAGGTGTTCGTGCGCTGCTTCGAGAAGGGGGCGCTTATCCGGGTGACCGGCGACATCATCGCCCTGTCGCCCCCCCTCATCATCGAACGCAGCGAGATCGACGACCTCTTCACCCTGCTGCAGGACGCCCTGCAGGCCCAGGACTGACCCTTGTCACCCGGGATGACGCCCGCCCTGGGCGCCATCCCTCAGCCCCTTCTCGGCGCGGCAGAGGGAGGAGCAATGACCCATCACGGAGGATTTATGAGTTACAGAATTGACAACTTCATCGACGGCGAGACGAGGGAGAGCCGCAGCGAGCGTTTCGGGGCCATCTTCGATCCGGCCACCGGCCAGCAGCAGGGCACGGTAGCCCTCTCCACCGCCGCCGAGTGTGCCGAGGCGATTGCCAGCGCCGAGGGCGCCTTCGCCGCCTGGTCCCAGACCCCGCCCCTGGTGCGGGCCCGGGTGCTGTTTCGCTTCAAGGAGCTGATGGAGCAGCACAGGGACGAGCTGGCCCGGCTCATCAGTCGCGAGCACGGCAAGGTGTTTTCAGACGCCCAGGGTGAGCTGACCCGGGGGCTGGAGGTGGTGGAGTTCGCCTGCGGCATTCCCCATCTGCTCAAGGGGGAGCACTCCCTCAACGTGGGCCGGGGGGTGGACAGTTACTCCCTGATGCAGCCGGTGGGGGTGTGCGCCGGCATCACGCCGTTCAACTTCCCGGCCATGGTGCCGCTGTGGATGTTCCCGGTGGCCCTGGCCTGCGGCAACACCTTCATCCTCAAACCTTCCGAGAAGGATCCGTCCCTCTCCCTGCGCATGGCCGAGCTGCTCAAACAGGCGGGCCTGCCGGACGGGGTGCTGAACCTGGTCAACGGCGACAAGGAGGTGGTGGACGTGCTGCTGACCGACCCGCGGGTACAAGCGGTCTCCTTCGTCGGCTCCACCCCCATCGCCGAATACATCTATGCCACCGCCTCGGCCCACGGCAAGCGGGTGCAGGCCCTGGGCGGCGCCAAGAACCACATGCTGGTGATGCCGGATGCGGATCTCGATCAGGCGGTCTCCGCCCTGATGGGAGCGGCCTATGGCGCCGCCGGCGAGCGCTGCATGGCGATCTCGGTGGCCCTGGTGGTGGGGGACGAGACCGCCGATGCCCTGGTGGCCAAGCTGGCCCCCCTGGTGGAAACCTTGCGGGTCGGGCCCGGCCTCGGCCAGAGTCCGGAAAACGAGATGGGGCCCCTCATCAGCCGCGAGCACCTGGCCAGGGTGCGCGGCTACGTGGATCAGGGGGTGGCCGAGGGGGCCGAGCTGGTGGTGGATGGCCGGGGCCTGAGCCACGGCGAGGGCTACTTCATCGGCGGCAGCCTGTTCGATCGGGTCGGCCCCGAGATGCGCATCTACCGGGAGGAGATCTTCGGCCCCGTGCTCGCCATCGTGCGGGCGCCTGACTACGAGACGGCCCTGCGCCTCATCAACGAGCACGAGTACGGCAACGGCACCGCCATCTTCACCAGCGACGGCGACACGGCGCGGGACTTCACCACCCGGGTGCAGGTCGGTATGGTAGGGGTGAACGTCCCCATCCCTGTGCCCATGGCGTTTCACAGCTTCGGTGGCTGGAAACGGTCCCTCTTCGGGCCGCTCAACATGCACGGGCCGGATGGGGTACGCTTCTACACCAAGATGAAGACGGTGACCGCCCGCTGGCCCCAGAGCCTGCGCGCCGGCGCCGAATTTTCCATGCCGACCATGAAATAGGGCCCAGGGCCGATTTCGGTCGGCCCCTGATGTGACGCAAAGGAGTGAAGGATGCGACTGGGAATTCTCGATTGTGATCGGTTGGACCCCGAGTTCGAGCAGCAGTTTGGCCGGGTCTATTCCGGGATGTTTATCGAGGGATTCAGGGCCCTGGCGCCCCACCTGGAGTTTCGGGTCTGGTCGGCCCTGGATGGCGAGTTGCCGACCGATCTGGACGAGTGCGATGGCTGGCTCATCACCGGTTCGCGCCACGACGCCTATGGTGATGCCCCCTGGGTGGTGGCGCTGCGGGAGTGGGTGCGCCGGGCAGATGAGGCCAGGGTCAAGCTGGCGGGAGTCTGCTTCGGCCATCAGCTGATCGCCCAGGCCCTGGGGGGCGAGGTAGGCAAGTCCGACAAGGGCTGGGGACTGGGGGTGGCCAGCAATGCCATGCTGGCGAGTGAGCCCTGGATGCAGCCCGGGCTGGACCGGATCCGCATCCTCGCCAGCCATCAGGATCAGGTGATGCGCCTGCCCTCTGGCGGGCGCCGCCTGGCGGGCAATGATTTCTGTCCGAACTTCATGTTTGGCCAGGGGGAGCACATAGTCGCCATTCAGGGCCACCCCGAATTCTCGGTGGACTATGACAGGGCGCTGATCGAGAAGCGGCAGCAGAGTCTGGCGCCGGAACGCTATCAGGCCTTCCTCGCCTCCCTGGAGCAGGAGGTGGACTCCAACATCATGCTGGGCTGGTTGTTGCGATTTTTAGGCATGCTGCCGGCTCGGCCATAGCGGGGCGCCGGCGGGGGACAAGGACGAACGCAGGAGCATCGAGATGATCATTGGCGTACCCAAGGAAATCAAAAACCACGAATACCGCATCGGCATGACCCCCGCCGGGGTGCAGGAGCTGACGGCCCGGGGCCACCAGGTGCTGGTGCAGCGGCAGGGGGGCGAGGCGATCGGCCTGTCCGATGCCGAGTACCAGGGGGCGGGAGCCGAGCTGGTGGCCAGCGCGGCGGAGATCTTCGCCCGGGCCGAGATGATAGTGAAGGTGAAGGAGCCGCAACCGGAGGAGTGCGAGCTGCTGCGCCCGGATCAGCTGCTGTTCACCTACCTGCACCTGGCACCGGATCCGGTGCAGACCCAGCTGCTGGTCCATTCGGGCGCCGTGGCCATCGCCTACGAGACGGTGACCGACGAGCGTGGCGGCCTGCCGCTGCTGGCCCCCATGTCCGAGGTGGCGGGGCGGATGGCGATCCAGGCCGGGGCCCACAGCCTGGAGAAGGCCCAGGGAGGCAACGGCACCCTGCTCGGCGGCGTGCCTGGTGTGGCCCCCGCCCGGGTGGTGGTGCTGGGTGGCGGTGTGGTGGGGATCAACGCGGCGCGCATGGCCCTGGGGCTGGGGGCCGATGTCACCCTGCTCGACAAGTCCCTGCCGCGGCTGCGGGAGCTCGATGGTCTGTTCGGCCCGGCCCTCAAGACCCTCTACTCGACCCGGGTCAACATCGAGGCCTGCCTGGCCCAGGCGGATCTGGTGATCGGCGCCGTGCTGATCCCGGGGGCGGCGGCGCCCAAGCTGCTGACCCGCGCCATGCTGGGACTGATGCGCAAGGGCTCTGTGCTGGTGGACGTGGCCATCGATCAGGGGGGCTGCTTCGAGACCTCCCACCCCACCACCCACGAAGAGCCGACCTATGTGGTGGATGGCATCATCCACTACTGCGTGGCCAACATGCCGGGGGGGGTGGCGCGCACCGCTACCTTCGCCCTCACCAATGCCACCCTGCCGTTCGTGCTGGCGCTGGCGGACAAGGGCTATGTCCAGGCGCTCAAGGAGGACAAGCACCTGAGGGCCGGCCTGAACGTGTTCAAGGGCAGGGTGACCCAGCAGGCGGTGGCCCAGGCGCTGGGCTACGAATACGCCAGCGCCGAGTCGGTACTGGGCTGAGCCGGTCGCGGCGAAAGCTTGAGCGGGTTCACAAACCCCGCCATCCCCGGGAGGGCCGTCATGGCCCTTTCTCTTTATAATGAGCCTTCGCTCTCCCGGAGGTTTCCCCATGTCCCGCATCCTGCTGCTCGCCAATCTCAACTGTGACCACGTGCTCTCCCTCTCTGAACCCCTGGTGGCCGGGGCCCGCCTGCACTACGTGGATCAGGGGCGACGGCTGGGGGGCGGCGCCGCCAATACCGGCATAGGGCTGGTGTGGGCCGGGCACCAGGTCGCCATCGCCTCGCGCATCGGCCTGGACGAGACCGGCGACTGGCTGCTGGCCGAGGCCCGCGGCCACGGCCTGGATTGCCAGCATGTGGAGCGGTTTGGCGGCGAGACCGGCGAGCTGCTCATCCTGGTGGATGCCACCGGGGAGCGCACCATATTGCGCCAGCCCCGCCGCCCGGATCTGCCGGGCCAGCTGCCCCAAAGCGGGGTGGACTGCCTCTATGTGAACTACCCGGGAGGCGCGGTGGCCCAGTACATGACCGCCATGCTGGAGCAGTGCCTGGTGGTGGCCCAATATCCCAAGGGGGGCAAGCACCCCAGGCCCTGTCACCTGCTGGTGGCGTCGCGCTCCGATCTGGGGGAGCTGGCCGACCCCTGGGCCCATGCCCTGACCCTGGCCGGTGACAAGTTGCAGTGGCTGGTGCTGACGGAGGGCAAGGAGGGGGCGGTCGCCATCCATGGCGAGGAGCGGATCCGGGTGGCGGCCCGTCCCGTCTCCGTGGTGGATACCACGGGGGCGGGGGATGCCTTCGCCGCCGGGCTGATCCATGGCCTGGCCCGGGGCATGGCCATGGCGGATGCGCTGCAATGCGCGGTGGACTGGGGCGCCTTCGCGGTCGCCAGCCAGAGCTCCATCCCCTCCCAGGCCTTGAAGAGCTGGCTGGCCCAGGGTCACTGAGGCCGCGCCGCCCGATCCGGGGCCGGGATCCCGGGGGTTTCACCTCCCTTTACCCTCGCGCCTCCTTGCGCCGATTGCTGCTGAAAGCGGGGCAAACGACGGCACAAGTCGGCAAGTTTGCGATCAATCAAAGAAAGTGTCGATTTATGTGCATCTTCATCGACACCCGCAGCGGCTGCTCTTAACCTTGGAGCCTCAACCTCAGGGAGCCCGGTCCCGACCGCCGTCTCCCTCCGGTCTCTTTGTCCGATTTCCGGCTGTAGTGAGAGGCAGAACCAGCATGCAACTGACCCGTTTTACCGACTATGCCCTGCGCACCCTGACCTTCCTGGCATTGCAGCCGGCGGATCGGCTGTCGACCATCACAGAGGTGGCCGACACCTTCGCCATCTCCCGCAATCACGTGGTCAAGATAGTGCATCAGCTCGGCCTCAAGGGGTACATAGAGACGGTGCGCGGCAAGCATGGCGGCATTCGTCTCGGCCGCGCCGCCGTCTCCATCAACCTGCGGGACGTGGTGATGGACATGGAGAACATCCTCTGCCCCGCCTACTGCAAGACGGACAACTGCCGCCTGGCCGGCGGCTGCCGCATCCAGGGCATATTGCGCAAGGCGATGAACGCCTTCCTCGAGGTGTTGGGGGAGTACACCCTGGCCGATGTGGTGAGCGATCCGACCCGGCTCTGTCACCTGCTGGGGCTGGAGCAGGATCAGCTGCTGGTGGTGGGCTGAAACGGGCCGCCGCTGGAAGAGAGAGAAGGGGCCTGCGGGCCCCTTCTGCCGTCTGTGGGGTCAGGGCTGGCGCACCAGGCTGATGGCGCCATAGACGCAGGCGAGGCCGCAGGCGCCGCAGCCATCGCAGGCGACCATGTTGACCGTGACCCCCTCAGGGGCCGCCTTGATCGCCTGGCGGGGACAGGCGTCCTCGCACAGCAGGCAGTAGAAGCCCTGACGGGCCTGGCAGCTAGCCTCTATCCTGACCCGGGTCTGCACCTGGCGGCCGTAGCGCAGGTCGAGGGCGCCGCTCGGACAGGCCCTGGCGCAGCTGCCACAGTAGCTGCACTGGCCACAGGCGAGATCCAGCACTGGGGTGCCGGCCACCGGGCTGCCCAGGTATTCGGCGCCGCCAGCCCCCTTGATGAGCCCCCGTGGGCAGGCCTGGCGGCAGCGATCGCAGCGCTGGCAGAGGGCGAGAAACTGGGACTCCTCGATGGCCCAGGGGGGGCGGGCCTCGCGGCAGTCGATGGTCCGGGGCCGACGCCTGGCCCAGAGCCGCGTCAGCCGTCGACAGAGTGCATGGGCCATGCTGGCCTCCTGATACCCAATAGGGGGTAATTCTATGGCCATAATGCCGCACAAGCCAGCGGAACCCGCACGGCAGGATCGCAAGGCCAGGCCCCCTTGTGTAAGCTAGGCGAGTCTTTTTTGCTGGGCTGACTCTATGTGGTTATTTCTGTGGCGGGCCTCCCTGCTCTATGTCTTCCCCCTGCTGATGTGGGGTTACTGCCGGTTCAAGGGGATCGGCTTCGATGAGCTGGATACCGGCGTCAATGGCCACAAGTGGGTGGTGCTGTCGTCCTATCTGCTCTACGTGGTGCTCTGGCTGCTGATCAATCGCTATCTGCTGCTGTTCCTGCGCCAGCGGGGCCGGCGATGATGGCATCGCTGACCTGGCTCTGGCTTGGCGGCGCCGGGCTGCTGGCCGTGGGGCTTGGCTGGCTGTGGGGGCGCCATGGAGCCCAGGCCCTGGCTCAGGAGCTGGCCCTGAGTCGGGAGCGCGCCGAGACCTGGCAGGAGCGTCTCGCCGAGCTGCAGGATCAGCAGCTGCGGGATCAGGAGAAGCTGGAGCAGCAGCAACACTTCGTCATCAAGCTCACCGCCCGCCTCAAGGACGCCGAGGCGACCCTGCGCAGCGAGCGCATTGCCAGCGCCGAGAAGCTGGCGTTGCAACAAGAGGCTGAAGCGCGCCTCGGCCAGCAGTTCGAGAACCTCGCCAATCGCATCTTCGAACAGAACTCGGGTAATTTCCGTGAACTGAACCAGCACAGCCTGGACAACCTGCTCGGCCCGCTCAAGGAGCAGCTGGAGGGGTTTCGCCGCCAGGTGGGGGAGACCCACGCCCAGGAGACGGCCCAGCGCCACAGCCTCAAGTTCGAGCTGGAGCGCCTGGCCGAACTCAACGCCCGCATGACCGAAGAGGCGGCGGCCCTGACCCGCGCCCTCAAGGGGGACAGCAAGCAGCAGGGCAACTGGGGCGAGGTGGTGCTGGCCCGCATCCTCTCCGAGTGCGGCCTGCGGGAGGGGCACGAATACCAGACCCAGGTCAGCCTGGAGACCGACAAGGGCAAGCGCTATCAGCCCGACGTCATCGTCCATCTGCCTCAGGGCAAGGACATCATCATCGACGCCAAGGTGTCCCTGACCGCCTACGAGCGCTGGTACAACAGCGATGACGAGCTGGGGCGGGCGGTGGCGCTCAAGGAGCACGTCGCCTCGGTGCGCAACCACATCCGCGAGCTGGGTCGCAAGGATTACCAGCAGCTGCCCGGGGTGCGCACCCTGGACTATGTGCTGATGTTCGTGGCGGTGGAGCCCGCCTTCCTGGCGGCGCTGGAGGCGGATCCTGCCCTGGTGCGCTTCGGCCTGGAGCACAACATACTGCTGGTGAGCCCCACCAACCTGATGGTGGCGCTGCGTACCATAGAGAACCTGTGGCGCTACGAGCGCCAGAACCAGAATGCGCGGCAGATCGCCGAGCGGGCCGGGCGCCTCTACGAGAAGCTGCGGCTGTTCGTGGAGGAGATGCAGCAGCTGGGTGGCAGCCTGCACAAGGCTCAGGAGAGCTACGACAAGGCCATGGGTCGCCTGGCCAGCGGCCGCGGCAACCTGATCGCCCAGGCCGAGCGCTTTCGCGAGCTGGGGGTGGAGGTGACCAAGACCCTGCCCGAGCCCCTGGTCAATCGCGCCCTGGAGCGTGAGGAGTCCGGCGACTGAGGCGGATGCGGGGGATGGCAAGACGACAAGGGCAGCCGCGGGCTGCCCTTGTCGTTGCGATGGGCGTCACTGCTTCCAGAAGGAGGGGAAGAAGATCACCGCCACCGTCAGGATCTCGAGCCGCCCCAGCAACATGCCGAAGGAGAGCAGCCACTTGGCGACGTCCGGCAGGGCGGCGAAGTTGCTGCTCGGCCCGATCAGGGGGCCCATGCCCGGACCCACGTTGGCCACCGCCGTGATGGCCCCCGAGATGGCGCTCAGGGGATCCAGCCCTATCACCGCCAGCAGGGCGGCGATGAGCAGTATGATGGCGAAATAGGCCAGCACGAAGGAGATCATGGAGCGGATGATGGCGTCGTTGACCGGACGGCCGTTGTACTTCTGCGGGAAGACCGCGGAGGGGTGCATCAGCTGGCGCATCTGCTTCTTGAACAGGGCGAAGGCCACCTGGACCCGGAAGATCTTCAGCCCCCCGGAGGTGGAGCCGGAGCAGGCCCCGAGCAGCATGATGAAGATGAACAGCAGGCTGGTGAGGGAGCCCCAGGTGCCGAAATCGCCGAGGCCGTAGCCCGTGGTGGTGAGCACGGAGACGATGTTGAAGCTGCTGATGCGCAAGGCATCCATGAAATCGAAGGTGCCACGATGCCAGAGGTAGAGCGTCATGATGAGGGTGACCCAGACCACCAGCCAGAAGAAGCCGCGCACCTGGGCGTCGCGCAGCAGGCTGGCATCGCGCCGGGAGAGGCTCTGCACATAGAGCAGAAAAGGCAGGCCGCCGAGGAACATGAAGAGGGTGCCAATCCAGTGGGCGGCATGGGAGAAGTGGGACATGGATTGATCCGAGGTGGAGTAGCCCCCGGTACTGAGAGTGGTCATGGCATGGTTGACCGCCTCGAACAGCGTCATGCCGCTCACCCAGTAGGCGAGGAAGCAGAGCATGGAGAGCACCAGATAGACCTGCACTATGTTCTTGGCCACCGTCTTGGCGCGGGGGGCGCTCTTGTCTGACCAATCCGAGCTCTCGGTCTGGAACAGCTTCATGCCCCCCACGTTGAGGTAGGGCAGCACGGCCACCGCCATCACGATGAAGCCCACTCCCCCCAGCCACTGCAGGATGGAACGCCACAGCAGTATGCTGTGGGCCATGCCGTCGAGCCCGGACAGCACGGTGGAGCCCGTGGTGGTCACCCCCGACATGGTCTCGAAGTAGGCGTCGGCGAAGCCGATGTGGTTGATGAAGACGAAGGGGAGGGCGCCAAACAGGCAGGCCACGCCCCAGACGGAGGTGGTGAGCAGGAACATCTCCCGCACCCCGAGCCTAAATTCCGCCTTGCGCCCGTAGTGCAGGCACCAGAAGGCGGCGAGGTGAGTGATGACCACCGACTGCAGAAATTCGACGAAGCCTTCCGATCCGGTCAGCAGGGCGAGCAGGGTAGGCAGCCACATGAAGAGGGCGAGCTTGGAGAGTACCAGCCCCAGGGTGAACACGATGGGACGCAGCTTGATCATGATGCTCGGCCTGGTTGTTGATGAGAGAAGCAGGGAGCGCCACCGCTGGCGCTGTTCCCTGGCTTGTCAGTCCGATGAATCCGCATGGTGGCGTTACAGGAAGAAGGGACTTGGCTGGAACAGCCGTTCCACTTCCTGTATGTACTTCTTGTCCACCAGGAACATGACCACGTGGTCATCTTGCTGGATCTCGGTGCGATCGTGGGCGATCAGTACCTCTTCACCGCGCACTATGGCGCCTATGGTGGTACCGGGCGGCAGCTTGAGCTCACCCACCGTCTTGCCCACCACCTTGGAGGTGTTCTCGTCGCCATGGGCGATGGCCTCGATGGCCTCGGCCGCCCCGCGGCGCAGGCTGTAGACGTTGGCGATGTCGGCCCGGCGCACATGGGTCAGCAGGGCCGAGATGGTGGCCTGCTGGGGCGAGATGGCGATATCGATGGAGCCGCCCTGCACCAGATCCACGTAGGCGCCGCGCTGGATCAGCACCATGGTCTTCTTGGCGCCCATCTTCTTGGCGAGCAGGGCCGACATGATGTTGGCCTCGTCCTCGTTGGTGACCGAGATGAAGACGTCGATCTGGTCGATGTGCTCCTCGGCCAGCAGCTCCTGATCCGCGGCATCGCCGCAGAAGACGATGGTGTTCTCCAGCAGTTCGGAGAGCTGCTCCGCCCGCTTCTGGTTGCGCTCGATAAGCTTGACGCTGTAACGCTTCTCCAGCTGGCGGGCGAGGCCGGCGCCTATGTTGCCGCCGCCGACGATCATGATGCGGCGATAGGGGCTCTCGAGCCGTTGCAGCTCCGACATCACGGCGCGGATATGGCCGGCGGCGGCGACGAAGAACACCTCGTCATCGGCCTCTATGATGGTGGTGCCCTGGGGACGGATGGAGCGGCCCTGGCGGAAGATGGCGGCCACCCGGGTCTCGATGTTGGGCATGTGCTCGCGCAGGCTGGAGAGGGCGTTGCCCACCAGGGGGCCGCCGTAGTAGGCCTTGACCGCCACCAGGCCCACCTTGCCGCCGGCGAAGTCCACCACCTGCAGGGCGCCGGGATACTCGATGAGGCGGCGCACATAGTCGGTCACCAGCTGCTCGGGGGCGATCAGGTGATCCACCGGCACGGATTCCGGCAGGAACAGGCGATCCCGCTCCACCAGATAGGCGGGGGAGCGAATGCGGGCCACCTTGTTCGGGGTGTTGAACAGGGAGTAGGCGATCTGGCAGGCGATCATGTTGGTCTCGTCACTGTTGGTGACGGCCACCAGCATGTCCGCATCCTGGGCGCCCGCTTCGCGCAGCACCTTGGGGTGGGCGCCATGACCATTGACCACCCGCAGGTCGAACTTGTCCTGCAACTCCCGCAGGCGGTCGCTGTCGGTGTCGACCAGGGTGATGTCGTTGTTTTCCCCGGCCAGGTTCTCGGCCAGGGTGCCGCCCACCTGGCCGGCTCCCAAGATGATGATTTTCATAGGGAACGCTTGCTCACATGCAGAGAGAAGAGGAGGCCATCGGCCTGGCCAATGATGCCCGTCATGGCTGAACTTTTACCAGCTTGGCGTAGTAGAAGCCATCCATGCCCGCCTCGCCAGGGAGGAACTGGCGGCCCGGACAGGCCGGGGTATCCTGCGGGTGCAGCGGGATCAGGTGGGCGTCCGGGGTGGCCGCCAGGAAGGCGCGCACCTGGTCGCGGTTCTCCTCGGGCAGCACGGAACAGGTGGCGTAGAGCAGGGTGCCGCCGGCCTTGAGTCGGGGCCAGAGCGCAGCCAGGATGCGGCCCTGCAGCTCGGCCAGCTCGCGGATGTCCTGATCCCGGCGCAGCCACTTGATGTCGGGATGGCGGCGGATCACGCCGGTGGCGGAGCAGGGGGCATCGAGCAGGATGCGATCGAACTGGCCTTCTGGCCACCACTGCTCGGGGGCGCTGGCATCCCCGTGGATGAGCCTGGCCTTGAGGCCGATGCGATCCAGGTTCTCCTGCACCCGGGTGAGGCGCTGCTGGTCGGCATCGACGGCCACCACGCCGGCCAGATCGGGCTGGCGCTCGAGCAGGTGCGCCGTCTTGCCGCCCGGGGCGGCGCAGGCGTCCAGTATCCACTCCCCCGGCTGGGGGTCGAGCAGCTGGGCGGCCAGCTGGGCGGCACCATCCTGCACCGAGCAGTCGCCGGCCTCGAAGCCGGGCAGCTTGGTCACGTCGCAGGGGCGTTCGAGCAGGATGCAGTCCGCCCCCTCTTCACCGGCGACGGCATGGATGTCGGCCTCGGCCATGCGGGCCAGCATCTGCTCGCGGCTCTGGCGCTGGCCGTTGTTGCGGATCCACATGGGGGGGCGCTGGTTGTTGGCCTCCATGATGAATTCCCAATCGTCGGGATAGGCCTGGCGCAGGCGCTTGGTGAGCCACTCAGGGTGACCGAGGCGGGTGCTGGGTACCCGGTCGATGCGGGCCAGTATCACCTCGGCGCTGCGCTGGAAGTTGCGCAGCACCCCGTTGATCAGGCCGCGCAGTGAGCTGCCCTTGAGCAGCTTGACCGCATTGACGGTCTCGGCCACGGCGGCGTGGGCGGGAATGCGGGTGTAGATGAGCTGGTAGAGGCCGACCAGGATCAGATAGTGGAAGATGCGGCTCTTGTTCTTGAGCGGCTTGTCCATCATCTCGCCCACGGCGGCGTCCAGGCGCGGCATCCAGCGCAGGGTGCCGTAGCAGAGTTCTTGCAGGAGGGGGCGATCGCGAGGCGCCACCTTCTCCTGGGCAGCAGGCAGAACGGCGGAGAGGGAGAGCCCCTGATCCAGCACCTGCTGGATGACGAGGGCGGCCTGTGCACGTGTTTTCATAGTCTTACCTTAGATGCGCAAGTCGGGGCCCGGGCCCCGCTTGTTTCGATTCAATCCCGCTCAAACCAGTTGGGTGCCGGGTACAAACCAGTCGCGGCGAGAGTTGAGCAGGTCCAGCGCCGCCATGGCCTTCTTGCCGGGAGGCTGCAGGGTCAGCAGGCGCAGCACGCCCTTGCCGGTGGCCACCTCTATTCCTTGCCTGTCGGCCTTGAGCAGGGTGCCGGCGGCTTGGCCATGGTCGCTGTCGATGACTTGCGCCTGCCACAGCTTGATGGTCTGTCCCGCCACCTCGAACCAGCTGATGGGCCAGGGATTGAAGGCGCGAACGCAGCGCTCGATGGCGGCGGCATCCATCGACCAGTCGATGCGCGCCTCCTCCTTGGAGAGCTTCTCGGCGTAGTTGGCCAGGGCATCGTCCTGGGGCTCGGCGGCGGTGTCACCGGCCGCCATGGCGTTGACGGTGTCGACCAATGCCTGGGGGCCCAGCTCGGCCAGCTTGTCATACAGGCTGGCGGAGGTCTCATCACTGGCGATGGGGCAATGAGCCTTGCGGATCATGGCGCCCGTGTCCAGCCCGACGTCCATCTGCATTATGGTGACGCCGGTTTCGCTGTCACCCGCCCAGATGGCGCGCTGGATCGGGGCCGCGCCGCGCCAGCGGGGCAGCAGGGAGCCGTGGACGTTGATGCAGCCAAGGGGCGGGGTGTCGAGCACCACCTTGGGCAGGATCAGGCCGTAGGCCACCACCACCATGAGGTCGGCCCCCAGGGCTTGGAGCTCGGCCTGGGCCGCTTCGTTGCGCAGGGAGGCGGGTTGATGGACGGGCAGGTTGTGGGCCAGGGCCAGCTCCTTGACCGGGCTGGCGCTGAGCTTCTGACCACGGCCGGCAGGCTTGTCGGGCTGGGTATAGACGGCGACAACCTCATGGCCGGAAGACAACAACGCCGCCAGATGACGGGCGGCGAAGTCGGGAGTACCGGCAAAAATCAGTTTCAATTTCTTCAAGGGGGCAGGTCCTTAACCGGCTTTACGGTCTTCGCGCGCCATTTTTTCCAGCTTCTGACGGATGCGCTGGCGCTTGAGTGGGGACAAGTAATCCACAAACAGCTTGCCCACCAGGTGATCCATCTCATGCTGGATGCAGATGGCCAGCAGATCATCCGCTTCCAGCTCGAACGGCTCACCGTTGCGATCCAGTGCGCGGATCTTGATCCACTCGGCGCGGGGCACCAGGGCACGGCTGCCGGGGACAGAGAGGCAACCCTCTTCGATACCGGTGCTGCCTGACTGGGCGATGACTTCCGGGTTGATCAGCACCAGAGGGTCTTCCCTGTCATCCGAAACGTCGATAACTATGATGCGCTGATGGATGTCGACCTGGGTTGCGGCCAGGCCTATGCCTTCCTCCGCATACATGGTGTCGAACATATCATCTACAATCTGTTGTAACTCGGGTGTAATGGTCTCGACGGGGGCTGCGATGGTGCGCAGACGTTCATCGGGGAAACGCAGTACATCTAGAATGGCCATAGTCTTGTCTTTAGCTTCGTATCAATGCAGTCAATATTGACGTAATTCTAGTCATTTACGCCGACAAAAAACAGCAACACTTTGCGTGCAGAAAATAACAGGGAGCGTTATGTATCTGAAGCAAACGACTTTAGCCTGTCTATTCGCCTTGATCAGTCAGGGCGTGCTGGCCCAGGCACTGACCCTCAAGAGCGATTATCCCAGCAGCTATCAGGTCCAGAAGGGGGATACCCTCTGGGATATATCCGGCAAGTATCTGGAGCAACCCTGGCTCTGGCCCAGGCTCTGGAACATCAACCCGCAGATCGCCAATCCGCACTGGATCTACCCGGGTGAGGTGCTGCAACTGAGCTGGGTCAATGGGGAGCCCCGCCTCGGCAAGATGGTGCAGGGGGGCAAGCGGGTGTTCCGGCTCTCCCCCAAGAACCACTACGAGAGCAAGGCCAATCCGATCCCCACCCTGCCGTTGAGCGAGATAGGCCCCTTCATGCAGACGGATCATATCTTCACGACGCAGCAGGAGAGCAAGACCCTGCCCTATATCCTGGGTGAGAATGCGGGCCATATCGGCATGCTGGAGGGGGCCACCCTCTATGTGCAGGGGGCGCTCATCCCGGGGCAGGATTATGGCATCTATCGGCCGGGCACAGTCTACCGGGACAAGCAGACCCGCGAACTGCTGGGCCAGGAGGCCATCTTCGTGGGCACGGCTCGCGCCCAGGAGCGGTTGCCAAAGGATCGCAGTCGCGTCCTTCTCACCAGCAGTCAGCGGGAAGTCTATCAGGGGGACAGGTTGATGCCCCTGCCGGCGCAGGAGATGCTGTCAGCCCTGTTTGTCCCTCGTGCGGCGCCCGTGACCACCCCTGGTTATGTGGTCGAGCTGCCAAGCAAGGCCCGGGGCGGGGGCAAGTTCGATATCGTCCTGATCAACAAGGGGGCCAGGGAGCAGATGGCGCCCGGGGACGTGCTGGATGTGCTGCGGCCCGGGGTGCGCCTGACGGACAAGTATGGCAAGGTCTCCTATCGGGATCTCTCCTCCCTCTATGACAAGGGGTTTCACTCTGCGGACCGCACACCCCTGCCGGATGAGTCCATCGCCCGCATCATGTTGTTCAAGGTCTATGACAAGCTGAGCTACGGCATGATCTTGCAGAGCCAGGACATGGTCAGCACGGGTTACAAGGTCAGCCACTTCTGAGATGGGATCCTCCCAGGGCAGACTGACCGCCTGGTTGACCCTGGAGGCCGTCCCCGGGATCGGCCCGGTCACCGCGGCCCACCTGCTGGCGGCCGTGTCCGGCTCTGACAGCGGGGCGGCGGCGAGCGCCATCGATATCCTCTTTGCCTGGGACGACACCAAGCTCCATGAGGTCGGTCTCAGTTGGGTGCAGATCCAGGCGCTGCGCCATCCGCAAGTCGGTGTGGTCCAGGCGCTGGAGTGGGCCGAGCGTCCGGGCAACCGCCTCATCTGCCGCGACAGCCCCGAATATCCTCCCCTGCTGCGTGAAATCCCGGCCGCCCCCCTGTTGCTCTACTGCCGTGGCGATCTCGATGCACTGGGCACCGTGCAACTGGCCATGGTGGGCAGCCGTCATCCCAGTTATGCCGGCCGGGACAATGCCGCCCGTCTCAGCCGGGCACTGGCCGAGAGCGGACTGGCCATCACCTCTGGGCTGGCGCTCGGTATCGATGGCATCTGCCATCAGCAGGCGCTCGCCGCCGGGGGAATCACCCTAGCCGTGCTCGGCTCCGGGCTGGATGCCGTCTATCCCAAGCGACATCAGGGCCTTGCCGATGAGATAGTGGCCAGCGGCGGTCTCATCGTCTCCGAGCTGGCCCCTAGCAAAGGGCCGTTGGCGGAACACTTTCCTCGCCGCAATCGCATCATCAGCGGCCTCTCCCTCGGCACCCTGGTGGTGGAGGCGGCCGAACAGAGTGGTTCCCTCATTACGGCCCGCTATGCCCTGGAGCAGGGGCGCGAGGTGTTTGCCGTGCCGGGGGCTCCCCAGAATGGACAGGCCCTCGGTTGCAACCGGCTGATCCAGCAAGGAGCCAAGTTGGTGATGGAGCCAGAGGATGTGTTGGTCGAGCTCAATTGGGCACAGATCCGCGCCGTCTCGGGGGCAGAAGCCGACGAGATGGATGCAAATACCGGTACTAATAGTGCATTGCCTTATGCCGATTTGTTGGATAACGTAGGTTATGAGACCACGAGCGTGGATACCGTTGCCGAGCGGGCCGAGCTCCCTGTCGAGGTGGTTCTGGGCAGGTTAGTCGAGCTTGAGCTGGCAGGTGCTGTGATAGCGGTAGCCGGTGGATACGTCAGAACGAGGAGGGCGAATCATGTTTGATGTATTGATGTACCTTTTCGAGACCTACATCCACAGTGATGCCGATGTAATGGTCCAGCAAGATGAACTCACCGACGAGTTGACCCGTGCCGGTTTCAACCAGGACGAGATCAACAAGGCCCTCAACTGGCTGGAACGACTGGCCAACCTCCATGACAGCGAGCGGGAAGTCTATGTCACCGCCAGCGCCCAGGGCTCGATGCGGGTCTATGCGCCGCAAGAGCTGGCGCGGCTCAGCACCGAGTGTCGCGGCTTCCTGCTGTTCCTGGAACAGGCGCAGGTGCTCAACGCCGAGACCCGCGAAATCTGCATCGAGCGGCTGCTCGAACTCGACAAACCCGACATCGAACTCGATGACCTGAAATGGGTCGTGATGATGGTGCTGTTCAACGTGCCCGGCAGCGAGACCGCCTACCATCAGATGGAAGAGCTGGTGTTCGACGAGTCGGACGGCATACTGCACTGACAGCCCGGTGCCGCGCTGGTAGAATTTGGATCTTCTGAATTCGAGGCGCGGCCCATGTCCAAGATCGACAATCACCTGTTTTCCGCCCACGAGCATGCGCTCGAGCGAGAGCCCTGTCCCCAATGCGGCTCCGAGCTGGTGATCCGTCAGGGCAAGCATGGTCCCTTCCTCGGGTGTGCCAGCTATCCTGCCTGCGACTATATCCGTTCGCTGACGCCTTCCGGCTGCGACATCGAAAAGGTGATGGAGGGCTCCGTCTGCCCGTCGTGCGGCCAACCGCTGGCCATCAAGAAAGGGCGCTACGGTCTCTTCGTCGGCTGCACCCAGTACCCCGCCTGCCAGCACATGGCCTCCCTGCAGGAGAGCGATGATACCCAGATCCCCTGTCCCGCCTGCGGCAAGGGTCACCTGGTCAGCCGAACCTCCCGTTTTGGCAAGTTCTTCTATAGCTGCGATGACTACCCCCACTGCAAGTATGTGGTCAATGACAAGCCTGTGGCCATGCCCTGTGCCAGGTGTGGTTGGGGCATCATGGTGGAGAAGCGGGTCCGGGGGACGCTGAAATGGTGCTGTCCGCAAAAGAAATGCGGCCACCAAGACGAGCGGGTATAATCGCGCCGCCGCCTGATGGGCCAGGTGCATCGTCATTTGGTTCGCCTCTGGTGTAAGCGTGTCCCCGTCAGGCATCAGCCTGCGTCGCCGGGATTTGTGCCGCGCTCCCCGTGATGGAGCGCATTTCGGGCAGCGACATCCTGGCTGTGACACAGGCAAGGAAGCAGGCCTTCGAATACCGCCTCGCGGCTTGGCATCGATGGCAAGGCTATCTTAGGTTGCCTACGTGTGCCGGCGAGGGAAGAGCGCCGAAGGGGTCATGGCTAAGGCGCCACCCTGCAGGCTTTATCATTGACGTGAACCAGACGCGACAGCCCGAGCTGGCGCGTTGGCCCTGATACAGAATGCGTATGTCGAACGAATTTGAACAAGCCGTCGCCGCCCTGCGGGCGGGCGGCGTCATCGCTTATGCCACCGAGGCCGTCTTTGGTCTGGGGTGTGATCCCGATAACCAGGCAGCGGTACAGCGTCTGCTCGCCATCAAGCAGCGCCCGGTGGAGAAGGGACTGATCCTGATTGCCGCCGACCTGAGTCAGTTGGAGAGCTACATCGACTTGAGCCAGCTAAGCAGCGAGCAGATGGCCAGGGTCGACGCGAGCTGGCCCGGCCCCTTCACCTGGGTCATGCCCGCCCGGGCGAGTACCCCAGCATGGTTGACCGGTCGTTTCGATACCCTGGCGGTGCGGGTCAGTGGCCATCCTCAGGTGCAGGCGCTGTGCCGCGCCTTTGGCAAGCCGCTGGTCTCGACCAGCGCCAACCTGACCGGTGAGGAGCCTGCTCGCAGCGTCGCCCAGATAGGCCAGGCCCTGGCCGCGCAGCTGGCACATATACAGGTTGGCGAGGTGGGCGGGCTCAGCAATCCGTCAGAAATAAAAGACGCTCGCAGCGGTGCCGTGATCCGCCCCTCCTGACGTGACGGTCGGACCCCTGACAAGACAATAATGAGGCGGGGCGCCACGATCCCGCCGGCTGGAGAAGCAATGAGCAAACCGGATGTGGCCGCAGTCAAGACCTTCCTGCTGGCACTGCAAGACACTATCTGTCAGGGGCTGGAGCGGGCCGACGGCCTGGGCCGCTTCGTCGAGGATGCCTGGACGCGGGAGGGCGGCGGCGGTGGCCGAACCCGGGTGATGCGGGCCGGCAAGGTGATCGAGCAGGGGGGGGTGAACTTCTCTCATGTCTATGGCGATGCCATGCCCGCCTCGGCCACCGCCCACAGACCCGAGCTGGCCGGACGTCGCTTCGAGGCCATGGGGGTCTCGCTGGTCATCCATCCCCACAACCCCTATGTGCCGACCAGCCACGCCAATGTGCGCTTCTTCATCGCCGAGAAGGAGGGCGAAGCGCCCATCTGGTGGTTTGGCGGTGGCTTCGATCTGACTCCCTTCTACCCGTTCGAGCAGGATGTGCGGCATTGGCACAGCGTGGCTCATGAGCTGTGCCAGCCGTTTGGCGATGACATCTATCCCGAATTCAAAGCCTGGTGCGACCGTTATTTCTATCTGAAGCACAGGGACGAAACCCGCGGGGTTGGCGGTCTCTTCTTCGATGATCTCAATCGCTGGCCCTTCGAGCAGTCATTTGCCTTCATGCGGGCGGTGGGAGAAGGCTATCTCGAGGCTTATCTGCCCATTGTGGCCCGCCGCCAGGATACCCCCTACGGCGAGAGGGAGCGCCAGTTCCAGCTCTATCGCCGTGGTCGCTACGTCGAGTTCAATCTGGTCTACGACAGGGGTACCTTGTTTGGCCTGCAGACCGGTGGCCGGACCGAATCCATACTGATGTCCATGCCGCCTCTGGCGCGGTGGGAGTACGACTGGCATGCCGAGCCGGGGTCGGCGGAGGCGCGGCTCTATCAGGATTATCTCAAGCCGCGGCAGTGGCTCTGATGACAAGGGTCGCCGAGGCGGCCCTTTTTCATCGGAAATGCCCTTGTCCAGGCGGGGGAAAAACCGTTAAATCGGATCATTCTCCTCCAGATGGACCCTTGCGATGGACAGGTATGCGGTATTCGGTTATCCGGTACGACACAGTAAATCCCCCTTCATTCACACCCTCTTTGCCCGGCAGACCCAGCAGTCGATGGAATATACCCTGGCGGAGCCCGCACCTGACGACTTTGCCGAGGCGTTGCGCGGTTTCTTCGCCGAGGGAGGCAAGGGCTGCAACATCACAGTCCCGTTCAAGGAGCAGGCGTTTGCGCTGGTCGATAGCCTGAGCCCGCGTGCCAGGCTGGCCGGGGCGATCAATACCATCAAGCTGACCGACGACGGCCTCCTGCTGGGGGACAATACCGACGGCGCCGGCCTGGTAGCCGATCTGACCTCCCAGGGGGTCGGCCTGGCGGGGAGCCGGATCCTGCTGCTCGGTGCCGGGGGGGCGGCCCGTGGGGCCCTGGCCCCCTTGCTGTCCAAGGGGCCGAGTCGCCTGGTCATCGCCAATCGCACCCATGACAAGGCGGCCCAGCTGGCCCGGGACTTTGCCCCCTTGGGTCCCGTCGAGGCCGTACGATACGAGGAGCTGCTCGGGCCGTTCGATCTGGTGATCAACTCCACCTCGGCCAGCCTGCAAGGATCGCTGCCACCCATACCCCCTTCGATCATACACAGTGATATCGCCGTCTATGACATGATGTATGGCGCCGAAGAGACGCCGTTCAATGCCTGGGCTCGGGCACAGGGGGCGCGCAAGATCATGGATGGGCTCGGCATGCTGGTGCAGCAGGCCGCCGAGGCATTTACCATCTGGCGCGGCATTCGCCCGGGAACGACCCAGGTGCTGCGCGAACTGAAACGCAATCTGGGGGTGGCATGAACCAGAGCATCCAATTCCCGGACTCGGCCGAATGGCAGGCCGAGCAGCAGCGGGTTCACTTCCCGGCTCAGTTGATGGGGGGATTGATCCCTTGCTATATCAGTCGCCACCGTCTGGAGCGGTTGGCCGGACTCTCCCTGGTGCGGGAAGACGATATCCTGCGAGCATTCGAGAGCCTGAGGTTCGATATCGAGGAAATGGTTGAAAAACTCATTGAAGAACAAGAGTTTGGAGAGGATGGCGCCATCTATCTCTAAACAGACAAAGTTTTTTTGCTGAGGATTGGAACTTTCTCAAGACCAGGCTGACTAACTAGATAGTTGAGGAAGTGCTAGTTAGTCACCTTTATAACCCCCGGTATTCGTACTGGGGATTTTTTTATCTATATGAAAATAAAAGAAAAATATTTACCCACTCTTGGTGAAACTTTGTTACATAAATTACTTTCACTTTTTTGTTGGTTTGATGTACAGTTGTTCTCGTAGGGTACAGAGGTAAGATGTTCTATCTTTCAGACCTTTTATTTCACGTAATTGAATGTGGCTGAATAGCAGCCCCGATGAGTCATCGTCGGGGCGTTTTTTTATGGATTGGATTTAGAGTAAAGACTTTAAAAACCGCTGTCCTCTGATAAAATGAGGGGGTTTCTTGAGTAAACCCAGTCGTCATTTCTCCTCAAGACTGATTTCTTCCCAATTTTGAACAGTGTCTTCGGGCCGGTTCCTTACCCAGGGAACTGGCCTCATTTTTGTCCCTTTGTCGGCTACTCAATGTAATTAAATTACAGTTTGGTATTTGTTGCCGATTTTTAGCCGGCGGGCACTGACCCAGGTTGAAAACGTTATCATTTGATGATTTTGTTTGTTCTTGATAAAAATTAAGTTGTTAGCTATTAAAAACAGCTAGTTATAACGTCGTGGATGAGGGTTGGTGACGGCGGGATTGATGAGAGGGGGCTCAGGAGGGGTTTCAATTGGCGGAACAGGCTCCGCCAATTGAAAAGTGGCAGGATTATTCGGAGTCGGACTCGGCATCGATGGCGTCTGCGGCCGTCTCACCCGAGAGGTACCAGCCACTGAGCGTCTGCGCCAGCTTCTCGACCCCGATCTGATTGAGGGAAGAGAAGGCTTCAACCTGGATCTGGGGGCCCAGATTGGCCACCGCCTGGCGAACCTTGATCACCTGATTGTTACGTGGCCCCGGACTCAGCTTGTCGGCCTTGGTCAGCAGCAGCATGACCGGCAATTCGCGGTGAGAGCTCCACTCCAGCATGTTCATGTCGGTTTCTTTTAACGGATGGCGGATGTCCATCAGGATCACCAAGCCTTTCAAGGACTCACGACGTTGCAGGTATTCGGCCAGCGACTTTTGCCACTTTAGCTTCATTTCCAGTGGAACCTGGGCATAACCGTAACCTGGCAAGTCGACCAGACGCTTGCCTGGTTCCAGCTCGAACAGGTTGATCAGCTGGGTCCGGCCTGGCGTCTTACTGGTGCGGGCCAGGTTCTTGTGCTTGGTCAAGGTGTTCAAGGCTGATGACTTGCCGGCATTGGAACGCCCGGCAAACGCAATCTCGACACCCCCATCATTTGGCAGGTGACGGATGTCGGGTGCGCTGGTCACAAAATGCACCTTATTGAAATTCAGAGTTTGTGTATCCAACGTAAATTCCCCATGGAGAGAGAGGGTTATAGAGTTACTTTTTTGTGAAATCGTGTAAAATGGCGTCGCTTAAACGCGTTTATTTTAACATGCCTTCAGCGGCATGGGATCTGGAAGCCTAATAACGAGAAGTTGGAACGCCATGAAGAACCTAGTCATTACTCTTGCTCTGATGGTTGGCGTAACGGGGATGGCACAAGCCAAGGGCGATGCCGCTGCGGGACAAACCAAATCGGCGGTGTGCGCTGCCTGTCATGGACCGGACGGCAATGGTCCTGCTGATATTTACCCCAAGCTTGCTGGTCAGCACGCATCATATATCAAAAAACAGTTAGTGGAACTGAAGGCTGCCGCTTCTGGCACCTCGGGTCGCGCTTCTCCCATCATGGGACCCATGGCTCTGCCCTTGTCCGATCAGGACATGGATGACCTGGCGGCCTACTTCTCCGGCCAGCAGATCACGCCGGTGGCGGTGCCCGATGAGGTCATTGCCGAAGGCAAGGCGCTCTACATGGGGGGTGACATGAGCCGGGGCCTGCCCGCTTGCGCCGCCTGTCATGGCCCCCGTGGGGTGGGAGTTGAGCAGGCCAAGTATCCTAGCCTGTCCGGTCAGCATCCCGCCTATATCAAGGCGCAGCTGGAGGGGTTCCGGGCCGCGACCCGCGACAATGACCCCAATGGCATGATGCGTGATGTGGCCAAGAAACTGACGGACCACGATATCGAAGTGCTGTCCAAGTACGTTGCCGGATTGCACTGATGACGGCATGGCGCAGCTTGCACCGCCAAGCCGCATAGCGAAACAGGGAGCCCAAGGGCTCCCTTGTTTTATGGGTTGCCGCTTTGCCCCTCTCCCTGTGCGATATTTCCCATTCCGAGCGTTGGCCTCGGCTGAAAAAATCACGCCTTATCCAATAAAGTCATTATTTATTAATTGGTTATTCATTTCTTTTGTCACCCTTACCCCCTCACGAGAGAGCGATCGGATTGAGTCACCTCCTGAACTTGATAGAGTTGCAGCCAGGAAATGACTCGAGATCGGGTCAAGGATTCACCCGGGAGCGGGTGAGCGCAAGGATGTCGGGACAGGCTGGGATGTCTGGCAAGGGAGTGAAGCATCAGGATGATGACCTCTCGGGACGGGAGGGGCGCGGGATGCAATCGGGTCGACGTACCACAGGGAGGTCGCGCGTCGAGGCAAGCAGGCACACGCATATTCAGGAATGATCAACCGAGGTCAGGACGACCCATATAAAGATATGCGACGAGGCGCCAGGGAAGGGCGACATTGATAGGGATGGGACTCGCACAGCATATAGAGGCAGCTTCGGCTGCCTTTTTTCTATTGGATGATTAACCCGGGCCGGCATTTTGTGTCAAAATACCAGCAACATGCCCAGAGGGTACCGATCCTGCGATGCTCAGTTGCCCTGCGGGGCAGCCATGATGCTGGATCCCGTGCCTCCTCAATCATTCACTGTCAGCACCTTATCCCGCCAGGCGCCATGGTGCCTCGTGGCGGTTTTTATATCCAGCAATGTCCCGGAGTCATTCATGTCGGCCAAACAACCCAGTCGCAAACCCACGGGTAAGCGTAAAGAATCAGATGCCAGTGCCCTGGAAGGCCGTGAGCGCAAGCGTGCCGCCCGGCGCAAAGGTCTGAAGGCGGGGACGCGCCAGCAGGTCGCCGAGCCCAAGCGCAACAAGGGCAACAAGCAGGCACAGGATCCTCGCCTGGGGTCGCGCAAGCCGGTGGCACTGATCGTCGACGACAAACAGAGCAAGCCGCAGCCCGTCAAGGTTGCCAGGGAGAAGATCCTCAAGCTGACTCCGGAGCAGGAGCTGGCCGCCATCGAAAACGATGATCGTCTCAATGATTTCCTCGACCGTCTGGATGAGGGTGAGACCCTGAACGCCGCCGATCAGGCCTGGGTCGACCAGCGGGTCGATCGCTATCAGGAGCTGATGGATGAACTCGGCATCATAGATGACGAGGACGAAGACGAGCCTGCCTTCCTGGCTGAGGATGCCGAGCAGACGCAGGCTCCTGCGACCGAAGAGGATCTGTGGGATCGCTTCACCAAGGCGGATTACCAACCGCAACAAGCAGAGCCCAAGAAAAAGTGAGCGGCGCCCTGATGCTGGCTACCCTGGCGGGTAGCCTTGTCTTGCTCGGTCTGGCCGTCTATGCCGGCATGCTGCTGGCCAGGGTACGACGCCAGACGGAGCAGCAGGAGCAGGCCATTCGGGCACGCAACGAGCGTATCCTCGACAGCGTGCGGGTTATCGCCCACGCGGTGCGCGATGGCCAGTGCGACTACTCGGAAGGGGCCATCCGCCTGACCAACCTGCTCAATGCCCTGCAAATCAAGGAGGGACGCGCCTTTGCCGAGGAGTTCCCCGGTCTGTACGGCTTGTATGAGAAGGTGAAGGAGATGCCGACCCATGAGGCGCGCAAGGCGCTCAAGCGTAACGAGATCATGAAGATGGATCTCGAGCGCAGCGGCTACGAGGTCGAACTGGAGGCCCAGATCCTCAAGGATGTGGCCCTGTTGAAGGATTTTCAGCTGGGCAAGTGATCCCGGCCAACCCATGAGGAAGCAAGTGTGCGAGTCGAACCGATAGTGTGGGATCAGGCGCTGATCGAGAAGTACAACCACAGCGGCCCCCGTTATACCTCCTATCCCACTGCGCTGGAATTCAACGAGGCGTTCGGTTATCCGGATTTCGTCCATGCCGCCGGCCAGTATCCCCAGCGCAATCTCTCGCTCTATGTGCACATCCCCTTCTGCCACAAGCTCTGCTACTACTGTGGCTGCAACAAGGTGATCACTCGCCATCAGCACAAGGCCGATCAGTATCTCGACTATCTGGAGCGGGAAATTGCCGCCCAGGCTCCCCTGTTTGCCCACCGCACCGTGACGCAACTGCATTGGGGCGGCGGCACCCCCACCTATCTGGACGAAGCCCAGACACGGCGGCTGATGGCCATGCTGCGGCAACACTTCCGATTTGCGGAGCAAGGGGAGATCAGCATAGAGGTGGATCCGCGGGAGATCGCACTCTCCATGCTGGACGTGCTGCGGGAGCTCGGTTTCAACCGCATCAGCCTTGGCGTGCAGGACTTCAACAAGCAGGTGCAGGCGGCGGTCAACCGGGAGCAGGACAACGACTTCATTCGTGCCATGCTGGAGCGGGCGCGGGAGCTGGGGTTCAGATCCACCAACCTGGATCTCATCTACGGCCTGCCGCACCAGAACCGCGACAGCTTCCACCACACTCTGGAGGAAGTGCTCAAGACCGATCCGGCCCGCCTCTCCATCTTCAACTATGCCCATCTGCCGAGCCGCTTTGCCGCCCAGCACAAGCTGAAAGAGGCGGATATGCCGGCCCCTCGGGAGAAGCTGGCCATGCTGCAGGACACCATCGCCTTCCTCACCGGCCAGGGCTACCAGTTCATCGGCATGGATCACTTCGCCAAGCCCGATGACGAGCTGGCGGTGGCCCAACGCAACGGCACCCTGCATCGCAACTTCCAGGGCTACACCACCCAGGGGGATTGCGATCTGCTGGGGCTGGGGGTCTCCTCCATCAGCATGATGGGGGATGCCTACTCCCAGAATCAGAAGGATCTCAAGGCCTACTACGCCCAGGTGGAGACGCTTGGCCATGCCCAGTGGAAGGGATGCTCCCTGAACCGGGACGACCTGATCCGCCGGGAGGTGATAAAGCGCCTCATCTGCGACTTCTCCCTGGATTTCGCCGCGGTCGAACAGGCCCATGATCTGGTGTTCGCCCAGTATTTTGCCGACGATCTCAAGCTGTTGCAGACCTTTGTCGACGATGGTCTGGTGCGCCTGACCGACACAGGCCTGACGGTGGTCGGCACGGGCCAGTTGCTCATTCGCAACATCTGCATGTGCTTCGATGTCTATCTGCGCAATGCGGCGCGGGCCCAGCAGTTCTCCCGGGTGATCTGAGCCAGAGCCCTTATGCTCACCATAAAAAAAACCGCCTCGGCGGTTTTTTTTATGGTTGTCAGGGCTGCCCTGATGGGCTGACTTAGCGGGCGACGGCGCTGGCGGCCAGCTCGGCCTTCTCCTGCTTGCTCAGGAAGGCCAGTTTGAGGCCATTTTCCTGGGCGCTGCGTATCTGGCCGGCGCTGAGACCGGCGGCCGGGGCGGCCACCTCGTATTCGTGGCGCAGCTCTATGCCTTCCACCGCAGGATCGTCGGTATTGAGGCAGGCGAGCACGCCATGGTCCAGGAACTGGCGGATCGGGTGGCGTTGCAGGCTCTCCACCGTGCTGGTCTGCAGGTTGGAGGTGAGGCAGGACTCGATGCCGATGCCGTGCTCGGCCAGATAATCCATCAGACGCGGATCCTGCACCGCCTTGACCCCGTGGCCGATGCGAGTCGCCCCCAGATCGCGAATGGCCTGCCACATGCTTTCGGGGCCGGCGGCCTCACCGGCATGGACGGTGACATGGAGACCGGCATCGCGCACCCGGCGAAAATGCTCGGTGAACAGCTCGCCGGGAAAGCCCAGTTCGTCACCGGCGAGATCGATGGCGACCAGCTGGTTGCCGTGGGTCAGGCAGGCCTCCAGCTCGCGGCGGCACTGCGCTGTGCCGAAGGTGCGGCTCATGATGCCGATGAGCTTGGTCTTGACGCCGAAGTCGCGGCAGCCGGCCTGGACGCCGTCGATCACCGCCTCCACCACCCCTTGGGGATCCAGCTTGTGGGTCATGGCCATGTAGGCCGGGCTGAAGCGCAGCTCGGCATAGTCGATGCCGGCGTGCAGCAGGTCTTCGGCATTCTCGTAGGCGACCCGGCGGCAGGCGTCATAATCCGCCAGCACGGCCACGCCCCAGTCCAGCTTCTTGAGGAAGGCCACCAGGCTGGGCTCCTTCTCGACGATCTGCACATGGGGGCGCAACGCCTCCAGCTCGAGGGCGGGCAGGGCTATGTTGTGCTGACGGCCGAGCTCGAGGATGGTCTGGGCCCGGATGTTGCCGTCCAGGTGACGATGGAGGTCGGTCAGGGGGAGGGATCTGTCAATCATGAGGGGTGCCTTCTTCGAGCCGATGATAGAGAAGCTAGTCATTCTAGGCGGGGATGACAAAAAAGATACCCTGTTTGAAATCAAAGGGGCCTGGATTGCCGTGGGCGTGATGGTAAGCGTTTTTCTGGCGGGCCGGGGCGAGAGCCTGGGGTGGTCATGAACTGGGCTGGAGGGATGGCGGGGCCCCCTTGGGCGGGGGCCGGCCGATGCTCAGGAGAGATCGAGCTCCTTGAGTTTGCGAGTGAGGGTGTTGCGGCCCCAGCCGAGCAGGCGCGCCGCTTCCTGCTTGTGGCCATGGGTATGCTCCAGCGCCGTCTCCAGCATGATCCGTTCGAACTGGGGCATGGCGTCGGCCAGTATGTCTATCTCCCCCAGGGCCAGCTTGCTGGCAACCCAGTCGCGCAGCTGCTGTTGCCAGCCGCCGGCGAGGGCGGGCTGACCCGGCTCGGCGACGGTGGCGATGGGGGTCAGCAGCTCGGTGGGCAGATCGGCGACCAGCACCTCCTGGCCAGAGGCCATGACGGTGAGCCAGCGGCAGACGTTCTCCAGTTGGCGCACATTGCCCGGCCAGGGCAGCCGGCTGATGAAGGCCTGGGTATCCGGGTGCAGGCTCTTGGCCTCGACGTTGAGCTCCTTGGCGGCCCGCAGCAGGAAGTGGTGGGCGAGCTGGGGGATATCTTCCCGCCGCTCCCTGAGGGCCGGAATGTGGATGCGGATGACGTTGAGGCGGTGAAACAGATCTTCCCGAAACTCGCCGTCGGCGACCCGCTTCTCCAGATTCTGGTGGGTGGCGGCGATGATGCGCACGTCCACCTGCACCGGCTGATGGCCGCCGACCCGGTAGAACTGGCCGTCCGCCAGCACCCGCAGCAGCCGGGTCTGCACGTCCAGCGGCATGTCGCCTATCTCGTCGAGAAACAGGGTGCCGCCATCGGCCTGTTCGAAGCGGCCGTGGCGTATGTTGTTGGCACCGGTGAAGGCTCCCTTCTCATGGCCGAACAGTTCGGATTCGATGAGGTCTTTCGGGATGGCCGCCATGTTGAGGGCGATGAAGTTCTTGTGGGCCCGCGGGCTGTGGCGGTGCAGGGCGTGGGCAACCAGCTCCTTGCCGGTACCGCTCTGGCCGTTGATGAGCACCGAGATGCTGGAGCGCGACAGCCGGCCGATGGCGCGAAACACCTCCTGCATGGCGGGAGCCTCGCCGATGATCTCCGGGCTGCTGCCGGCCTCCTGCTGGCGGGCCTTGCGCTTGGTGCGCTGCTCCTTGAGGTGATTCTCGGCCCGGCGCACCAGGGTGACCGCTTCCTCGATGTCGAAGGGCTTGGGCAGGTATTCGAAGGCGCCGCGCTGGTAGGCGTTGACGGCGGCGTCGAGGTCGGAATGGGCGGTCATGATGATGATGGGCAGGTCCGCCTGACGACGGTGGATCTGCTCCAGCAGGCTGAGGCCGTCTATGCCGGGCATGCGGATATCGGACAGGATCACATCCGGGGTGCGCGCTTCCAGGGAGTGCAGCAGGGCCTCGCCATCGGCGAAGCTCTCGCACTCGAACCCTTCGCTGCCGAGGGTGCGCTCCAGCACCCAGCGGATCGAGCTGTCGTCATCGACGATCCATACTTTTGCGGTCATGAAGATCCCTTATTTGCGAAGCGGTAGATAAACGGTGAACTCGGTGTGGCCCGGCCAGCTGATGCAGTCGATGCGGCCCTTGTGCTGATCGATCAGATTCTGGGCGATGGAAAGACCCAGACCCGTGCCCCCCTCCTTGCCGGTGATCATGGGGTAGAAGAGGGTGTCGCGGATGGCATCCGGGATGCCGGGGCCGTTGTCGATGATCTTGATCTCGGCCGCCAGGCGGTAGCGCTTGCCATGGATGGTGATCTGGAACACGGTGCGGGTGCGAATGCTGATGAGACCGGTCTGATTGCCCAGGGCCTCGGCGGCATTGCGCACCATGTTGAGAAACGCCTGTTGCAGCTGATCCGGCTCCATCTCGAACTCGGGGATGCTGGGGTCGTAATCCCGCTCGATGCGGATCCCACCGGGCAGCTCCAGCTCCACCAGGCGGCGCACCTGCTCCAGCACCGAGTGGACATTGTGCACCTGATGGCGGCCGGGGCGCTGGGGGCCGAGCAGCCGGTCGACCAACAGCCGCAGCCTGTCGGCCTGCTCTATGATGATGCCGGTGTATTCGCGCAGCGCCGGGTTGGGCAGCTCCTTTTGCAGCAGCTGGGCGGCGCCACGCAGGCCGCCGAGGGGGTTCTTGATCTCGTGGGCCAGGCCGCGCACCAGCTCTCTGGCCGCCTGTTGCTGGGCGTGTTGCTGCAGTTCCTGACTGATCTTCTTCTGCTGGTCTATCTTGCGCAGCTCCACCACGATCAACCTTTGTTCATGGTCGGCCAGCGGGCTGGCACTGAGCTCGACCAGGCGCGGCTCTCCTTCCACCACCAGGGTGACCTCGCTGTCGGTGAAGCCCTGACCCGATGCCAGGCACTGACGAAAGCGGTTCAGATCGAGGGAGATGTGCTCCAGCAGATGGGGCAGTTCCAGCCCGATCAGCCGACGCTGGCTGAGGGAGAGCAGCTGTTCTGCCGCCGGGTTGACGAACTGGATGCAGAGGCGCTCATCCATCAGGATGACGGCGGTCAGCAGGTTGTCGAGTAATGTCTTGGCTTGATCCGAGCGGACTGGCACAGGTTTCTCCCTAAAACGGTGCTACACACCGGCAATGCACCAATATAGTGCATTCAGTCTACCTGCATCGGTGCAAAGGATCACCCCTTGTGAGGCGTGGCGCTGGCGGCAGCGGCCTGATTGACTCTGGTCCTGTGCAGGTAGAAAGTCACTATCTCTGATTTAGCAAGGATCGTACCGTCTTTTGCCAGCAGCTCGAGTTGCACCTTATGGGTGCCCCGATCCAGGTTTTCCAGGCGGAGCATCAGGGTGTTGCTGACCCGGGCGCGTGCCTTGCCGTCGAGCAGCAGGCGCAGATCGAATTGGGGGGGAGGGGTGGGGGTGACGCGCGCCTCGAAGACGATGTTGCCCGTGTTGTCGCGCAGCGTGCTCTCCGCTTCGGGAGAGATCAGGGTGATGGTCAGTTCGGCCTGCTTGAGATCGGTGCCGGTCAGGTGGTGGTAATTGGCGACCTGTACCGACTGGGGAACCGTGCCGACCAGGGGGGCCACCCGCAGGTCGATCACCTGGCTCTGCTGGCCCGCGGGGGGGGCATTGGTGTAGTGGGTGATGCCCCGGCTATCCACCCAGGAGTAGATCTTGGCGCCATGGACGCCCAGGCTTGTCAGCAACAATAATCCGGCCAGGTGGCTGAGGTTCATGCCTCTCTCCTCGATGGGATCCCGCTTAAAGCCTAACAGAGAAAAAACCCGCCATGAGGCGGGTTTTATTATCCATTTGGTACTGACTGCGCCGATTAGACGGAGTAGTAGAGTTCGAACTCCAGCGGGTGCGGGGTCATGCGCACGCGGTCCACGTCCTGCTGCTTCAGCTCCAGGTAGGAGTTGATGAAGTCGTCGCTGAACACGCCACCACGGGTCAGGAACTCGCGATCGCTGTCCAGTGCAGACAGGGCCTCGTCCAGGGAACCGGCAACGGTCGGCACTTCGGCGGCTTCTTCCGGCGGCAGATCATACAGGTTCTTGTCCATGGCATCGCCCGGATGGATCTTGTTGATGATGCCGTCCAGGCCGGCCATCAGCTGGGCGGCGAAGGCCAGGTAGGGGTTGGCCGCCGGGTCCGGGAAGCGCACCTCGATGCGGCGAGCTTTCGGGCTCGGTACCACAGGGATACGGATGGAGGCAGAGCGGTTGCGGGCGGAGTAGGCCAGCATGACCGGTGCTTCATAGCCCGGCACCAGACGCTTGTAGGAGTTGGTAGTCGGGTTGGCGAAGGCGTTGATGGCCTTGGCGTGCTTGATGATGCCGCCGATGTAGTGCAGCGCCATCTCGGACAGACCGCCGTACAGGTCACCCGCGAACAGGTTGACGCCATCTTTGGCCAGGGACTGGTGGCAGTGCATGCCGGAGCCGTTGTCACCGAACATGGGTTTGGGCATGAAGGTGACAGTCTTGTTGTAGGCGTGGGCCACGTTGTGGATCACGTACTTCAGGACCTGCACTTCGTCAGCCTTCAGCGTAAGAGTGTTGAAGCGGGTGGCGATCTCGTTCTGACCGGCGGTGGCCACCTCGTGGTGGTGAGCCTCGACGACCTGGCCCATCTCTTCCAGCACCAGGCACATGGCGGCGCGGATGTCCTGGGAGGAGTCGACCGGTGCAACCGGGAAGTAGCCACCCTTGACGAAGGGACGGTGACCCTTGTTGCCGTGCTCGTAGGCGGTGCCGGAGTTCCAGGCCGCTTCTTCGGATTCGATCTTGACGAAGCTGTGACCCATGGTGTTCGAGAAGGTGATGTTGTCGAACATGAAGAACTCGGGTTCCGGTCCGAACAGCACGGTATCGGCGATGCCGCTGGACTTCAGGAAGTCTTCGGCACGCTTGGCGATGGAGCGCGGATCGCGGTCATAGCCCTGCATGGTGGCCGGTTCCAGGATGTCACAGACGATGTTCAGGGTGGTCTCTTCGGTGAACGGATCCAGCTTGGCGGAGGCCGGATCCGGCATCAGCACCATGTCAGACTCGTTGATGCCCTTCCAGCCGCCGATGGAGGAGCCATCGAACATCTTGCCGTCTTCGAAGAAGTCTTCGTCGATCTGGTGGGAGGGAATGGAAACGTGCTGCTCTTTACCCTTGGTGTCGGTAAAGCGCAGGTCGACAAACTTGACTTCATGTTCCTGGATCAAGGCCATTACGTTCTGAGCTGACATGCTAAGTAACCTCCGGTGTTAAAACTCTTTGGGTGAATGCGTCATCAGATTCACATAAGCGAGTATCGTGCCAAGTTTGTGACAGCTTGATTTCAGGGCAGTTGCCGCATCTTGGCGTCCCAAAACCAGCTGCTTTCGTGCCGTCGTGCATCATGTTGGTGCATTCAGGGATCTTTTTGGTGCACCAAACCAGTGCGACGGCGACTAAGCCCCATATAAACAGGCTTGTTGCCCCGGGTCCATGATCCAGATCCACTCTCGTGCGTGAATCTACTGCGATTCTGCTAGGCAGATCACAAAGGCGAGAGTACAATTAGCGCCCAATTTTACCCGGTGATTGAGGCGAGAATGTTAGAGAATTTACGCAATATTGCGATTATTGCGCACGTTGACCACGGCAAGACGACCCTGGTGGATAAGCTGCTGCAGCAGTCCGGTACTCTGGACCGCACCAGCGAAGGTCAGGAACGGATCATGGACTCCAATGATCTGGAACGGGAACGTGGCATCACCATTCTCGCCAAGAACACTGCCATCCGCTGGAACGACTACCGCATCAACATCGTGGATACCCCGGGTCACGCCGACTTCGGCGGTGAGGTTGAGCGTGTACTGTCCATGGTTGACTCCGTGCTGCTGCTGGTCGACGCCGTTGACGGCCCCATGCCGCAAACCCGTTTCGTGACCCAGAAGGCGTTCGCCCAGGGTCTGAAGCCCATCGTGGTCATCAACAAGATCGACCGTCCGGGCGCGCGTCCTGACTGGGTAATGGATCAGGTCTTCGATCTGTTCGACAACCTGGGTGCCACCGATGAGCAACTGGACTTCAAGGTTGTTTACGCCTCTGCACTGAACGGTTGGGCCACCCTGGATCAAGACGTACCGTCCGAGAACATGGAACCCCTGTTCCAGGCCATCGTCGACAACGTGGAAGCGCCTGCGGCCGATGCCGAGGGTGGTTTCCAGATGCAGATCTCCCAGCTGGACTACAACTCCTATGTGGGCGTCATCGGCATCGGTCGCATCACCCGCGGCCGCGTCAAGACCAACCAGCAGGTCACCATCGTCGGTGCCAACGGCAAGAGCCGTACCGGCAAGGTCGGTCAGGTCCTGGGCTACCTGGGTCTGTCCCGTACCGAAGTGACCGACGCGCAAGCGGGCGACATCATCGCCATCACCGGTCTGGGCGAGCTGAAGATCTCCGACACCATCTGTGACAACAACGCCGTTGAAGCGCTGCCGCCCCTCTCCGTCGACGAGCCGACCGTGAACATGACCTTCCAGGTCAACACCTCGCCGTTCGCCGGTAAAGAAGGCAAGTTCGTCACCTCCCGCAACATCCTGGAGCGTCTGAACCAGGAACTGGTCCACAACGTGGCCCTGCGCGTGGAAGAGACCGAAGATCCGGACAAGTTCCGCGTCTCCGGCCGTGGTGAACTGCACCTGTCCATCCTGATCGAAAACATGCGTCGCGAAGGCTACGAGCTGGCGGTATCCCGTCCGGAAGTTATCCTGCGCACCGTGGATGGCGTTCTGCAAGAACCGTTCGAAACCGTCACTGTCGACGTGGAAGAAGCCCACCAGGGTTCCGTCATGGAGCAACTCGGCCTGCGTAAAGGCGAGATGACCAACATGACCCCGGATGGCAAGGGCCGTGTCCGTCTGGACTTCATGATCCCGAGCCGTGGCCTGATCGGCTTCCAGACCGAGTTCCTGACCATGACCTCGGGTACCGGTCTGCTGTACCACACCTTCGACCATTACGGTCCGCACAAGGGTGGCAGCATCGGTGAGCGTCAGAACGGCGTGCTCATCTCCAACGCTACCGGCAAGGCCCTGACCTTCGCCCTGTTCGGTCTGCAGGATCGCGGTCGTCTGTTCATCGGTCACGCGACCGAGGTGTACGAAGGCCAGGTGATCGGGATCCACTCCCGCTCCAACGACCTGACCGTCAACTGCCTGAAAGGCAAGCAGCTGACCAACATGCGTGCCTCCGGTACCGACGAAGCCCAGGTGCTGACTCCGCCGATCCGCATGACCCTGGAGCAGGCTCTGGAGTTCATCGACAACGATGAACTGGTAGAGATCACGCCCAAGGCCATCCGCATCCGTAAAAAGCTGCTGACCGAGATGGATCGCAAGCGCGCCGGCCGCGCCTGATCCCTCCCTCATCGGGCCGCTGAACCGGCCCGAATGACGGCAATCAGAGTCCGAACGCCCCAGGCGTTCGGACTTTTTTTATGGGCGAAGCCTGGGAAGGGTGCGGCGCTTCACGGCCTGGATGCCGAGGGTTGTCACAGGCCAGCTCGGGCCGTCTCGGGACTCATTTCGTCCGGTATCGGGCAATCCGGGGGCTAAGCTGGCACAATAGCGTCATGATTTGTTCGTTAGGAAGCCAATATGCAGCATCACCTTCGTCGCCAGCTGGCGCATGCCTCCTCCTTCTTGCGCCATGATGGCCGCCACTTCGCCCAGTTCGTCTGGGGCCGTTTTCAGCAGGACAGGCTGACCGTCACCGCCGGCTACCTGGCCTATGTCACCCTGCTCTCCCTGGTGCCCATGATCGCCGTGGTATTCGGCATGATGTCCGCCTTTCCGGTGTTTCAGAGCCTGAAACAGGCGATGGAGCAGTTCGTCTACCACAACTTCGTACCCACCGCCGGCGAGATGCTCAAGGAGTACATAGACGGCTTCGTGGCCAACGCCACCAACACCACGGCGGTGGGCATCGGCGCCCTGGTGGTGGTGGCCCTGATGCTGATCTCGGCCATCGACAAGAACCTCAACTACATCTGGCGCTCCACCCAGAGCCGCCCCCTGGGGCAGGCCTTTGCCATGTACTGGATGATACTGACCCTGGGCCCCGTGCTGATTGGGGCCAGCATCGCCATCTCCTCCTACATACTGTCCCTGAAGCTGTTTGCCGCGGACAGCCTGTTCGGCGTCGGTTACCTGCTGCTGCGCAGCCTGCCGTTCCTGTTCTCCGTGTTCGGCTTCCTGCTGATCTATACCGTGGTGCCCAACTGCAAGGTGCGGCTGGTGCATGCGCTGATCGGGGCCCTGGTGGCGGCGGTGCTGTTTGAGCTGGCCAAGCGCGGCTTCGCGCTCTACATCACCAACTTCCCCTCCTATCAGGCCATCTATGGCGCCCTGGCGACCATTCCCATCCTGTTCGTCTGGGTCTATCTCAGCTGGCTGGTGGTCTTGCTCGGCGCCGAGACCACCGCCTGCCTCGGGGAGTACGAGAAACCGGGGCATGAGGAGCTGGCCTGAGTCATCTGAACCATCGCCTTGCCCCCCGTTTTATTGGTAGCATCGACGACCGCCCCTGAGGCGGTCGTTTCATTTCCAGGGTTGTCAGTCAGAGGAGCTGCGAGTGATTGCATTGATTCAGCGGGTCAGCGAGGCCAGCGTCACCGTCGAGGGGGAAGTCATCGGCGCCATCGGTCAGGGGCTGCTGGTGCTGCTCGGGGTGGAACAAGGGGATGACGAGGCCAAGGCCGACAAGCTGCTGCACAGGGTGAGCGGCTATCGCATCTTCCCCGATGGCGAGGGCAAGATGAACCTCAATGTGGGCCAGGTGGGAGGCAGCCTGCTGGTGGTTTCCCAGTTCACCCTGGCGGCGGATACCGGTCGGGGGATGAGGCCCAGCTTCTCCGGCGGCGCCCGCCCCGAGGAGGCGGAGCGGCTCTACGACTACTTCGTGGCCCGGGCCCGCGCCGGCGATGTGCCGACCCAAACCGGTCGGTTCGCCGCCGACATGAAGGTGGCCCTGCTCAACGAGGGGCCGACGACCTTCTGGTTGCAGGTGTAGCCCGGCTCAGCCCTGCCTGGCGTGGACTATCTGGTTGATGCAGCCGGGCACCCCCCTCAGCTGGGCCGGGCCAATCCAGCGCTCAACCAGGGTCAGCACCCGATCCAGCTCGCGGCCCGTCCTCGGCAGCAGGTTCATGATGAGCTCGCCCTCCAGCCGGGCGGCCAGGGCCTGGTAGAAGTGGGGGGAGAACAGGAGCGGGGGGTTGCCATCCTGGCTGAAGAGGTCGACCAGGATCAGGTCATGGCATCCCGGCGCCTCCATCAGGAAAGAGAGGGCATCGGCCCGATGGAGCCGCTGGCGGCCGAGGGCCTCGTCTGTCATGAAGAAGTCGCGATAGAGGCTGATCACCTCGGCATCGAGATCCACGCCGTCAAACTCGGCCTCGGGCCAGCGGGCCTGCAGGTGGCGACCCATGTCCCCGCCTCCCAGGCCCAGCTCGAGCACGCGGCTGGCTCGCGCCGGCAGCAGGGCGGCTATGGTCTGTTGATGGGGCAGGCAGAGCTGGTGGGGGGCGCTGAGTACCATGGCGGACTGCACCACGCCGTCGATCTCCAGCCAGCGATGCCGCTCGTTCTGCTGTACGCAGATGCGGCGAGCCGGACTGACTCCCAGGTGCAATAACTGTTCGGCGCGATACGTCTGTAGATTGAAGTCCATGAAATTGCACGGCAAGATGGCTTTCGACCAGTGTAACTCAAGGATGTCGCTATGTACCGGGTGGTAACCCCTCAAACGGAGTCGGAGCTGGAGGCGTATTATCAATTGCGCTGGGAACTGCTGCGCAAGCCATTCAACTTCCCCCTGGGCTCGGAGCGGGACGAATACGATTCTGTTGCCATTCATCGGATGATGCTGGCCCCCGATGGTACTCCCATCGCCGTGGGGCGGCTGTTCGTCGGAGGAGACGAGGCCCAGATCCGCTTCATGGCCATGCTGCCCGACTATCGCGGCCAGGGGCTGGGGGCGCGCATGGTGGCGGATCTGGAGCAGCTCGCCTGCCAGGAGAAGGTCAAGCGCCTGGTCATGAACGCCCGCCAGGAGGCGGTGGAGTTTTATCGCAAGTGCGGCTTTCTCGAGGTGGGCGAGGGCCCCGTCTCCTTTGGCCGCATCCCCCATCGGCAGATGATCAAGTCCCTGAGCCCCCTGCAGACCATACAGTATCGTCCCCAGTGGTGTCAGGATCTCACCACCCGCTGGTCGCGGGGCATCCCCATCAGCGAGAAGATGGGGGTGCACATCACCCACTATGACGGCCAGACCTTTCACCTCAAGGCCAACCTGGCCGCCAACCTCAACGTCCATGACACCATGTTCGCCGGCAGCATCTACAGCCAGTGCGTGCTGGCGGGTTGGGGCCTCATCTGGCTGCAACTCAAGGAGGAGGGACTGGTGGGAGACACCGTGCTGGCCCAGGGGGAGATCAAATACTACCGTCCCGTCACCGAGGAGCCGGAGGCGCGGGTCGCCCGGGAAGGCATGCCCGCCGTGCTGGCGCCACTCAAGGCGGGCCAGTCCGCCAAGTTCAGCCTCAAGATCCAGCTGTTCAGCGGCTGCCGGCTCGCCGCCGAGTTCCTCGGCCATTATGTGGTGCAGCCGGTGCGGCGCGGCTAGGGCGGGGTTTGCCCTCTGTGATCGACAAGGCCTCCTGCGGGAGGTCTTGCTGTTGATGGGCGCCCTAGCCGCCCTGAGGTGAGCCGGGGCGATGGAGGGGGCTGTTGCGCCCCTGGGCGGGATAGCTGACTCCGGGCTGCCAGTCGCAGCTGGCCTTCTCGCCCAGCAGTTGCCAGCCGAGGGTGGGGGCCTCGAGCCGGTCGCGCCACTGGCCGACCAGCTCGGCGCACCCCTCGCGGTTGAGGGCGCCGACATCGAGCTGCCAGCTGTCCGCCCCCAGATCCAGCCCGCCGCCCAGGGCCAGCAGGTGGGTGATGGTGGAGGCCCCGCCCTGCTCGATGGCGATCTTCCCCTGATCCGCCCTGGCCTCGAGTCTGATCCGATAGAAGGGGGTATCGCCCCCCTGCATCGCCTGCCAGAGCGCCTGTGGGCTCAGGGTCGGGGGCTGTGGCGCCTTGAACCAGGCATCGAGCAGAGGATCCAGCTTGACCCCATCCCAGAAGGGGTCCTTGGCATCCAGGCTCAGGCTGCCGCTCAGGCTGTGGCGCCAGTCGGCGAGGTCGGCCTGCAGCGCCAGATCCAGGTCGGCCTTGCCGGCGAAGGAGAGGGGGCTGTGCAGCAGGTCCCCCCAGAGATCCAGATCCAGCTGCTCCCCCTTGAGTCGCAGGCGGGAGGCTTGCCGGGGCTGGCGACTCCACAGGCCGCTGGCGCTCAGGCTGCCGCCGTCGGCCAGCTGGCTGGCGAGGCGCTCCAGCTGCCACTGCTGCGGCGTGGCAGTGACTACCAGTTGGCCATTGCGGGCGGAGAGGCCGTCCCACACCAGCTCTATCCAGTCGCTCTGGATGGCGCCCTGCTCGCTCAGGGCCAGGGGCTGCCCGCCCTCGAGTCCCAGCTGCGCCAGCTCCAGGTTCCAGCCGCTCAGGGAGAGGGGCAGGGCGTCGTCGAAGGAGAGGACCCTCAGCTTGTCGAAATGGAGCTGGCTTATCTCGAGCCGGGTGGGGACGGCGGCCTGCCAGGCCTGCCACCACCCCTGGGGCAGGCTGATGTCCATGCCGCTCAGGGTCAGCTGGCGCAGGGTGAGGCGCTGGCGATCGGGATCCAGGCTGAACAGGGTGTCGAAGCGGCCGTCATAGGCCTTGCCCTTGAGGGCGGCGCCGATCTGCTGGCCGGAGAAGCTCAGTTGTCCCTCTATCTCCTCCAGCTGGAACAGGCCGCGGCCCGCATCCCCCAGGCTGCCGAGCAGCTGGCCGCTGGCGGGGCTCCCCGCCTGCCACTCGAACTGATTCAGCTCGCCGTTGAAGTCGTTGAGGGCGAACTCGCCCTTCAGGGAGTTGAGGCTGACATGCTGGAAGTCACCCCGATCCAGGCTGATCCGGCGCAGGGGCCAGGGCTGATCGCCGAGATCCGCCAGCTCGATGCGCAGCCCCCGGGCCTTGAGATCCCCGAGACGCAGGCTGCGAGCGGGCCAGTCCAGCACCATGGCGCTCTCCACCACCCCATCGAACAGCCGGGTGACCAGGCGATCCGTGCTCAGCACCTGGCCTTGCAGCGTGCCGTCGAGGGCCAGCTGGCTCAGGGTCAGCGTGGGGCTCTCGAGGCGGTTGATGGTGAGGGAGAGGTCGGCTTGCACCTGCTGGCCCGGGCCGAGCAGCTGCCAGTTGCGCAGGGTGGCGCTGGCCCCCCGCAGCGTGAGGTCGTCGCTGGTCAGGTTCAGGCCATCTATCTTGCTGTCCCCTATGGTGAGGGATCGCAGCGGCAGGGCGGGGAGCTGGTTGGGCAGGGGCCAGCGGATGCTGGGCTTGATCAGATCCAGGTGGGCGAGGCGCACGTCCCGGCTCAGCCAGTCGATGCTGTCGACCTCGACATAGAGCTTCTCGACCCTGACGCCATCCCCATAACTGATCTGCTCCGCCAGCAGGGTGTAGGGGTGGAGCGGGTTGAACACCAGTCGGCCTATGGTGACCGGTACGCCGGTCTGGCGACTGAGCCAGTTGGCGGTGGGATCCTTGGCCCGCTGGGCATCGAACAGGCCGAGCCCCATCCAGACGAACAGCAGCAGGAAGGCGAAGAAGTAGAGCAGGGCACGTAACCAGGCATTCATCTGTGTGTTCCTCCTGTGGCCGGATGGGGATCAGGCGTTGGAATAGTGGTCCCGCCGCCCCGAACGTCGGCGGAGCAGCGGGTCGATATGGCGTGGCCTGGATGCGGATCCATCAGGCAGCTTGAGTATCATGATGATGGTTTTCTCCGCTCAGGCATTGGAATAGTGATCACGCAGGCCCAGCCAGCGTCGGATCAAGGGATCGACGTGACCCGGATGCCGGTCCATCAGGCAATCTGACCATCTTCTGCACATGTATGTCTCCGGGTCAGGCATTGGAGTAGTGATCTCGGAGTCCCAGCCAGCGGCGGATCAGCGGATCGACGTGACTCGGATGCTGATCCATCAGGAAACGGGCCAGCTTCTGCACCTGGGGGATGAGCGGCTGATCCCGCACCAGATCGGCGATCTTGAGATCCGCCAGCCCGGTCTGGCGGGTGCCGAGCAGTTCTCCCGGGCCGCGCAGCTCGAGATCGCGCTGGGCGATGAGGAAGCCGTCATTGGTCTCCCGCAATACCCCGAGCCGGCTCTGGGCCGTCTTGGAGAGGGGGGCGTGATAGAGCAGCACGCAGTGGGAGGCCACAGACCCCCGGCCGACCCGGCCCCGCAGCTGGTGCAGCTGGGCCAGCCCGAGCCGCTCCGGGTTTTCGATGATCATCAGGCTGGCGTTGGGCACGTCCACCCCCACCTCGATGACGGTGGTGGCGACCAGCAGCTGCAATATGCCCGCCTTGAACTCCTCCATCACCCGCTGCTTCTCGATCGGGCGCATCCGGCCGTGGACCAGGCCGATGTGCAGGCCGGGCAGCAGTGCCTGCAGCTCGGTGGCCGTGTCCTCGGCGGCCTGGCATTCGAGCACTTCGGACTCCTCGATCAGGGTGCAGACCCAGTAGGCCTGCTTGCCCTCCTCGCAGGCGAGCCTGACCCGCTCGATCACGTCCCCCCGGCGGCTGTCCGGCAGGGCGACCGTGGTGATGGGGGTGCGCCCCGGCGGCAGCTCGTCGATGACCGAGGTGTCAAGATCGGCATAGGCGGTCATCGCCAGGGTGCGGGGAATGGGGGTGGCGGTCATGATGAGCTGATGGGGATGGACGCCGTCCCGCTCTCCTTTTTCCCGCAGGGCGAGGCGCTGGTGTACCCCGAATCTGTGCTGCTCGTCGATGATCACCAGCCCGAGTCGCTCGAACACCACCTGCTCCTGGAAGATGGCGTGGGTGCCCACCACCATCTTGACGCTGCCGTCTTTGATCGCGGCGAGCGCCTCCTCCCGCGCCTTGCCCTTCTGCTTGCCCGCCAGCCAGCCGACCTTGATGCCGAGGGGCGCCAGCCAGTTGGCGAAGTTGATGGCGTGCTGCTCGGCCAGCAGTTCGGTCGGCGCCATCAGCCCCACCTGGCAGCCGTTGCCGATGGCCTGCAGGGCGGCGAGCGCCGCCACCAGGGTCTTGCCCGAGCCCACGTCCCCCTGCACCAGTCGCATCATGGGATGGCCCAGTTGCAGATCCCGGCTTATCTCATCCACCACCCGGCGCTGGGCACCGGTGGGGCTGAAGGGCAGGGCGGCCAGCAGCTGTGCCACCAGGGTCGGGGCCGGGGCCAGGGCGTGGGCATGCTGGGTCTGGGCCTGGGCGCGGACTTTCAGCACCGAGAGGTTGTGGGCCAGCAGCTCTTCGAGCACCAGACGGCGCTGGGCCGGGTGCTGACCCTGGTCGAGCTGATCCAGGGCCACGGAGGGGGGCGGGCGGTGCAGCAGCTTGAGGGCGGCGGCCAGATCGATCTGCTGGGGGTAGAGACCGGCGGGCAGCAGCTCCTCCACCCCGTGCTGGTCGAGCAGCTGCAGCGCCTGATCCGTGAGGTTGCGCAGGGTGAGCTGGCGCAGCCCCTCCGTGGTGGGGTAGACGGGGGTGAGGGCCGCCTCGGTCTGGCCGGCCTGCTCCTCGCCGAGCAGCTTGTACTCGGGGTGGGCCATCTCCAGGCCGAATTTGCCGGGACGGGCCTCGCCGAAGCAGCGGATCAGCCGCCCCTGGGCCAGGCTGTTCTTCTGGGCCGCGGTGAAATTGAAGAAACGCAGGGTCAGGCTGCCGGTACCGTCGCTGATGCGGCACACCAGCATGCGGCGGCGACCCATCACCAGCTGGGTATCCTGGATCTCCCCTTCGACGGCGCCGTGGAGACCCGGCATCAGGTCGCCGATGGGCCACACCTGGGTGCGATCCTCGTAGCGGTGGGGCAGGTGGAACAGCAGGTCCTGCACGGTGGCGAGCCCGAGCCGCTCGAACTTCTCCTGCATCTTGCTGCCGACACCCTTCAGGCTATCGAGAGGGATTTTATCCAATTTCATCAATCAGATGCCTGCGATCACTGTAAATATGTCCAGATGATAGGGTCTATTGAGGTTGCGACGCAAGCCGCGCGGACGGGGTGACAGGGCCTCGACGACAAAGGCCTGCCGAAAACGGCAGGCCTTTGCAGGGGCGGGAAGGGGTGGCGGATCAGGGCTCAGATGATGCGTTTGAGCAGCAGGTGCGCCTTGACCCTGTGGATCCGTGCCAGCAGCTTGCGCACCTGCTCCGGGTAGTCCTTGGGCTCTTCCACCTGGCCGAAGCTGTCGATACGGCTGGTATTGGCCAGTATGTTGGCCTTCTCCTCGGCGAACTGGCCGGCCAGCAGCCCATGTTCGTCGCGGATCAGCAGACCGTTCTCCAGATCCAGCGCCCAGGCGCGGGGATTGAGGTTGTTGCCGGTGAGCAGGGCCCACTCCTCATCGACGAAGATCCCCTTGAGGTGATAGGAGTTGCGCTCGTGACGCCACAGCATGAGGTCCAGCCTGCCCGCATCGATGTGATGCTGGTTGCGCTCGGCAAACTTGCGCAGGTTGGTCTCGTACAGATAGGGCAGGCCGCCTATGGTGCTGAACTTCTCGCCGGGGGGGATGAAGAAGTCGTTGGCGGTCTTGTCCCCCACCACTATGGTCACCTTGCAGCCCCGGTTGAGCAGGGACTCTATGTCCTTGCTGAGCTCCTTGGGCGGGTTGAAGTAGGGGGTGCAGATGAAGATCTCCCGCTCCGTGGTCCGCACCAGGTTGCGGATGGTGCGGTTGAGCAGGTTGTTGCGCTTGCCCAGGCCCGCCAGGGGGGTGATGGCGACCTCGGTGTCGCCCGCCTTGCTGGTGTTGAAGCGGTACTGGCTCTGGCGCAGGCTCAGCTTGAAGCGGCGGATCGGCCCCTTGAGCTGCTTGGCGGTCGGGATAGGCGTCTGATCCAGGCGCTGCACGGCGGGGTTGGCGACGAACTGATCGTCCACATAGTTGACCATGGCGCGGCACAGCTCGGCGCTCTCTATCTGGTGATAGCGGTCGAAGCGGTAGCGATCCTGCTGATGCAGGTAGATGTCGTTGAGGCTGGCCCCCGAATAGAGCAGGGTGTCATCGAAGATGAAGCCCTTGAGGTGCAGCACGCCGAGCAGCTCGCGCCCCTTGACCGGCACGCCATAGACGGCGATGGGGTCTTCATGCCGGGCGGCCATCGCCTGATACATCAGATGGTTGCCCCCCTGCTTGCCCTTGCCGATGAGGCCGCGCTGGGCCCGGTGGAAATCGACGAACAGCTTGATATCCAGCGCCGGGTTGCGCTGCTTGGCGGCGTGGAGGGCGGCCATGATCTCGCGTCCCGCCTCGTCATCTTGCAGATAGAGGGCGACCAGATAGATGCGCTGGGTGGCTTGCTGGATGAGCGAGAGGATCCGGCTCTTGAAGTCACGGGCGCTGTAGAGCGTCTGAAACTGCTGGGCGGCAACGGCAATCTGGGGCAGGCGCGCCAACAACTGTCGATAATGGGCCGATGAATGCATAGAGAAACCTGATATCACTGAGTTAAGCGTTCCACTCGGGGCGACGAATAGGCGATTCTAGCAATCTCACCCCCTCAGCCAAAGCAACAATCGTCGGAAAGGTGAAAAAGGCCTCGCGATGGAGGCCTTTCGTGGGGAGGCTTGTCCTCAGAGCAGGCTGAAGATGAGCATGGCGACCAGGCCACCCGTGGTGCCGATGATGGTTTCCATCAGGGTCCACGTTTGCAGGGTCTGCTTCTCGGTGAGGCCCAGGTAGCGGTTCGCCAGCCAGAAGCCGGAGTCGTTGACGTGGGAGAGCACGATGGAGCCCCCGCCGATGGCGACTGTGATGGCGGCGAGCTGGGCGCCGTTCAGGCCCAGGGGTTCCAGCATCGGCAGTACCAGGCCGCAGGCGGTCAGCATGGCGACCGTCGCCGAGCCCTGAATGACCCGCACCGCGGCGGCCAGGATGAAGGCCAGGGCGACGATGGGCAGACCGGAGTCGGCCAGCATGTTGCCAAGGGCCGCCCCCACGCCGGAATCCACCAGCACCTGTTTGAACACGCCGCCGGCCCCCGTCACCAGGATGATGACACCGGCAGGCTGGATGGCGCTGGAGCAGACCGCCATCACCTCGTCACGGCTCATGCCGCGGCGCACCCCCAGCAGATAGAAGGCGGCCAGGCAGGCGACCATGATGGCGGTGAAGGGGTGGCCGATGAACTCCAGCCAGCCGTGCAGGGTGGAGCCTGCCTCGACGAAGCGGCTGACGATGGTCTTGAGGCCGATCAGCAGCAGCGGCAGACCGATGAGGCCCATGGCCAGGGCGAAGGAGGGCAGCTTGTCGCCATGGTCGTGGATGCTGTTCTGGGCATCGGCGGGCAGCGGCACGTCGACCAGCTTGCTGATGAAGCTGCCGAACAGGGGGCCGGCCAGGATCAGGGCGGGCACGGCGGCGATGAGGCCGAACAGTATCATGTAGCCGAAGTCGGCGCCGAGCTGGGAGGCGACCAGGATGGGGCCCGGGGCCGGAATGAGGAAGGCCTGACAGGTGGCGATCCCCGCCAGCAGGGCGATGCCTATCTTCACCACGCTGCCGCCGCCACGACGGACGATGGCGAACGCCACCCCGATCAGCAGCACCACGGCCACGTCGAAGAACAGCGGCAGGGCGCAGACGAAGCCGGTCAGGGCGATGGCCCAGTTGGCGCGCTCCACCCCGAACTTGTTGAGCAGGGTGTGGGCGATGCGGTCCAGGGCGCCGGTGACCTCCATCACCTTGCCAAACATGGCGCCGAGTGCCACCACCACGGCGACGAAGCCCAGGGTGCCTCCCATGCCTTTCTGTATGGTGGCGGCGATGTCGGCCGGGTTCATGCCGGCGGCGAGGCCGGCCACCATGGAGACCAGGATCAGCGAGACCACCGCGTGCAGGCGGGCCTTCATCACCAGGAAGAGCAGCAGCAGGATGGAGCCTGCGGCTGTCATGATCAGGGAGAGGTCAGACATTGTTGTGCGTTCCTTATACCAAGTTCAGTGTCGACACCCTGTCGATCCATGGATAGACCATATGTAATTGATTTATTTATATATATGGTCTGAGCTGCCAAGGGAAGCCCGGGTGACTGTGTGCGATGTTCCGTCTGTGGCAGACTTCACAATTTTTGCTGTTACCGGTAACATGTTACCGGTAACGTGGTAGGTTAGAACCCATCGACAGCACGTTTTTTGAAAAATGAGATAGAGGTCAAACAATGGCGGGTAAGAGCATTATCGTGATGGGTGTGTCGGGGAGCGGCAAGTCTACCGTGGGGGCCCAGGTGGCCGAGGCGCTGGGGGCCAAGTTCATCGATGGCGATGATCTGCACCCCAGGGCCAACATCCAGAAGATGGCCGGCGGCACCCCCCTCAACGATGAGGATCGCGCCCCCTGGCTGGAGCGGATCCGCGATGCCGCCTACAGCCTGGAGCAGAAGAACGAGGTGGGCGTCATCGTCTGCTCCGCGCTCAGGCGCCGCTACCGCGACCAGATCCGCGAAGGCAACCAGGCGGTCCAGTTCCTGTTCCTCGACGGGGAATATGACCTCATCCTGGCCCGGATGAAGGCGCGCCACGGCCACTTCATGCGGGAATCCATGTTACAAAGCCAATTCGATACCCTGGAGCGCCCGGATGCAGAGCCCGGCGTCCATCGCATCGACATCGACGGCAGCCTGGATCAGGTGATCGCACGCGCCGTTCACGCCTTGGAGGAAACAGCATGACTCATCCGATCATCACCCAGGTCACGGAGCGGATCGCGGCGCGCAGCGCCAGCCGCCGGGCGGCCTACCTGGCCCGCATCAGCCGTCAGGCCGAGCAGGGCAAGACCCGCGCCGCCCTGGCCTGTGGCAACCTGGCCCATGCCGTGGCCGCCTGCAGCACGGACGAGAAGGGCCGCATCCTCGACATGACCCGGGCCAACGTCGGCATCGTCACCGCCTACAACGACATGCTCAGCGCCCATCAGCCCTACCAGGGCTACCCGGATCGGATCAAGGCCGCCCTGGCGGTGCTCGGTCACAGCGCCCAGGTGGCCGGCGGCGTGCCCGCCATGTGTGACGGCGTCACCCAGGGTCAGCCGGGCATGGACATGTCCCTCTTCTCCCGGGACCTCATCGCCCAGGCCACCGCCCTGTCCCTGTCCCACAACACCTTCGACGCCACCCTGCTGCTCGGCATCTGCGACAAGATAGCCCCGGGCCAGATCATGGGGGCCCTCTCCCATGGTCACCTGCCCACCGCCTTCGTGCCCGCCGGCCCCATGGCCAGCGGCATCAGCAACGATGACAAGGTGAAGGTGCGCCAGCAGTATGCCGCGGGGGAAGTGGGGCGTGAGGCCCTGCTGGAGATGGAGTGCGGCGCCTACCACGCCCCTGGCACCTGCACCTTCTATGGCACCGCCAACACCAACCAGCTGGTGTTCGAGGCCATGGGCCTGATGCTGCCGGGATCCGCCTTCGTCCATCCCCACAGCGCGCTGCGCCACGCCCTCACCGAGGAGGCGGCCCGTCGCATCAGCGCCCTGATCCCCGGCTCCCCGGCCTATCGTCCCCTGAGCCAGGTGCTGGATGCCCGCACCCTGGTCAACGGCCTGGTGGCCCTGCTCGCCTCAGGTGGCAGTTCCAACCACAGCATCCACATGGTGGCCCTGGCGCGGGCCGCCGGCCTGGTGCTGACCTGGGACGACTTGAGCGATCTCTCCGACGTGGTGCCGCTGCTGGTGCGCATGTACCCGAACGGCCCGGCCGACGTGAACGCCTTCCAGCAGGCGGGCGCCGTGCCCGGCCTGATGCGCCGGCTGGCGGAGCTGGACCTGCTCAACATGGATGCCATCCCCACCTTCGGCACCCTGGCGGATCACCTCACCGCCCCCGAACTGGTCGACGGCAAGTTGGTGTGGCGCCCGGTGGGCGAGAGCACGGATCCCGCCGTGCTCTCGCCGAGCGGTCAGGTGTTCCAGGCCAGCGGCGGCACCAAGGTGCTGGATGGCAACCTGGGCCGCGCCGTGATCAAGGTCTCCGCCGTGGCCCCCGAGTATCGGGTGGTCGAGGCGCCGGCCCGCATCTTCTCCTCCCAATATGCGGTGGCCGCCGCCTATCAGGCGGGCGAGCTCAACCAGGACGCCATCATAGTGGTGCGCCACAATGGCCCGGCCGCCAACGGCATGCCGGAGCTGCACATGCTGATGCCCGTGCTCGGCAACCTGCAGAAGGCGGGTCACAAGGTGGCCCTGGTCACCGATGGTCGCCTCTCCGGCGCCTCCGGCAAGATCCCGGCCGCCATCCATGTCACGCCGGAGGCGCTGCACGGCGGCGCCATCGGTCTGCTTGCCGACGGCGATCTGCTGCGCCTGGATGCCGAGACGGGCCGTCTCGACTGCCTGACCGATCTGACCGGTCGCCGCCAGGCCGAGATCGACCTCACCCTGGAACAGGAAGGGTGGGGCCGTGAACTGTTCAGCGTGATGCGTCGCGCGGTATCGAGCGCCGAGTGCGGCGCCACCATCTTCGATTGAAATCTGACTGAGGAAGAGCCATGCAAAACTGGAAAGTGACCCCCGCCGAGGTGTTTGCCGCCTCCCCCCTGGTGCCCGTGATGGTCATCAGCGACCTGGAACAGGCCCTGCCCATGGCCAAGGCGCTGCTGGACGGCGGCATCTCTGTGTTCGAGATCACCCTGCGCACCCCGGTGGCCCTCGATGCCATCGCCCTCATCGCCAAGGCGATGCCGGACGCCATGGTGGGGGCGGGTACAGTGCTCAACTGCGCTCAGTACGATGCCGCCGTGGCCGCCGGCGCCCGCTTCGTCATCTCCCCGGGCATGACCCCCGCCCTGCTGGCCCATGCCGCCAAGGGCACGGCGCCCCTGATCCCCGGGGTGGCCACCGCCTCCGAGATGATGCAGGCCCTGGAGGCGGGCTATGACCATATCAAGTTCTTCCCGGCCGAGGCGAACGGCGGCACCAAGGCGCTCGCGGCCATCACGGCGCCCCTCGCCCAGATGCGGGTCTGCCCCACCGGCGGCATAGGCCCGAACAACGTGGCCGACTATCTGGCGCTCAAATGCGTCGCCACCGTCGGCGGCTCCTGGATGCTGCCCGCCGACGCCCTCAAGCAGGGCAACTGGGCAGAGGTGACCCGCCTCTCCCGCGAGGCGGTCGAGCTGGTCCGGCGCTAAGGGCCGCGGGTTAGCCGCGACAAGAGAGGCCACCCTGGGGTGGCCTCTCTTCTTTTGGGGTGCCACGGATGCGGTCGTCACGCATCGGGTGGCGGCGGATGGGATGGCTTGGGGCGACGCTTCCCGGGATTGCACTGCCATCGTCTCGGCGTTTAGAGTCTGTGCGAGTCCCGTGAGGCCAGTGCCATGATCCATCTCTATCAATCCTATCCCGAGGGGCACCTGACCGCGCCCCATGGCCACGATCGGCCACAGTACTGCTACCTGCATGGTGGCGGTGGCGTCATCAGCAGCCGCCAACAGGGCTGTCTGCTGGTGGCGGGCCAGCTCTGTTTCCTGCCACAGGGCCAGGAACACGAGTTTCGCGTCCTGCGCCGCTCCCGCCTCAGCCTGATCTACGGCGAACGGGAGCGGGGCGCCCCCTTCGGCCGGCTGGAGGTGAGCCCCATGGTGGCGGGCCTCTTCGCCCGGCTGGCCCAGTTGGAGGAAGAAGGAGGCGATGGCGAGCCCTATCTGAGGGTGCTCGGCCTCGAACTGGGGCGAGCGCCGCCCCTGGCCGGGCAGCAGCCGTGTGCGGCGGCGCTGGATCCCCGGCTGTTGCGGGTGCTGGACAAGGTCTGCCAGGCCCCCTCCATCCAGCCGGGCCTGGCGGCGCTCGCGGCGGACTGCGGGGCGTCGGAGCGCACCCTCAACCGGCTGTTTGTCCGGCAGCTGGGCTGCACCTTCCGGCAGTGGCGCCAGCAGGTGGTGATGGGGCGAGCCCGCCAGTTGCAGCATCAGGGGTTCAGTCATGGCCGGATCGCCGAGACCCTGGGATACGGGGATCTCAGCGCCTTCTCCCATGCGTTCAACCGTTTCCTGCGGGGCGAATCAGCGCCGTGAGCCTATGTCCCTGTCCTGGGCGTCCCCTTGCAGCAAGCAGGTGAGCTCGTCGGTGTGGCAGAGGCGGCCGGCGCGAAAGGTGAACAGGCCGCTCACCTTGCAGACCAGGGTCTGCCCATCCCGGCGGCGAGCCCGGACCAGGTGGGTGGAATGAACCCGCTCCCCCTGGGCGATCAGGGCCAGAAACGTGATCTGGCACTCGGCGAGGCTCTCGCGCAGGGCGAGGATGTGCTGGCGAAAGGCGGCGTAGTCCAGCACCTTGTCGTCGACGTGCTGCAGGTAATCCGGGGTGAACCAGTGGTCGAGTTCGGCGGGGGTGAAGGCGGGATCGCAAATCACGCGGTGCAGGCAGTCTTGCAGTCGTTGCGGGTAATCCATGATGATCTCCTGGGTAAATGGCGCCGCCAGTGTAAGCCAGGAGGGGGATGGCGGGATCTGGCCCAGCCGCCATCCCCTTGGTGCTTGGCGCCAACCTGATCCCCGGGAGGGCAGGGCGCGGATCAGCCCAGGCTGCCTCCCTCAAAGAGGGAGAAGCCGAGATCCTTGCGCCGCTCGGTCAGGGGGGCGCCACCGAGGCGAGCCAGCAGCAGGGTGGCGGCCTCGCAGCCTATCTCCTTGCGTGGGGTGACTATGCTCGCCAGCTGGGGCGACATGGCCCGACCGATGTCGAGGGCGTTGCTGCCGGCGATGGCGATTTGCTGGGGCACGGCGATCCCCCTGGCCTGACAGCGCAGCAGGGCACCGACCGCGAGGTCGTCGTTGGTGCAGTAGAGGCCGTCCAGATCGGGATAGCGGGCCAGGGCCTGCTCCAGCAGTTCGCCCCCCAGGGTGAAGCTGGAGGATTGCTCGGTCAGCAGGTGGCGGCCCGCCAGGCCGGCCTGCTCCATCGCCTGGTAGTAGCCCTCCATCCGCAGCCGGGTGCGCACGTCGAGGCGCGCCCCCAGGTAGACGGGGGTGCGCCGCCCCCGGCGCAGCATCTCTGTTACCATGGCCCGGGCGGCCGCCCTGTGATCCATGCCGACCACCATGTCGATGGGCTGCTCGGGCAGATCCATGGTCTCCACCACCGGGATGCCGGCGGTGGCGATCATCTTGCGGGTACGGGCCGTGTGCTGGCTGTCGGAGAGGATCAGGCCATCGACGTGATAGGAGAGCAGGGAGGCGACCTGTTCCTCCTCCCGTTGCGGACTGTAGCCGTAGTGGGCGAGCAGGGTCTGGTAGCCGGCGGGCCGGGTGACCGACTCTATGCCGCGCACCAGGGCGGCGAACACCTGGTTGGAGAGGGAGGGGATCAGGATGCCGATCGCCTTGCTGGTGGCGTTGGAGAGGATATCCGGCGCCCGGTTGGGAATGTAGCCGAGTCGCTCCACCGCGGCGGCGATCCGCTCCCGGGTGCCTTCGGCCACGGCCTGGGGATCGCGCAGGTAGCGGCTCACCGTCATCTTGGTGACCCCGGTCAGGTCGGCGATATCCTGCAGGGTAGGGCGGCGTTTGCGGCTGTCGTTCATGGCGGGATCCTGGAAAATGTTACACGTAACATTATCGTTTTTGCGCAACAAAGTCAGCATTTGGCGCCGATGAAGAGGAGAAAATCATGGTGAGAGACAAGACCTTCCACCAGCACAGGTTCGAGGCCGATGAGGTGGCGGGGCAGCAGTTCGAACGGTGCCTCTTCCTCGCCTGCAACTTCTCCTGGCTGGATCTGCGGGAGTGCCGCTTCGTCGACTGCCGCTTCTACGACAGGGAGGAGGAGCTGACCTGCCAGCTGCAGGGCTGCGATCTGCGCGAAGCGAGTTTCCTGCGCTGCGATCTGACCCTGGCCAATCTCAGCCGCAGCGAGTGTCTGGGGCTGGAGATGCGGGACTGCCAGGCCATGGGCATCGACCTGTCCCAGGCCAGCTTCGCCAACCGGATCACCCCCAGCAGCTACTTCTGCGAGGCGTATCTGACCGGCAACAACTTCAGTTTTGCCAATCTGGCATCCTGTCTGCTGGAGCGCTGCGAGCTCCATGGCAATCGCTGGCAGAACGCGAACCTGAGGGGCGCTTCCCTGGCGGGCTCGGATCTGCGGGATGGCGAGTTCGGCCAGTTCGACTGGCAGGGGGTGACCCTGACCGGTTGCGATCTGCGGGGCTGCGATCTGCCCGGGCTGGATCTGCGCCGGGTCGACCTGAGCGGGGTGCGGATCAGCGAGTCCCAGCAGCAGGCTCTGCTGGAGGCAATCGGCCTGCAGATCTTCCCCTGAGGGCGGTCGTGACGCCGCAAACGGTGTAACTTTGCCACATTTCCCCGTGACCCGGTTCGCGGCGCACGACAAAGAGCCCGCGATGGCGGGCTCTTTGTATGGTGTTGCTTGAGGTGGGGCCTTAGCGCCGAGCCAGCCACCTGGCCGGGTTGATGGCCTCGCCTTGGTAGCGGATCTCGAAGTAGAGGCCGGATCTATCCTGGCCGCCGCTGTCTCCGACCAGGGCCACGGGTTCCCCCTGTTCCACCTTCTGTCCGGTCTGACGCAGCAGCGACTGATTGTGACCGTACAGACTCATGTAGCCCTTGCCGTGGTCGATCACCAGCAGCATGCCGAAGCCGTCGAGCCAGTCCGCATAGACCACCTGGCCCGGCGCGACCGCCTTGACCTGGGTGCCTTCACTGGCCCCGATCAGGGTGCCCTTCCACTTGAGCTGGGCGGTGCGCTGGGAGCCATAGGCGATGAGGATGGGGCCCTGCACCGGCCAACGCAGATTGCCGCCGGTGCGCAGGCCGCCATAGCCGCCGGCATTTGCCTTGGCACCCTTGTCGGCGGCGGCTTGCTGCTGCGCCACCCTGTTTTGTTGCTCGGCGACGCGCTGCTGCTGGGCGGCGAGCCGTTGCTGTTCACCGACCCTCTGCTGCTGCGCCGCGATCCGTTGCTGCTCCGCAATCCGCTTCTGTTCGGCGGCCAGGCGTTGCGCCTCCAGGCGGCGCTGGCGCTCCTGTTCGGCCTTGATCTTGGCGAGCCGTTCCCGCTCGGCCCGCTCGCGGCGCTCCTGCTCTTCCCGCTTGCGCCTGAGCTCTTCCAGTTTGGCCTTGAGGGCCTGCTCCGCCTTGACCAGCTTGCCGAGCTTCTGCTCGTCGGCCTGCACCGATTGCTGCAACTGGTTGCGCACCTTGGCGCGGCTCTGCTGGCTGGCGAGCAGAGTCTGGTGATGCTGCTGCTGTTCGCCGAGCAGGGTCTGGAGCCGCTGCTCGGTCTCTTGGGTGGCGATCTGGTTTTTCGCCAGCTTGGCGCGGGTGGCGCGCAGCGTCTCAATGGCCTCGATGCGCGCCTTGTTGAGGTAGTCGTAGTAATCGAGAGAACGGCTCAATTTGGCCGGATCCTGCTGGTTGAGCAGCAGCTTGAGGTAGTCGTGGTTGCCCGCCTGAAAGGCGCTCTCGGCCTGCTTGGCCAGCAGCTGCTTCTGGCGTCCGGCCTGCTGCTCCAGTTCGCTCTTGTCCTGTTGCAGTTCGACCAGCTTGAGCTGGTTTTGTCGCAGTCGCCCCTTGGTCTCATCGAGCTTGGCGGCGGCGGCGGAAATGGCTTGTTCGTCCTGCTTCAACTGGGCGTTGAGCTTGGCGAGTTCACTCTTGCTGAGCTTGATGGTCTGCTGCTGCGCCTTGATCTGGGATTGCATCTGACCGAGGTCGTTGGCCGCCGACGCCGGGGTCGGGACAAACGCAAAAAACAGCGCGCCTGCCAACAGGCAGACGCGACTGGTTTGGTGTGAAATAACTTCGCATCCCCGCATGGGGCAGGATTATTTCAGAATCATCAGGGGCTTGCCAGTCATTTCCGGCGGCACAGGCAGACCCATCAGAGTCAGCATGGTCGGGGCCAGATCGGACAGTTTGCCCCCTTCCAGTACCTCGGCCTTGCGACCGAAATAGATGAGGGGAACCGGCAGATTGGTGTGGGCGGTGTGGGCCTGGCCCGTCTCTTCGTCCAGCATCTTCTCGGCGTTGCCGTGGTCGGCGGTGATCAGGCACTCGCCGCCCACTTCCGCCAGGGCTTCGGTGACGCGACCGATGCAGTGGTCGACGGCTTCACAGGCCTTGACGGCCGCATCGAACACGCCGGTGTGGCCGACCATGTCGCCGTTCGGGTAGTTGCAGATGATGACGTCGTACTTGCCGCTCTTGATGGCGCCGACCAGCTTGTCGGTCAGCTCGCCCGAGCTCATCTCCGGCTGCAGATCATAGGTGGCCACTTTCGGGCTGGCGACGATCTCGCGGTCTTCGCCGGTGAAGCAGGACTCTTCGCCACCGTTGAAGAAGAAGGTGACGTGGGCGTACTTCTCGGTCTCGGAGATGCGCAGCTGGGTCTTGCCCTGCTTGGCGAGCCACTCGCCCAGGGTGTTGACCAGGGCGGTGGGCGGGTAGGCGCAGGCGGTCTTGATGTCGGCCGCGTACTCGGTCAGCATCACGAAGTTCAGGGCCGGAGTGGCGGCGCGGGCGAAGCCGGTGAAGTCGCTGTCGACGAAGGCGCGGGTGATCTCGCGGGCGCGGTCGGCACGGAAGTTCATGAAGATCAGGGCATCGCCATCCTGCATGGGGGCGGCTTCGCCGATGCGGGTGGCCTTGACGAACTCGTCGTTCTCGTCGCGGGCATAGGCGGCAGCCAGGGCGTCGCTGGCGCTGTCGGTGGTGAACTCGCCCTTGCCCTGGGTCATCAGGTCATAGGCTTGCTGCACGCGATCCCAGCGGTTGTCACGGTCCATGGCGTAGTAACGGCCGATCATGGAGGCGAAACGACCCTTGCCCAGGCGGGCGAACAGGGCATCGAACTGCTCGATGGAGGATTGGGCACTGCGCGGCGGCACGTCGCGGCCATCCAGGAAGGCGTGGAAGTAGATCTGCTCGGCGCCACGTTTGGCGGCCATCTCGATCATGCCCATGATGTGCTCTTCGTGGCTGTGCACGCCACCCGGGGACATCAGGCCCATGATGTGCACGGCCTTGCCCTGGCTGACGGCGCCATCGACGGCCTTGCCCAGCTCGACGTTGTCAAAGAAGGTGCCTTCGGCGATATCCTTGGAGATGCGGGTCAGCTCCTGATAGACGACACGACCGGCACCTATGTTGGTGTGACCCACTTCGGAGTTGCCCATCTGGCCGTCGGGCAGGCCAACGTCCAGGCCGGAGCCGGAGATCAGGGTGCTGGTGTAGTCACGGGCCAGGCGGTCCAGGTTGGGGGTCTTGGCGGCGGCGACGGCATTGTGCTCTTGCTTGGTGCTGTAGCCCCAACCGTCCATGATGACCAGAACCAGGGGTTTCTTCGCTGTTGACATAAGACTATGTCCTCTCGGATAGGAATGAACTGGGGGAAGTGAAACTAGCGTAATATTACTACATCTGCCGAAATAGTCACCTGATCCCCAAGTCCCTAAGCCCCTTAGTTTTTCTGCTGTTATCACCCGGTTTTGTGCATGTTGCCAGCTTGTCGACAGGGGACGCTGTGACGAGGCGAACGCCGGTTGGCGTTCCTCGTAGAGATCGGTTTCCCCTGCCCGGGATGGCGACGGCGCAGGGGCTCCCATCATGATGGGAGCCCGCTCCCGCTTTGCCGCCAAGATGGCTGATCTTCTCCAGGCCCCCATGTATACTCGGCCACTTGTCTCGGTCTTCGGATAGTAAAAGATGCAAGAGTATTTGGATTTTGTGACCCGCAATCCGCTGCTGTCGGCAGCCTGGCTGGGTCTGGCTGGCACCCTGGTCTACACCACGGTGCGCGCCACTCTCTCGCCGGTCAAAACGGTGAATAATCACGGCGCTACCCTGCTCATCAACCGTGAAGATGCCATCGTCATCGATACCCGCGGCCAGGACGAGTATGCCAAAGGCCACCTGGCCGGGGCCCTGCACCTGCCGCTCAGCCAGATCCAGGGCAATAACCTGGGCGCGGTTGAAAAGCATAAAGATGCCCCCATCATAGTGGTGTGCGAGTCGGGGATGACCGCCGGTGGCGCGGCCCGCCAGCTGAGCAAGGCCGGCTTCAAGCAGGTATATGTACTCGGTGGTGGCATGGCCCAGTGGCGTGCAGATAATCTGCCGGTAACCAAAAAACGCTGAATTAAGGGCGTGCGCCCAATCTTTTTATCAAAGGAATCAAACGAATGGCTGACGAAATCAACAACCAGGAAGTACAACCGGAATTCCACATCCAGCGCGTTTACACCAAGGATGTCTCCTTCGAAGCGCCCAACACGCCGCACATCTTCCAGAAAGAGTGGCAACCTGACGTCAAGCTGGACATGGATACCAAGACCAGCATCCTGGCCGATAGCGTCTACGAGGTCGTGCTGACCCTGACCGTCACCTGCAAGCTGGAAACCGAGACCGCCTTCCTGTGTGAAGTGCAGCAGGCCGGCATCTTCAGCATCGGCAACCTGCCGGAGCCGCAGCTGGCTCACTGCCTGGCGGCCTTCTGCCCGAACATCCTGTTCCCCTATGCCCGCGAAGCCGTGGCCAACCTGGTGAGCAAGGGTTCCTTCCCGCAGCTGAACCTGGCACCGGTCAACTTCGATGCCCTGCTTGCCCAGCACATGGCGCAGGCTCAGCAGGCGACAGCGGAAGCCTGATCCATGGCCAACCCGATCGCGATTTCGGTGTTGGGGGCGGGGTCTTATGGCTCCGCCCTTGCCATTTCTCTGGCCCGCAACGGCCATCCGACCCTGCTGTGGGGCCACGATCCGGCCCATGTGGCCGTGTTGGAGGCGGATCGCTGCAACAAGGCGTTTCTGCCCGATGTCCCTTTTCCTGCCGATCTGCAATTGACGGCGGATCTGCAGACCGTGGTGCAGGCGGCCCCCGTGCTGTTGCTGGTGGTGCCGAGCCATGTGTTCGGTCAGGTGCTGAACCAGGTCAAGCCCTTCCTGCGCCCGGATACCCGCATCGCCTGGGCCACCAAGGGCCTGGAGCCCGACAGCGGCCGCCTGCTGCAGGATGTCGCCCGCGAGGCATTGGGTGATGCCATCCCGCTGGCGGTGATCTCGGGCCCCACCTTCGCCCGCGAGCTGGCCGCCGGCCTGCCGACCGCCATCTCGGTGGCCTCGACCCACGACGACTTCGCCGACGATCTCTCCCATCTGCTCCACTGCGGTCGCTCGTTCCGGGTCTATACCAATCCGGACTTCATCGGCCTGCAGCTGGGGGGGGCGGTCAAGAACGTCATCGCCATCGGTGCCGGTCTCTCCGACGGGCTAGGCTTTGGAGCCAATGCCAGAACCGCGCTGATCACCCGGGGGCTGGTGGAGATGCAGCGCCTCGGTGCGGCGCTGGGTGCCGATGCCAAGACCTTCATGGGGATGGCGGGCCTGGGGGATCTGGTACTGACCTGCACCGACAACCAGTCCCGCAACCGCCGCTTCGGTCTTGCCCTCGGGGCAGGCAAGGATGTGGATACCGCCATGGCCGAGATAGGTCAGGTGGTGGAAGGGTATCGCAACACCAAGGAGGTGCATCTGCTGGCGGCCCGTTGCGGCGTCGAGATGCCCATCTGCGAGCAGATCTTCCAGGTGCTCTATCAGGGCAAGAACCCGAAAGAGGCGGCCATCGCCCTGCTGTCACGAGACAAGAAGGACGAGTGATTCGCCCGAGCATGAAAAAGGCCCCGCCAGCTGGCGGGGCCTTTTCTTTGCCGCATGTCTTTGCCACCAGGGACAACTCAATAGTAGGAGTGGTCGCCGCGCTGGTGCTCGGTGGCATCTTTGACGCCGTTGAGCTCGCCTGGGAACTTCTCAAGCAGCTGCTTCTCGATCCCCTCTTTCAGGGTGTAATCGACCATGGAGCAGCCGTTGCAACCGCCGCCAAACTGCAGGATGGCCAGCTTGTCTTCGGTCAGCTCGACCAGGGTCACCTTGCCGCCGTGACCGGCCAGCATGGGGTTGACCTCTGAGGTGAGCACGTATTCGATGCGGTCGATCAGGGGCGCATCGTCGGCCACCTTGCGCATCTTGGCATTCGGCGCCTTGAGGGTGAGCTGGGAGCCCATCTGATCGGTGACGAAATCTATGGTGGCATCGACCAGGAAGGGGGCGCTCAGGGGATCGACCAGGCAGTCGAAGCCGCTGAAGGGCAGGTGTTGATCTTCCGGGTCTACCGCATCCGGCGGGCAATAGGATACGCCGCACTCGGCATTCTGGGTTCCCGGATTGACCACAAACACCCGGATATTGGTGCCATCAGGCTGATTTTCCAGCAGCTTGCGGAAGTGGGCCTGGGCGGTGTCGGAAATGCTGATCATCACTATCCTCATAAACCTGAGTGTACGACTAGGGTATTCATGATAACGCGGTTGCCTGCCCTTGGGTAGCAAGTGTTCGCCTCGCGAGGGAGACGGCATGGCCCCGGCCCGGCGGACTCATCCCCTGGGATGGGGCAGGGTGCGACACAGGGCCCACACCTCTATCTTCTCTATGCCGCTGTGGCGCAACAGACGGCTGAGCTGGCCCGCGGTGGCCCCCGTGGTCACCACATCATCGAGCAAGGCCACGTGCCGGTATGGGTGGGGCGCCAGCGCAAAGGCGCCCTTGAGATTGCGTCGGCGCTGACCGGCGCTGAGCTGGGTCTGTTGCGGCGTGGCCCGGATGCGGCGGATCACCCCGGTGTCGAGGGGAATGCCGGTGAGGCGGCTCAGGTCGATGCCGATCTGCTGCGCCTGGTTGAAGCCTCGCCGCCATTGACGCCACCAGTGCAGGGGGACGGGCAGGATAGCCTCGGGGGGATTGTCCAGCACCAAGTGATCGGCCAGCAGCCGGGCGAGCAGGGGAGCCAGCAAGAGGTCGCCGCCATATTTCAGGCGAGGGATGAGCCAGGGGTAGGGGGCCTGATAGTCGCCTATGACTTGCAACCTATCCCAGGGGGGTGGCCGGCGCTGGCAGCGACCGCAGAGCGGCCAGGGTTGTGTGAGGGGCGCGGCGCAGAGCTGGCAGCGATGGGTGGATTGCCTGAGGCTGGCGCGGCACCAGTGACAGAGCAGGGGCTCGGTCGTGCAGGGCTGGCGGCAGAGCAGGCAGTGACCCAGCCAATCGGCGCGGGTGCCGAGCATCGGACTTGCTTTGGCGAACAGGCGCTTTAACATGCGACACCCAATAGGCTGGAGTGAGGGAGTCTGATGAGCATAGTGGTGGAGCGCCTCGGGCAGGGGCAGGATCTGGTGTTGTTGCACGGTTGGGGCATGAATGGCGCCGTCTGGCATGGGATAGTGCCCCTGCTCAGCCCCCATTTTCGGCTGCATCTGGTGGATCTGCCGGGCTTTGGCGGCAGTCCCCTTGCCGAGGGGGTCGAGTATGACCTGCCCTGGCTGGCTCGGGAGGTGGCCGCCGTGCTGCCGGCGCGGGCCCACCTGCTTGGCTGGTCCCTGGGGGGGCTGGTGGCGAGCCGCATCGCCCTGGATCACCCCGAGCGGGTGGCATCCCTGGTGACGGTGGCCAGCTCCCCCTGCTTCCTGGCCCGGGAGGAGTGGCCCGGCATAGCGCCCAAGGTGCTCGATGGCTTCATGGCTGCCCTGGGGGGGGATTTTCGCCAGACGGTGGAGCGCTTCCTCGCCATCCAGGCCATGGGCAGCGAACACGCCAGGGATGATATCCGTCAGCTCAAACAGTGGCTGGCCGAGCGGCCTGCCCCGCAATTGCCAGCCTTGACGGCGGGGCTGACCATGCTGGCCGAGGTGGATCTGCGGGACGAACTGGCGCAGCTGACGCCGCCCTGGCTGCGGGTCTATGGTCGGCTCGACTCCCTGGTGCCGAGGGCCAGCATCCCCCTGCTCGACGAGCGTTATCCCCGCAGCGAACATCAGGTGCTGGCCAAGGCGTCCCATGCGCCCTTCATCTCCCACCCGGAGACATTCGTAACCGGTTTGATGGACTGGTTTGCCAAGATGGACAAAAAATGAGCTTGTTGCTTTGATAATCGCCCCCGGCGGTGGATACTTAGCCCATCGCCAAGGAGAGCACCAGATGCAGATTGATTCCGCTTTTACCACAGGGCTGCAGGGATATCAGCGCGCCGAGCAGAGGGTCGAGGACGCCGGCACCGCCATTGCCCGCGCCACCCTCGTCCCGAGCGAGCCGCAAGCCGCTCCGGTCGAGATCACCGATGAGCTCATCAACCTCAAGCTGGGTGAGCTGCAGGCCGGTGCCTCGGCCAGGGTGATCCAGACCGCCAGCGACATGCTCGGCAGTCTGATCGACATCCGGGTCTAGGCGTCCCGGCTCCCCGGTCAGCGAACCGCCCCATGAGCCTCAACGTCACCCTTCCCCCCGGTCTGCCCACGACGCTGCAACCCCAGACGGATGCGGCGCGCAGCGACAATCGCCGCACCGAGCTGATCCCCCGGCCCCCGGAGAGCGCCGCCGCCGGGGGGAGCCAGAAGTCCGCCGGCCAGCAGGATCAGGCGAGACAGGCTCACGGCCAGGGGCCGGGACGGGAAGGGGTGGGCAAGGAGGGGGATCAGCCCTTCGGGGTGCAGCCTGGCCGGCACAGGATCGAGGAGCGTGAGTCACACTCGGGTCATGGCGACGGTCAGCAGGGGCAGGGGGAGAGGCAGGACGAGGCGGGGCGGGCTCGGGAGTCTGGGGGAGGAGCCAGAACCCAGTCGTTCGAGCCGCCCCAGACCGGATTGCAATTGCGCCCGGCCGGTCCCCCGGGGTCGGTGGCGGCCACGGGGGGCGTGTTGAATGCCTACATGGAGCTGCGCAGTCAGGCCATCGCCCGGCGTTATCGCGGCGCCAGTCGGCCTGCCGCCCCCCAGCAGCTCGAGCTGCGGATCTGACCCAGGCCATCACATTTCCGATAAACCGAAAGCCCCTCGCGGGGCTTTCGGTTTATCGGGGCTTTACTTCCTGGCCTTGGCGAAGGCGGCGGCAAAGGCATTGCCGAAGGCGCCATGCTCGGCGGGCGACTGGCCCTGGCTGGCGGGCCGTGCCGGTTTGGCCATCTTGCTCTGGGGGGGCGCGCGGCGCGGCGCCTCGCTCCTGGGCTTGCGCTCACCCGGCTCGCCCGCCTTTTGGTCGAGGCGCATGGTGAGGCTGATGCGTTTGCGCGGGGCATCCACCTCCAGCACCTTGACCCGCACCACGTCTCCCGCCTTGACCACCTCGCGGGGATCCTTGATGAAGCGGTCGGTCAGTGCGCTGATGTGGACCAGGCCATCCTGATGCACCCCGACATCGACGAAGGCGCCGAAGTTGGTGACGTTGGTGACCACCCCTTCCAGCACCATGTCGGGTACCAGATCGCTTATCTTCTCCACCCCTTCCTTGAAGGTGGCGGTCTTGAACTCGGGGCGCGGATCCCGGCCCGGCTTGTCCAGCTCCCTGATGATGTCGGTGACGGTGGGGACCCCGAACCGCTCGTCGGTATAGTCGGCAGGCCTGAGGCTGTGCAGCAGGCTGCTGTTGCCGAGCAGGGTCTCGACCTGCTGCTGGAGCCGCGCCAGGATCCGCTCCACCACGGGATAGGATTCCGGGTGGACCGCAGAGCCGTCCAGCGGGTGGCTGCCGCCGCGAATGCGCAGGAAGCCGGCGCACTGTTCGAACGCCTTGGGGCCGAGTCGGCTCACCTTGAGCAGCTGCTGGCGGCTCTGGAAGGCGCCGTGCTCGTCCCGGTAGGCCACTATGTTCTGGGCCAGGGTCTGGGAGAGGCCGGAGACTCGGGTCAGCAGCGGCACCGAGGCGGTGTTCACATCCACCCCGACCGCGTTCACGCAATCCTCCACCACGGCATCGAGCTTGCGGGCGAGCTGGCTCTGGCCGACGTCGTGCTGGTACTGGCCGACGCCTATGCTCTTGGGATCTATCTTGACCAGCTCGGCCAGGGGATCCTGCAGGCGACGGGCGATGGAGACGGCGCCGCGCAGGGAGACGTCGAGTCCCGGGAACTCCAGGGAGGCGAGTTCGGAGGCGGAGTAGACGGAGGCGCCCGCCTCGCTCACCACGATCTGCTGGGCCCTGGCCTCCGGGTAGCGCTTGAACAGCTCGGCCGTCAGGCGGTCGGTCTCGCGCGAAGCGGTGCCGTTGCCTATGCTGACCAGCTCCACCTTGTGCTTCACACACAGATCCCGCAGGGTCTTGAGGCTCTGCTCCACCTGCTTCTTGGGTTCGAACGGATAGATGGTGGCGGTGTCGACCAGCTTGCCGGTGGCGTCGACCACGGCCACCTTGACCCCGGTGCGGATGCCGGGATCCAGCCCCATGGTGGTGCGCATCCCCGCCGGGGCCGCCATCAGCAGATCCTGGAGGTTCATGGCGAACACCTTGATCGCCTCCTCTTCGGCCCGCTCGCGGATCTGGCCGATGAGTTCGGTCTCCATCTGCAGCGAGAGTTTGATCTTCCAGGTCCAGCTCACCACCCCCTGCAGCCACTTGTCGGCGGGGCGCCCCCGGACCTGGATGCCGAGCTGGTGGGCGATGATCCCCTCGCAGGGGCTGGCGTTCTCGTCGTCACCGGCGACCAGGGCCAGATTGAGTACCCCTTCGTTGCGGCCGCGCAGCATGGCCAGCACCCGGTGGGAAGGGGCCTTGTGCAATGGTTCGTCGTGCTCGAAGTAATCCTTGAACTTGGCCCCTTCCTGCTCCTTGCCCGCCACCACGCGGGCGCGCAGGGTGGCGTTGTGCCACAGGTAGTCCCGCAACCGGGCCAGCAGGGGGGCTTGCTCGGCGAAGCGCTCCATCAGGATATAGCGGGCGCCATCCAGGGCCGCCTTGGTATCGGCGATGCCCGCTTCGATATTGAGGAAGGCGGCGGCCTCCTGCTCGGGGTCCCGGGTCGGGTCGCCGAACAGGCGATCGGCCAGGGGCTCGAGGCCGGCCTCGATGGCCATCTGGCCCTTGGTGCGGCGCTTGGGTTTGTAGGGCAGGTAGAGATCTTCCAGCCGGGTCTTGGTATCGGCCTCGGCCAGTGCCCGGGCCAGCTCGGGGGTGAGTTTGCCCTGCTCCTCGATGGAGCCGAGTATGGTCCTGCGCCTCTCTTCCAGCTCGCGCAGATAGCCGAGCCGGCTCTCCAGGGTACGCAGTTGGGCATCATCGAGTCCCTGGGTCACCTCCTTGCGATAGCGGGCGATGAAGGGGACGGTGGCCCCTTCGTCCAGCAGGCGGATGGCGGCGTTCACCTGCTCGGGGCGGGCACTCAGCTCGGTGGCTATCTGTTTTTCTATGGTATGCATCTGTGCTCTCGATCCTCATGGTCACTGGCTGGCGGCTCGCGAGCCCGCCCCGCGCGGGGTTAGAATAGAACCCAAGTGGCAAGGACATGTAAAGATGAAAAAAAGCGATTATATCACCCGTGAAGGGTGGCTCGAACTGGACCGAGAACTCAAGTACCTGTGGAAGGAGGAGCGTCCCAGGGTGACACAGGCGGTCTCGGAGGCGGCGGCCCTCGGCGATCGATCCGAGAATGCCGAGTATATCTACGGCAAGAAGCGGCTGCGGGAGATAGACAGGCGCTTGCGCTTTCTCACCAAGCGGCTCGATGCCCTCACCATAGTGGATCCCAGCCCCCAGCAGGAGGGGCGGGTCTTCTTCGGGGCCTGGGTCGAGCTGGAAGACGAGGCGGGCCAGCGGGTGCGCTACCGGCTGGTGGGGCCGGACGAGTTCAACCTGGCCGAGGGCAAGCTCAGCATCGACTCCCCCCTGGCGCGGGCCCTGCTCAAGAAGCAGGTGGACGACGAGGTGGAGGTGAACACGCCCTCCGGCCTGCAGTTCTGGTATATCAACGAGATCCGCTATCGCCCCTTCGAGGCACCGGGTCAGGCCCGCACGCAATAACCGGTAACATTTTTCACCTTGGCCGGGGGCGGGGGACGACCTAGGATGAGCCCTCATGGGTAAGGAGAGGCAAGATGAGTCAGCCATACAAGGTGCTGGTGGTCGATGATGACCTCAAGCTGAGGGCCCTGCTGGAGCGCTATCTGAGCGAGCAGGGGTTCGGGGTGCGCGGTGTCGCCAATGGCGAGCAGGCCGATCGCCTGCTGGCGCGGGAAAACTTCAGCCTGATGGTGCTCGATCTCATGTTGCCGGGGGAGGATGGCCTCTCCATCTGCCGCCGCCTGCGGGAGGCGGGCAACCCTATCCCGGTGCTGATGCTCACCGCCAAGGGGGACGAGGTGGATCGCATCGTCGGCCTCGAGATGGGGGCGGATGACTATCTGCCCAAGCCGTTCAACCCCCGCGAGCTGCTGGCCCGCATCCGCGCCGTGCTGCGCCGTCACCAGGTAGAGCTGCCCGGCGCCCCCTCCGCCACCGAGAAAATGGTGAGTTTCGGTGCCTATCAACTCAACCTGGCGACCCGCGAGCTGAGCCGTGATGGCGAGCCGGTTGCCTTGACCAGCGGTGAGTTCGCCGTGCTCAAGGTGCTGGTCAGCCATCCCCGCGAGCCCCTCTCCCGGGACAAGCTGATGAACCTGGCCCGTGGTCGCGAGTACACGGCCACCGAGCGCAGCATAGACGTGCAGGTGTCGCGCCTGCGCCGCCTGCTGGAGCAGGATCCCGCCCAGCCCAGATACCTGCAGACCGTGTGGGGCCTGGGTTATGTGTTCGTGCCGGACGGGGGCAGCCGATGAGGCGTGCGACCAGCATGTTCTCTCGCACCCTCTGGTTCCTGGCCTCCGTGCTGGTGGTCTATCAGCTGGTCTCCTACCTCGCCTTCTACAATTACCTGCTGGAGCCGACGGTCAAGCAGATAAGCCATCTGCTGGCCAATCAGGTCAAGCTCATCTTCCCGGCGGAGCGCGAGGGGGGCATGCCCGAAGACGCCCAGCTCCTGGTCTATCAGGCGACCGGCATCGACATCTATCACCAGGACGAGGCCGAGCGGCACGGATTGGCCGCGGCCAAGCACTATGCCTTCCTGGAAGAGGGGATCAGCCATGAACTGGGCGGGCCCGCCAGGGTGCGGGTGGAGATCCGGGATCACTACATCATCTGGGTCCAGCCCCCCCAGGCCAGGGATGTCTGGCTGCGGGTGCCGCTCACCGAGATCGACGATGACGATATCCAGCCGCTCATCTATTACCTGACGGTGCTGCTGGCCATGATACTGTTTGCCGCCTGGTACTTTGCCCGCCAGCTGATGCGCCCCCTGGAAGAGCTGGAGGCGGGGGCCGTCGCCGTGGCCCGGGGCCAGTTCCCCGATGCCCTGGACGAGCAGGGCTCCCGGGAGCTGCGGCGCCTGACCCGCAGCTTCAACCACATGTCCCGTTCCATCAAGGAGCTGATCGAGGAGCGTAACCTGATGATGGCCGGGGTCTCCCACGACCTGCGCACCCCCTTGACCCGCATTCGGCTGGCCACCGAGATGATGTCGTCCCGGGAAGAGGGGCTCAAGGAGAGCATCAACGCCGACATAGATGAAACCAACGCCATCATCGATCAGTTCATCGACTACATCAGGCCGGCCGGCAGCGTCGAAACCCTGCCCACGGATCTGACCCGGCTGATCCACGACGTGTTGCTGCTGCAAGGGGAGCAGGGTCTGGAGCTGGAGCTGGCCCTGCCGACCGAGGCCGTGTTGGTGGAGTGTCACCCCTTGGGCATGCGACGGGTGCTCAACAACCTGTGCAGCAATGCCAAACGCTATGGTGCCAGCAGGCTGCAAGCCGAGCTGAGGGATGACGGTCACTGGGTCAGGTTGCGGCTGGCCGATGATGGCCCGGGGATCCCGGAGGCGGATCATCAGCGGGTGCTCAGGCCCTTCACTCAGGGCAATCAGGCTCGCACCGGCGGGGGCAGCGGGTTGGGGCTCGCCATCGTCGCCAAGATAGTGGCCCAGCACCATGGCACCCTCAGGCTGGGCGTCTCGGACTGGGGTGGCCTGCTGGTGGAGATCCGCCTGCCCAGGCAGCAACCCCTGGAGTGGGCCGACTGACCGCCTGGCCTCGTAGCGACCGAGCCGGCAAGCTTGGTGCGCGAATGACCCAGATAACACGGAGGGAGCCCATGGCTCCCTCCGTGCTATCTGCGGTTTCCCTCAAGACTCTGGGGCCGCCTGGCGTCGATAGCGCTTGCCATATTTGAGCTGTTGCACCAGCAGGGCCGCGATGATCAGGGTCAGGCCTATGGGGGTGGCGAGGTGGATCTCCTCGCCGATGAGCAGGTTGAGCAGTATCAGGGAGGCAAAGGGCGAGATGAAGATGAGGTTGCTCAGCGGCGCCGTATCGGTGGCGCTGCGCATGGCCATCAGCCACAAGACGAAGCCAAACCCCATCTCGAACAGGCCCACATAGATGGCGCCGGCCCATCCTTGCCAGGCCGTCATGTGAAAATCGGCCAGCCACCAGGTGGCCACCAGGATGAGCGGCAGGCTGAGCAGAAAACCGAGCAGCAGGCTGACGACGGGGTCCCCCTGATTGCGGGTGTTGAGGATCCAGTAACCGGCCCAGATCAGCGTCGAGAGCAGTGCCAGCCCGACCCCGAGGGGGCTGTCAAATTGCAGAGCGAGCAGATCTCCCCTGGTGGCGATCACCAGGGCGCCGAAGTAGCCGAGCAGGATGGCCACCCCGTCCCGGCGGCGCAGCTTCTGGCCGAGGAAGGGCACGGCCAGCAGACTCAGGCTGATGGCCCAGGTGTAGTTGAGGGTCTGTGCCTGCTGCGCCGGCAGCAGGTCATAGGCCTTGAACAGCAGCAGGTAATAGAGGAAGGGGTTGAGGGCGCCCAGGGCCAGGTAATAAAGCGGACGCTGCTTCAGGTACTGACCGAGCAGTGGCAGCTTGCCCTGCCGGATCACCAGGGCGCCGAGGGCCAGGGCCGAGGTGAGGGCGGCGACCAGCAGCAACTGCACCGGCTCGAAGTAGCGCAGGGAGATCTTGAAGGCAGTGGCCACCGTCGACCAGAGTGCAACGGCGCACAGGCCGTACTGATAGGCTTTCTGCTGACTCTTCACCATGCGGCATCTCCTTGCGTGGCCGGTTGAGGGGACAAATGGATGTTGCAGTCTATCAGCCTTGCCATCGCGCTGTCGCCGAGCAACGGGGGGTGGCCCCCTCGGAGAGCCGAGTCCTGTGGAGGATAAAAAATGCGCACTATCCCGGCCTCATGGCTTGCGCCCATTGAAAATATCCGTATAATCCTCTCCGCTTACCCATGAGGTAAGCCAGACGATATGTCTGCTGCCGAGTCGATTCGCTTGCGAGAGACCGGCCATACAGTCTCCCCGATATGGGGAGAAACGTGAAAAATCGCACCTCCGGCAGGATTAGTCCTGGTTGGGCGGTGTTGATTTATGTTCTTTTCTCTATTGGAGCTCTGTCAATGCAGAACCAAAGAATCCGTATCCGCCTGAAGGCTTTTGATCATCGCCTGATCGATCAATCCACTGCGGAAATCGTTGAAACTGCAAAGCGCACCGGCGCGCAGGTTCGCGGTCCTATTCCGCTGCCGACTCGCAAAGAGCGCTTCACCGTCCTGATCTCCCCGCACGTCAACAAAGATGCGCGTGATCAGTACGAGATCCGCACTCACAAGCGTCTGGTAGACATCGTTGAGCCGACTGACAAGACCGTAGACGCCCTGATGCGTCTGGATCTGGCAGCTGGTGTAGACGTCCAGATCAGCCTGGGTTAATTACGGAAAGAGGTTGATAACAATGACAATCGGTCTTGTAGGTCGCAAAGTGGGTATGACTCGCATCTTCACTGAAGATGGCGTTTCTATCCCGGTGACTGTTATCGAAGTTGAAGCTAACCGTGTAACTCAGGTCAAATCTGTAGAAACCGACGGCTACAACGCTATTCAGGTTACCACTGGCGCCAAGAAAGCCAGCCGTGTGACCAAGCCGGAAGCTGGCCACTTCGCCAAAGCTGGTGTTGAAGCCGGTCGCGGTCTGTGGGAATTCCGCCTGAACAACGGTGAAGCTTTCACTGTTGGTAGCGAGCTGAAAGTAGATCTTCTCGCTGACGTTAAGCTGGTAGACGTTACCGGCACATCCAAGGGTAAAGGCTTTGCTGGTACTGTTAAGCGCCACAACTTCCGCACCCAGGATATGACCCACGGTAACTCCCTGTCCCACCGTGTACCTGGCTCCATCGGTCAAAACCAGACCCCGGGCCGTGTATTCAAGGGCAAAAAGATGGCTGGTCACATGGGTGCTGAGCGTGTAACGACTCAGAACCTGGAACTGGTTCGTGTTGACGCTGAACGCAACCTGCTGCTCATCAAAGGCGCAGTACCGGGTGCAACCAACGGCAACGTGATCGTCAAACCTGCCGTCAAAGCGTAACGTCTGAGGAGATAGTAATGGAATTGGTAATGAAAGACGCCAAGAGCGCTCTTGAAGTTTCCGAGACTACCTTCGGGCGCGAATTCAACGAAGCTCTGGTTCACCAGGTCGTCGTTGCATATGCCGCTGGTGCCCGTCAGGGTACTCGTGCGCAGCTGACTCGCTCTGAAGTGTCTGGTGGCGGCAAAAAGCCGTGGCGTCAGAAGGGTACTGGTCGTGCCCGTGCTGGCTCCATCCGTTCGCCCATTTGGCGTTCCGGTGGTGTGACTTTTGCTGCTAAGCCGCAAGATCACAGCCAGAAAGTAAACAAGAAGATGTACCGCGGCGCTATCCGTAGCATCCTGTCCGAGCTGGTACGTCAAGAGCGCCTGATCGTTGTTGAGAAATTCGGCATCGAAGCGCCGAAGACCAAAGAACTGATCGCCAAGCTGAAAGAAATGGAACTGAACGACGTTCTGATCGTGACTGCTGAAGTCGATGAGAACCTGTTCCTGGCTGCTCGCAACCTGTACAAGGTCGACGTGCGTGACGTAGCCGGTATCGACCCGGTCAGCCTGATCGCTTTCGACAAGGTTCTGATGACTGCTGACGCAGTTAAGCAAATCGAGGAGATGCTGGCATGATCCGCGAAGAGCGTCTGTTGAAAGTTCTGAAGGCTCCGCATATCTCTGAAAAGAGCACCATGGTCGCCGAGAAGCAGAACACTATCGTGTTCAAAGTTGCTGTCGATGCCACCAAGGCGGAAGTCAAAGCTGCAGTTGCAAAACTGTTCGAGGTCGAAGTTGAGACCGTCCGTACCCTGAACATGAAGGGTAAAACCAAGCGCTCAGGTGCGCGCGTAGGCCGTCGTTCCGATTGGAAAAAGGCTTATGTGACCCTGAAAGCAGGTCAGGACATCGACTTCATGGGCGCAGCCGAGTAAGAGGAGTTCTCAAAAATGGCAATCGTTAAGTGCAAGCCTACTTCTCCGGGCCGCCGCCACGTCGTCAAGATCGTCAACCAAGAGCTGTACAAGGGCAAGCCCTTCGCCGCTCTGCTGGACAGCAAAAGCAAGTCCGGTGGTCGTAACAACAACGGCCGCATCACCACCCGTCATATCGGTGGTGGTCACAAGCAGCACTACCGTATCGTCGACTTCAAACGCGACAAAGACGGTATCCCGGCCAAAGTAGAGCGCCTGGAATACGATCCTAACCGTACCGCAAACATCGCCCTGGTGCTGTATGCAGACGGTGAGCGTCGTTACATCCTGGCTCCGAAAGGCCTGAAAGCTGGTGATGCAATCGCTTCTGGTGCTGATGCTGCCATCAAGGTGGGCAACGCCCTGCCGATGCGCAACATCCCGGTTGGTTCTACCGTTCACGCCGTCGAGATGAAACCTGGTAAAGGTGCCCAGCTGGCTCGTTCCGCTGGTACTTTCATCCAGATCCTGGCTCGTGAAGGTAACTATGTAACTCTGCGTCTGCGTTCCGGCGAAGTACGTAAAGTTCTGGCCGAGTGCCGTGCCACCATCGGTGAAGTCGGTAACTCCGAGCACATGTTGCGTCAACTGGGTAAAGCTGGTGCCAACCGCTGGCGTGGTATTCGTCCGACCGTTCGCGGTATGGCGATGAACCCGGTCGACCACCCGCACGGTGGTGGTGAGGGTCGTAACAAGGGCATGCAGCCTGTGTCCCCATGGGGCCAGAAGGCTAAAGGCTTCAAGACCCGTAAGAACAAGCGTACCGACAAGTACATCGTACGTCGTCGTAACAAGTAATTGTTAACATAGAGGAATCACCATGCCACGTTCTCTCAAGAAGGGTCCATTTATTGACCTGCACTTGCTGAAGAAGGTAGAGAAAGCGGTGGAAAGCGGGGATAAAAAGCCGGTTAAAACCTGGTCCCGTCGTTCAATGATCATCCCGAACATGATCGGTTTGACCATCGCTGTCCATAATGGTCGTCAGCACGTTCCGGTTTTCGTTACCGAAGAAATGATCGGTCACAAACTGGGTGAATTCGCACCGACTCGTACTTATCGCGGCCATGCTGCTGATAAGAAGGCTAAGAAGCGCTAAGGGATAAATGATGGAAGCTATCGCTAAACACCGTTATGCCCGTACTTCTGCCCAGAAAGCTCGTCTGGTAGCCGATCAAGTACGTGGTCTGTCCGTAGACAAGGCTCTGAATATCCTGACCTTCAGCCCGAAAAAGGCTGCTGCTCTGGTTAAGAAAGTGCTGGAATCTGCCATTGCAAACGCTGAGCACAACGAAGGCGCCGACATCGACGCCCTGCGTATTGCTACTATCATGGTCGACGAAGGTCCCTCCATGAAGCGTATCCGTCCTCGCGCCAAAGGTCGCGCGGATCGTATCCTCAAGCGTACCGCTCACATCACTGTGGTGGTATCCGACGCTAAGGCTGGGAGATAAGCAATGGGTCAGAAAGTACATCCTAATGGCATTCGCCTGGGTATTACCAAGCCTTGGAATTCTACCTGGTTCGCGAACACCAAAGACTTCGCTGACAACCTGTACAGCGATTTTCAAGTACGCCAGTTCCTGACCAAGGAGCTGAAAAACGCTTCCTTGTCCAAGATCACCATCGAGCGTCCGGCCAAGAGCATCCGTGTGACCATTCACACCGCTCGTCCGGGTGTCGTGATCGGCAAGAAAGGCGAAGACGTTGAGAAACTGCGCAAAGCTGTCGCCGCTATCGCTGGCGTGCCTGCTCAGATCAACATTTCCGAAGTCCGCAAGCCGGAGCTGGATGGCAAACTCGTTGCCGACAGCATCACTTCCCAGCTGGAACGTCGTGTAATGTTCCGTCGTGCCATGAAGCGCGCCGTACAGAACGCCATGCGCCTGGGTGCCAAGGGCATCAAAGTGGAAGTGTCCGGTCGTCTGGGCGGCGCTGAAATCGCGCGTACCGAATGGTACCGTGAAGGTCGTGTGCCTTTGCACACCCTGCGTGCCGACATCGACTACGCAACTTCTGAAGCCCACACCACTTACGGTGTGATCGGCGTCAAAGTTTGGATCTTCAAGGGCGAAGTTCTGGGCGGTCTGGCTGCTGTTAACGCTGCCGCTGCTCAAGAGCAAGCTCCTGCAAAGCCCAAGCGTGACAACAAGCGCCGCGCTGCTAAGTAAGGAGATTCGGTAAATGTTGCAACCTAAGCGTACTAAATTCCGCAAGACCCATAAGGGTCGTAACCGCGGTCTGGCCAACTCTGGTAACGAAGTATCCTTCGGTACCTTTGGCCTGAAGGCGACATCCCGTGGTCAGCTGACTGCTCGTCAAATCGAAGCAGCCCGTCGTGCCATGACCCGTCACGTTAAGCGTCAGGGTAAGATCTGGATCCGAGTGTTCCCGGACAAACCGATTACCGAAAAGCCCCTCGAAGTTCGTATGGGTAAAGGTAAGGGTAACGTCGAATACTGGGTATGCCCGATCCAACCTGGCAAGGTTCTGTACGAGATGGACGGTGTTCCCGAGGCTCTGGCCCGTGAAGCATTCGCCCTGGCCGCTGCTAAGCTGTCCGTTCAGACCACTTTCGTAATCAAGACGGTGATGTGATGAAAGCTCAAGATCTGCGTCAAAAGAGCGTCGAAGAACTGAACCAGGAGCTGCTGGGCCTGCTGCGTGAGCAATTCAACATGCGCATGCAAGCGTCCACCGGCCAACTGGCTCAGACTCACACTCTGAAACAAGTGCGTCGTGACGTCGCACGTATCAAGACTGTACTGACTGAGAAGGCAGGTGCGTAATGACTGACAAAATCCGTACTCTGCAAGGTCGTGTCATTAGCGACAAGATGGACAAATCCATCACCGTCGCTATCGAGCGCAAGGTAAAGCACCCGATCTACGGTAAGATCATCAAGCGCACTACCAAGCTGCACGTACACGATGAGACCAACGAGTGTAAAGCTGGCGATCTCGTGGAAATCCGCGAGTGCCGTCCGCTGTCCAAGACCAAGTCTTGGACCCTGGTCGGGATCCTGGAAAAGGCCTAATCGGTCCTTTATAGCCCAAACGGCCCCCTTTGGGGGCCGTTTGTTTTTTAGGCTACCTTTTCCAATTTTCCTGTGTTATAGTTTCGCGCCTTTTGAAGGCAGCCAGATCCCGAGAGGGATAAGAAGTAAACAAAGCGGAGCACTAAAATGATCCAGATGCAAAGTATGCTGGGTGTAGCCGACAACTCCGGCGCTCGCAGTGTAATGTGTATTAAGGTTCTGGGTGGCTCGCACCGCCGTTACGCCGGCATCGGCGACATCATCAAGGTTTCCATCAAGGAAGCCATTCCTCGCGGTAAAGTGAAGAAAGGTGATGTGTATAACGCGGTGGTCGTACGCACCCGTAAAGGCGTTCGTCGTCCGGACGGCTCAGTCATCCGTTTCGACAACAATGCGGCTGTGTTGCTTAACAACAACCAACAGCCAATCGGTACTCGTATTTTTGGCCCGGTGACCCGTGAACTGCGTAATGAGAAGTTCATGAAGATTGTGTCCCTGGCACCCGAAGTACTGTAAGGAGTCGAACGATGGCAGCTAAAATCCGTCGCGAAGACGAAGTGATTGTTCTTACCGGCAAAGACAAGGGCAAGCGTGGCAAAGTCACTCAAGTTCTGATTGCCAAGGGTAAGGTAATCGTGGAAGGCATCAACCAGGTGAAGAAACACCAGAAGCCGGTACCCGCACTGGGTCAGGCTGGCGGTATCGTCACCAAAGAAGCCCCCCTCGATGTTTCAAACGTAGCGCTGTTCAACTCTGCCACTGGCAAGGCTGATCGCGTTGGTTTCCGGATTGAAGACGGCAAAAAAGTCCGTTTCTTCAAATCCACCGGCGAACTTGTGAAGTAATTGGAGTTTAACGATGGCGAAACTGCATGATTACTACAAATCCGATGTAGTAAATGAACTGTCAAAGCAGTTCGGTTACAAGACTATCATGCAAGTCCCTCGGATCGAGAAAATCACCCTGAACATGGGTGTTGGTGAAGCGATCTCTGACAAGAAGTTGCTGGAAAATGCTGCTGCCGATATGGCTGCCATTTCCGGTCAGAAGCCGCTGATCACCAAAGCTCGCAAATCTGTTGCGGGCTTCAAGATTCGTGAAGGCTACCCGATAGGTTGTAAAGTAACCCTGCGTGGCGAGCGTATGTGGGAGTTCCTGGAACGGCTGATTTGCATCTCCGTACCGCGTATCCGTGACTTCCGTGGCCTGAACGCTAAAGCGTTCGACGGTCGTGGTAACTACTCCATGGGCGTGCGTGAGCAAATCATCTTCCCGGAAATCGACTATGACAAAGTCGATCGCGTCCGTGGTCTGGATATCACCATCACCACTTCCGCGAATACCGATGAAGAAGGCCGTGCTCTGCTGGCTGCCTTTAACTTCCCATTCCGCAAGTAAGGTTAGGGTTATGGCTAAAACATCCATGAAAGCACGTGAAGCAAAGCGTGCGAAGCTGGTAGCCAAGTTCGCCACTAAGCGAACCGAGCTGAAAGCTATCATCGTTGATATGAACGCTTCTGAAGAAGCGCGTTGGGATGCTGTCCTGCAACTGCAACAGCTGCCCCGTGATTCCAGTCCGTCCCGCCAGCGTAACCGTTGCAATATTACTGGTCGTCCGCACGGTTTCCTGCGCAAGTTTGGCCTGTCTCGCATCAAGGTGCGTGAGCATGCCATGAAGGGCGAAATTCCGGGCCTGAAGAAGGCTTCTTGGTAACGAATCTCGGGAGTTAGACTTATGAGCATGCAAGATCCGATCGCGGATATGCTGACCCGCATCCGTAACGGTCAAGCGGCGAGCAAAGTTTCGGTTTCCATGCCTTCTTCCAAGCTGAAAGTGGCTATCGCCCACGTGCTGAAAGAAGAAGGTTACATCGCTGGCTACTCCGTAGCGGGTGATGTGAAGCCGGAACTGGAAATTGAACTGAAATATTTCCAGGGCAAGCCGGTTGTAGAACTGATCCAACGCGTGAGCCGTCCCGGCCTGCGTATTTACAAGCGCACTACTGATCTGCCGAAAGTCATGGGCGGTCTCGGTGTTGCTATCGTGTCCACGTCTAAAGGTGTGATGACTGACCGTGCAGCTCGTAAAGCTTGCATGGGCGGTGAGATCATCTGCTACGTCGCTTAATAGGAGGTAGGAAATGTCTCGTGTTGCTAAGGCACCCGTCACTATTCCTGCTGGCGTAGAGGTGACTCTGAACGGTCAGGAACTGTCCATCAAAGGTGGTAAAGGTTCCCTGGTTCGTTCTATTCACGCCGGTGTAGAAGTGACCAAAGAAGACAATGTACTGAAGTTCGCCCCGCGCGACGGCTCCAATGGTGCCGACGCTCAGGCCGGTACTGCCCGTGCATTGGTCAACAACATGGTAATCGGTGTTACCCAAGGCTTTGAGCGTAAGCTGCAGCTGGTTGGTGTAGGTTACAAAGCCTCCATCAAGGGCAATGCTGTCGCGCTGGCACTGGGCTTCTCTCACCCGGTTGAGCATGCGCTGCCGGCTGGTGTGACCGCTGAATGTCCGACCGCTACAGAGATCGTTCTGCGTGGTGTGGACAAGCAGCTGGTTGGCCAAGTCGCCGCCGATATCCGTGCTTACCGCGCTCCGGAGCCCTACAAGGGCAAGGGTGTACGCTATGCCAACGAGCAAGTGCGTACTAAAGAAGCTAAGAAGAAGTAAGGTAACACTATGGACAAGAAAGCAGCTCGTCTCCGTCGTGCTACTCGTGCTCGGAAGAAGATGCAGGAACTGGGAGCTACCCGTCTGGTTGTTCACCGTACCCCGCGTCATATCTACGCGCAGGTAATCGCAGCCAACGGTTCCGAAGTTCTGGCCTCTGCTTCCACAGTAGAGAAAGCCATCAGTGAAGCAATCAAGTACTCCGGTAATGCTGATGCAGCTACCGCAGTCGGTAAGGCTATCGCTGAGCGTGCTATCGCCAAAGGCATTCAGAACGTATCTTTCGATCGTTCCGGTTTCAAGTATCACGGTCGTGTCGCCGCTCTGGCTACCGCTGCTCGTGACGCTGGTCTTCAGTTCTAAGCTAGGAGTCGAAGATGGCTAAAGTCGAATCTCAAGCCGGCGAACTGCAAGAAAAGCTGATTGCAGTAAACCGTGTTTCGAAAACTGTTAAAGGTGGTCGTATCATGTCCTTCACCGCGTTGACCGTGGTGGGTGATGGTAACGGCCGTGTAGGTTACGGTTACGGTAAGGCCCGTGAAGTTCCCGCCGCTATTCAAAAAGCGATGGAACAGGCCAAGCGTAACCTGAACAAGGTCGAACTGAACAACGGCACCCTGCACCACCCGGTGCAAGGCGTTCACTCCGGTTCCACCGTGTTCATGAAGCCGGCCTCTGAAGGTACTGGTATCATTGCAGGCGGCGCCATGCGTGCCGTGCTGGAAGTTGCCGGTATCCACAACGTGCTGGCCAAGACCTACGGTTCCACTAACCCGATCAACGTTGTTCGCGCAACTGTAGACGCTCTGGTTCAGGGTCAATCCCCGGCTCAGATCGCTGCCAAGCGTGGTCTGCGCGTTGAAGAAATTCTGGGGTAATGCGACATGGCTAACACTGTAAAAGTAACTCAAACTCGCAGCTCTATCGGCCGTCTGCCAAAGCACAAGGCGACTCTGCGTGGTCTGGGTCTGCGTCGCATTGGTCACACCGTTGAGCTGGAGGATACTCCCTGCGTACGCGGCATGATCAACCAGGTTTATTACATGGTTAAGGTGGAGGGCTAAGCATGCGTCTGAACACTCTGTCTCCGGCCCCTGGTTCCAAGTCTGTTAAGCACCGTCCGGGCCGTGGTATCGGTTCTGGTCTGGGCAAGACTGGTGGTCGTGGTGTGAAAGGTCAAACCTCTCGTTCCGGTGGCGGCAAAGTCCGCAACGGTTTCGAAGGTGGCCAGATGCCTTTGAAAATCCGTCTGCCGAAGTTCGGTTTCTTCTCTCGCAAATCTTTGGTTTCTGCCGAAGTGCGCCTGAACGAAATCGCCCTGGTAGAAGGTGATGTGGTCGATGTGAGCACTCTGAAGCAAGCCGGCGTTCTGACCAAGAACATCGTGTTCGCTAAAGTTGTTCTGTCTGGCAACATTGACCGTGCTGTGACCGTTCGTGGTCTGTCCGTCACCAAAGGTGCACGTGCAGCCATCGAGGCCGCTGGCGGTAAAATCGAGGAATAATCAGTACAATGGCTAAGAAACCAGGATTGGATGTTAAAGCGCAAGGTGGTCTGAGTGAACTGAAGAGCCGTCTGCTCTTCGTTCTCGGGGCGATTATCGTTTTCCGTGCAGGCTCTTATGTGCCTATTCCTGGTATTGACGCCGCCGTACTGGCCGAGTTGTTCCAGCAACAGAAGGGCACCATCATTGAGATGTTCAACATGTTCAGTGGTGGTGCACTCTCGCGTGCTTCTATTCTTGCGTTGGGGATCATGCCGTACATTTCGGCGTCGATCATCATCCAGTTACTGACCGTGGTTCATCCCGCTCTTGCTGAACTCAAGAAAGAAGGTGAATCCGGCCGTCGCAAGATCAATCAGTATACCCGTTGGGGTACATTGATTTTGGGAACCTTCCAGGCCATTGGTATCGCAACCGGTCTGCCGAACATGATGCAAGGACTCGTGACTCATCCGGGTTTGGGCTTCTATTTCACGGCGGTTGTGAGTCTGGTCACTGGCACCATGTTTTTGATGTGGTTGGGTGAGCAGATTACCGAGCGTGGTATCGGTAACGGCATCTCGTTGATTATTTTCACCGGGATCGTTGCCGGGCTGCCTCATGCCATTGGTGCTACGGCCGAACAGGCACGTCAAGGGGAATTGCACATCCTGCTGTTGTTGTTGCTGGGCTTGATTGTTTTCGCAGTGACTTACTTTGTGGTGTTCGTGGAGCGTGGTCAGCGTCGTATCGTCGTGAACTATGCCAAGCGTCAACAAGGCCGCCAGGTATTCGCCGCGCAAAGCACACACCTGCCATTGAAAGTGAATATGGCCGGTGTGATTCCTGCGATTTTCGCATCCAGCATCATCCTCTTCCCAGGGACCATTACCTCTTGGTTTGGTCAGGGCGAGGGCAAGGTAGCCGACATTCTGCAGCAGGTCTCTATGGTCCTGCAGCCGGGTCAGCCCTTGTATGAGATGTTGTATGCAGCAGCCATTATCTTCTTCTGTTTCTTCTACACCGCGCTGGTATTCAATCCACGCGAGACGGCAGACAACTTGAAGAAGAGTGGAGCCTTTATCCCGGGGATCCGCCCGGGCGAGCAGACAGCACGTTACATCGATAAGGTTATGACTCGCCTGACATTGGCAGGTGCGCTCTATATAACCTTTATCTGTCTGGTACCCCAGTTCTTGATGACTGCCTGGAACGTACAGTTCTACTTCGGTGGCACCTCGCTGCTGATTATCGTGGTAGTTATCATGGACTTCATGGCTCAGGTACAAACCCATATGATGTCTCATCAATATGGCGACGTCCTGAGGAAGGCCAACCTGAAGGGCTACGGCCGCTAAAGGTCGGCGTAGTTACGGAGTTAAGCAATGAAAGTTCGTGCTTCCGTTAAGGCAATCTGCCGTAACTGCAAAATCATCAAGCGTCACGGTGTGGTGCGGGTGATTTGCAGCGAGCCAAAGCATAAACAGCGCCAAGGCTAATTTTTTACGGTTAGTACTTGCAACAAATAGTTGTGCTGGCTAATATAGCCAGCCAACTTTTGTTGTGTATTGGTTGACCGCCACGTATCCGCTCACGGGCTTTGTGGTGGTCGTAATCTACTATATGTAGGAGTGAATAGTGGCCCGTATCGCTGGCATTAACATTCCTGACCATAAGCATGCAGTCATTGCTTTGACTGCGATTTATGGCGTCGGTCGTACCCGCTCCAAGGCCATCTGTGCCGCAGCCGGTATCGCTGAGAATGTGAAAATTAAAGACCTGGACGAAGCTCAGATCGAGAGTCTGCGTGAACAAGTAGGTAAATTCACCGTTGAAGGTGACCTGCGTCGTCAGATTTCCATGAACATCAAACGCTTGATGGATCTGGGTTGCTACCGTGGTTTGCGTCACCGTCGTAGCCTGCCTGTTCGTGGTCAACGTACCAAGACCAACGCTCGTACCCGTAAGGGTCCGCGCAAGGCTATCAAGAAGTAACGGGAAGGTAGAAAATGGCTAAAACTCCGACTCGTGCTCGCAAGCGCGTTAAAAAGCAAGTGAGCGACGGTATTGCGCACGTTCATGCATCTTTCAACAACACAATCGTGACCATTACTGACCGTCAGGGCAATGCTCTGTCATGGGCTACCTCCGGTGGTTCAGGTTTCCGTGGTTCCCGTAAGTCCACTCCGTTTGCTGCCCAGGTAGCTGCTGAGCGTGCTGGTGAGATCGCCAAAGAATACGGCGTGAAGAACCTGGAAGTCATGGTTAAAGGTCCGGGTCCCGGTCGTGAGTCCTCCATCCGCGCGCTGAACGCGGCTGGTTTCCGCATCACTAACATTACTGATGTGACTCCGATCCCGCACAACGGTTGTCGTCCTCCCAAGAAGCGCCGCGTGTAACGCTGGTAGCTTATTGGTCTAGGATTGTTGGAGAAAGAAGATGGCAAGATATATCGGTCCTAAGCTTAAGCTTAGCCGTCGTGAGGGCACCGACCTCTTCCTGAAGTCAGGTGTTCGTGCGATAGATTCCAAGTGCAAGATTGACACTGCTCCTGGTCAACACGGTGCGCGTAAAGCGCGTCTGTCCGACTACGGCGTGCAACTGCGCGAGAAACAAAAAGTTCGTCGTATCTACGGCGTATTGGAAAAACAGTTCCGCAACTACTACCGTGACGCTGCCCGTCAAAAAGGCAACACCGGCGAAAACCTGTTGCAGCTGCTGGAAGGTCGTCTGGATAACGTCGTTTATCGCATGGGCTTCGGTGCTACCCGCGCTGAATCTCGCCAGCTGGTGAGCCATAAGGCTATCCTGGTAAACGGTCGCGTTGTTAACATTCCTTCTTTCCAGGTTTCCCCTGAGGACGTGATCTGCGTTCGTGAGAAGGCTAAGAAGCAAGCGCGTATCAAAGCTTCCCTGGAAGTTGCTGGTCAGCGCGAGAAGCCGACTTGGGTAGAGGTTGACGCCGCTAAAATGGAAGGTGCCTTCAAGCGCCTGCCGGAGCGTTCTGACCTGTCTGCCGACATTAACGAACAGCTGATCGTCGAGCTTTACTCCAAGTAAAGCTAGCTTCTAAAGAGAGGACACAATGCTGGGTTCTGTAACAGATTTTCTTAAGCCGCGGCTAGTTGACATCGAGCAAGTTAGCCCGACTCACGCAAAAGTGACTCTTGAGCCGCTTGAGCGTGGTTTTGGTCACACGCTGGGTAATGCCCTGCGTCGTATTTTGCTGTCATCTATGCCCGGTTGTGCAGTCACTGAAGTCGAGATCGACGGCGTACTGCACGAGTACAGCAGCAAAGAAGGTGTACAGGAAGACATTCTTGAAATCCTGCTCAACCTGAAAGGTATCGCTGTGAAGCTGGAAGGCAAGGACGAGGTAACTCTGTCCCTGACCAAGTCTGGAACAGGCCCCGTTACCGCAGGTGATATCACTCACGGTGATGAAGTCGAGATTGTTAACCCGGAGCACGTAATCTGCCACCTGACTGGCGCCAATGCTGAGATCAGCATGCGTCTGAAAGTTCAGCGCGGTCGTGGTTATGTGCCTGCTTCTGCTCGTGTTCACAACGATGATGAAGAGCGTCCTATCGGTCGCCTGCTGCTGGACTCCGCGTTCAGCCCCATCGTTCGTATTGCCTACAATGTTGAGGCAGCACGTGTGGAACAGCGCACCGACTTGGACAAGCTGGTCATCGACATGGAGACCAATGGTACCCTGGATCCTGAAGAAGCCATCCGTCGTTCCGCCACTATCTTGGCCGAGCAATTGGAAGCCTTCGTGGACCTGCGCGATGTCAGCGTGCCCGAGAAGAAAGAAGAGAAGCCCGAGTTCGATCCGATCCTGCTGCGTCCTGTCGATGATTTGGAGCTGACAGTTCGTTCTGCGAACTGTCTGAAGGCAGAAGCTATCCACTATATTGGTGATCTGGTACAGCGTACCGAGGTTGAGTTGCTTAAGACTCCCAACCTCGGTAAGAAGTCCCTGACTGAGATCAAGGACGTGTTGGCCTCCCGTGGTCTGTCTCTTGGCATGCGCCTTGAGAACTGGCCGCCCGCCAGCATCGCTGACGAGTAATCCAGATTACGGGTTTCACAGATTTAGTTAGAAGGATAAGGTCATGCGCCATCGTTTGAGTGGTCGTCAACTGAACCGGAACAGCAGCCACCGTCAGGCTATGTTCCGCAACATGGCCAGCTCCCTGGTTCGTCATGAGATCATCAAGACGACTCTGCCTAAGGCAAAAGAGCTGCGTCGTGTCGTTGAACCGCTGATCACCCTTGCCAAGACCGATAGCGTTGCTAATCGTCGTCTGGCATTTGCCCGCACTCGCGACAACGCGATCGTGGCTAAGCTGTTCAATGAACTGGGCCCGCGCTACCTGGAGCGCGCCGGCGGTTATACTCGCATTCTGAAATGCGGTTTCCGTGCCGGCGACAACGCTCCGATGGCTTACATCGAGCTGGTAGACCGCCCGGCCGCTGCTGAAGCAGCTGCTGAGTGATAAAGAAAAAGCCGGGCTTGTCCCGGCTTTTCTCTTAATGGATTCTGATACTGCTTCAACTGCTTCAACTGCTTCAACTGCTTCAACTGCTTCAACTGCTTCAACTGCTTCAACTGCTTCAACTGCTTCAACTGCTTCAACTGCCTCAACTGCCTCAACTGCCTCAGTCGTATCGCATCGTTCCTTATATAGGTATTTCTTATCTTAGAGGAGACGTTCGATTTACCTGGTACCGAGATACCCCCAATCAACACTGGGGCCTGTTCTACTTATAGGAAAGTGCCGATTTAGCCTTGGTTGAGGCACTGTCTGTGGATAAGTTTGTATAAAAGCTGTGGTTGGCTATGAATAACTAAAAAAGTGCCGATTTTTGCTGTTTTATTGCGATCTAGGGCTTGCCAGAAAATTTCAGCTCCCTATAATGCGCCTCCATCGACAGGGCAAGCGGCAACGCAAACAACCTCGTCGATAGCCTCGAAAAGCCTTACAAAATAAGGCTTGACTCGAGAAGGCGGTTGAGTAGAATTCCACTCCCGCAGCAGCCAAAAGCTGCGTCGCTCTTTAACAATTTGAATCAAG